>CANNCS010000172.1 GCA_947503115.1 uncultured Marivita sp.
CCATGGAATCAGAGCGCGGGCGAGCTGGGAACCTCAGAAATCCCTAATGAGTCAGAAGCCAGCCCCTTTGGTATTAGATGAAACACCTGCTATTCGCCGCCGGTCTGGCCTTGGCGACCACAACCGCTTCGGCTGGTGACAATGGTCTGATGCGCAAGGACAGTGCGCTGGGCGTGACCGAAACCGTCGACGCCATGGTCACCGCAATGGAAGGGGCGGGTATCACAATTTTTGCCCGTGTCGATCATGGCGCTGGGGCGCAGTCCATTGGACAGGATATCGGCACGTCACAGCTTGTAATTTTTGGCAGCCCAAAGGTTGGGACGCCTGCAATCAAGGACGATCCAGCCGCTGGCCTTTTTCTGCCACTGAAGGTGCTGGTCTATGAAGATGAAATGGGCGGCACCAAGATCGTTTATGAAGACCCCGCTGCAATGCTAGGCAAGCTTGGCGGCGTGTCTGATGACGCGGCCTACCTGAAGACGATGGCGGGTGCCTTGGCGAAATTCACGGGCGCCGCTACACCTTAACCCTGCAGGGCTTGCAACGCCGCTTTCAGGTCGATCGCACCGTCATAAAGTGCCCGACCTGAAATAGCGCCGTTGAGGCCAGCGCCGCAGTCCCGCAGCGCGATCAGGTCATCCAACGACGACACGCCACCCGAGGCGATCACTGGGATCGAAACAGCACGGGCCAGATCGGCGGTGGCTTCGACGTTCGGTCCCTGCATGGCGCCGTCGCGGTTGATGTCGGTGTAGATGATCGCCGCCACACCTGCGTCTTCGAACGACCGCGCAAGGTCGGTGACCATCACATCGGTTTCCTCAGCCCAGCCCTTGGTGGCAACGCGCCCATTTCGCGCGTCGATGCCTACGGCGACATGGCCTGGAAATGCGTGTGCGGCCTCGCGCACCAGTTCCGGGTTCTCGACCGCGACAGTTCCGAGGATCACCCGTTGCAATCCCTTGTCGAGCCAGCGTTCGATGGTTCCCATATCACGAATTCCGCCGCCCAACTGCGCGGGGACTTTGCAGCGTTCAAGAATCGCCTCGACCGCCGCTGCGTTCACGGGTTCTCCGGCGAAGGCGCCGTTCAGGTCGACCAGATGCAGCCATTCGCAGCCCGCTTCGACAAACTCCATCGCCTGAGCGGCGGGGTCGTCGTTGAAAACGGTGGATTTCTCCATGTCGCCGCGCAGGAGGCGGACGGCCTGTCCGTCTTTGAGGTCGATGGCGGGATAGAGGATCATGGTGCGGTCTCCGGTCAGATGTCGCCAGCGCTTTGACATGACGGAACGGCACATGCAACGCGACCCAGCGTCAATCTTGATCGGATTTGCAACCTTGGGTCAGAGTTTTTGCACCACTCTGAGGGAGGAGACAGAGATGAAACTGATGACACTCGCCGCAGGCTTTGTGCTGGCGGCCGGAGCTGCCTTTGCCGATCCGGTGGAAGGTATTTGGAAAACACAGCCCGGCGATGACGGCAATTACGGGTTGGTCACGATCAGCACGTGTGGCGCGGAACTCTGCGGTGTGCTGGGGCAGGGATATGACGCGAGCGGTCAGAAAATTGCGTCCCCCAATATCGGCAAGCAGATGATCTGGGGCATGAAATCCGCTGGTAATGGTGCTTACAAGGGCGGCAAGATCTGGGCGCCAGATCGGGACAAGACTTATAACTCAAAGATGACGCTGAACGGTAACCAGCTAAAGGTTGAGGGTTGCGTGTTGGGCATCTGTCGGGGCCAGACCTGGACGCGGGTGAAGTGAATAGTGCGTTGCGGGGGCGGTGCCCCCGCGACCGGCTGGGGCGGCTTTACCCCCCCAGTATATTTGAGGCCCAAAGAAGCCAGATGCGCGCTTCGCCTAGTCCGGGTTTCAATTCGGCACCTCAGGAAAGTGCCACGCGCCACGGCTAAGGCATGGCATCACCCGCACTAAAGCACGTCAAATCCCTTTTCTCGGCGCAGTTCTGACGAATTTCCCTGCTGTGATGAAGCGCGTCACGCATGGAGACCGCTTGCATGGACCTTTCAGACTTCGGACGTCGCGTGGCGGCAGTGATTAAGAACATGATTGTCATGGATGGCTGGCGTGCTGAGTCCCTGTCGCCCGAGCTTTGCGCGTTGTTTGACGCGATCGAAACTGGTGATCTTTCCACGATCCGCGCAGCACTTGAAGGCTGTGATGTGAACGCGCGGCTCGGGAAATTCGGCGAGACCGCGCTTTACCATGCTGTCACTGACATGGAAGGGATGTCGCTTGATGTGGTTCACCTGTTGCTCGACGAAGGAGCCGACCCGAACAAAGGTCTGACAGACAACAATGTTCTAAACGGTCTGGGTTTTGGCCGCACACACCATCTTGCGCCGGAAGACCTCGCCCGGTTCGTAATGCGCTGTGTGGACCTTGGTGCGGCGCTCGAAGAGCGGACCAGCAAGCTGGGGTGGACACCGCTCATCACCGCCGTGTCGGAATGGGAGCCCGTCGCGACAGAAGCACTGTTGATGGCAGGGGCCGACATTCACGCGCGGGCAGGTGACACTGGGCACGGATGTTTTTCCGGCGCCAGTGTTTGGGATTTCGCGCAGGGAGACGACGACACGCTTGCCGTGTTGCAAACCTACCTCAACCGGCAATAAGTCAGGGCGTCCAGGTCAGGAAATTGGCGATCATCCGCAATCCGGTGGCGGCGCTTTTCTCTGGGTGAAACTGAAAGCCCACCATGTTGTCGCGTGCCACGATGGCGGTCACGTCGCCGCCATAGGCCACATGCGCCACGCGCTGTGACGCGGTGTCGACGCGCATCTGGTAGGAATGCACGAAATAGGCATGCTCTCCTGTCTCAACCCCGTCCAGCACCGGGTGGGGGGCGTCGATCACCAGATCGTTCCACCCCATGTGCGGCACTTTCATTGCTGCGTCAGCGGGTATGATCCGTTCGACCACACCGTCGATCCAGCCCAGCCCGTCGGTCGGGGTGTATTCCAGACCTTGGCGCGCCATGAGCTGCATGCCGACGCAGATCCCCAGAAAAGGCCGGGCCTTGACCTCGACCGCCTCGACCATCGCGGCGAAAGCGCCAGAGGTGCGCAACGCGGTGGCGCACGCCGGGAACGCGCCGTCGCCGGGCAGGACCAGTCGATCCGCGCCTGCGATGACGTCGGGGTCGGCGGTGACGACAACGTCACCCGCGTCGACCTCTAACGCCATACGTTGAAATGCCTTTTCCGCGGAATGCAGATTGCCGCTTTCGTAGTCGATAATGGCCGTCAGCACGTCAGAGAGCACCTTTTGTTGAGGGAATCGCGTCCGCCTTGCGGGGGTCGACTTCCAAAGCGTCGCGCAGCGCGCGGGCCACCGCCTTGAATGCGGCCTCGGCGATGTGGTGGCTGTTCAAGCCGTGCAGCATGTCGACATGCAGGGTGATGCCGCCATGGGTGCTGAACGCCTGAAAGAATTCGCGCACCAATTCGGTGTCAAAGGTTCCGATCTTGGCGGTCGGGAGATCGACGTTCCACATAAGGAAGGGCCGCGCAGACAGGTCCAAAGCAGCGCGCACCAATGCGTCGTCCATAGGTAAAAGGCACGACCCGTACCGCACGATGCCGCGCTTGTCGCCCATGGCTTGTGTCAGGGCTTGGCCCAAAGCGATGCCCACATCTTCGACCGAGTGGTGATCGTCGATGTGTAGATCGCCTTCGCAGCGGACTGTCATATCGATCAGCGAATGGCGCGCAAGCTGGTCCAGCATGTGGTCGAAGAACCCGACCCCGGTCTGGTTGTCATACTGCCCGGTACCGTCAAGGTTCACTTCGACGGTGATCTTTGTCTCGGCCGTGTTGCGGGTCACTGTGGCGCTGCGCATATCGCCTCTCCTTGAGTTGCGTCGCGGCCTTATAGGCCGGAGGCCGGGGCAGGCCAAGCCACGTTGACCGCACGATTGCGCCGACGTGCCTCCTGTGCCAGTGCTCGGCGCAGGAGGCACCATGACAGCAGCATTCATCCTGCGCAGGTCTGCGCCAGACGATTTCGATACGTTGGGCGCGATCATGTTCCGTGCGATCCGGGAAGGCGACAGCCCCTATACGCAGGCGGAGCGCGTGGCGTGGATGCCACAACAGAACTGCGGGGCCGCTTGGGCGGCGCGGCTCGCAGAGCAGGTCGTTGTGCTGGGCTCGCAGGGCGATACACCGGTCGGATTTATGACGCTGGTTGGGGAGGGGTATATCGACCTTGCATATATTTTACCCGAGGCACGCGGGCAGGGGCTTTTTGCCTTTCTGCTGGATGAAATCGAGACCTGTGCGACACATGACGGGCTAACGCGGCTTTGGACCCATGCCAGCTTGATGGCCCAACCTGCTTTTGCACGGAATGGCTTTTCAGTGGTCCGCCACGAGACCATCGCGCGCGCTGGCCAAAGCCTGCGTCGCGCCGAGATGGAGAAGTCTCTCTAGAAGAGTATCGATGGAGCGGGCGAGGCGATTCGAACGCCCGACCCTAACCTTGGCAAGGTTATGCTCTACCCCTGAGCTACGCCCGCGCTGCCATCGATGTGACCGGATTGGAGCGGGCGAGGCGATTCGAACGCCCGACCCTAACCTTGGCAAGGTTATGCTCTACCCCTGAGCTACGCCCGCGCTGCCAATCTGGTAGGCGGGGATTTAGTGCGTGTCGGGAGAGGGTGCAAGTGGAAAATTGGATGCCTTTGCTTGACGGATGGAAGAAAGTTCAAAAGGATAGTGATCCAACGAAAGATATGTCGCGTAACCAGTTTATCTCAGAAGACGAATTTTGAGGTCAGCGAAGATGGGCCTCGGCCCGGACGCCGCTGATCCACAAATAGATTGGGAGAAATTGACGATGAAAGACCGCCTCGCGGCCCCCGTATTACCCCGTTATCGCACCGACAGCGCATCCCGTTTTTTGGCGACCTTCGCCGTTTCCGCTCTGGTCACCGCAGGCAGTACTCAGGCGCAGGAACGCGACCCTATGCTGTTCTATGATTCGAACGGGCTGAAGATTCGGGGGCACCTGCAATTCGGGTTGAACGCAGTGGCCGAGCGAAACCTTTTCTGGGATCTGGCGGAGTCGACCGCTCCGGGCAGTGGATTCGATGCCGACACGAACTGGCTTGAAGGCTACATCAAGCCGGGTGTGAGCTTTGAATATCAGCTTGATGCGAGCGCCGTGCTCTATGGCAAACTGTCGGCAGTGTCGTCATACACATGGGGCACGGACGCCTTTGACACGGGTGACAATGGCGAAACAACGCTTGAAGAGGCGTATCTTGCCATTCGCGGCCAACTTGGATCCGGCCTGTCTTATGATCTGTCTGTCGGTCCACGCGAATTGTCCCTTGGCACTGGCATGTTGGTGTCCAACGGTGCAACCAGCGGGTTTGAGAGGGGCGCGCTGAAATTCGGTCCACGCAAGGCGTGGGAAAAAGCGGCAATTGCCAAGCTGTCCTACGGCAACCTAACCGGCACTGCGTTCTATCTTGATCCGAATGAATTGCCTTCGAAAGATGGCAAGAATGAACTGGCAGGGGTTGATCTGCGCTATGACGATCCGGCGGGCGGGTACCTTGGCGCGACTTTCGTCAGCGTACTAAATTCTGAAACGCCATATCCCCAAGCCGCACCCTATCAGATTCACACATTTTGGTTGATTTTCTGCCCCATATTCCTTGCGAGTTGAGCGCCGTGCTTGATGGA
>CANNCS010000173.1:2500-5688 GCA_947503115.1 uncultured Marivita sp.
AAAAAGTGACTTTTGATCAGAAAGTTCATGATCGATTATTCGGTTTTGTTCTTTCTGGATCAAATCAAGCGCGAGAAGGGCGTTTGGTGAATGCCTAGGCAGTAAGAGGCGATGAAAGACGTGATACTCTGCGATAAGCCATGAGGAGCTGAGAATAAGCTTTGATCCATGGATTTCTGAATGGGGCAACCCACTTGATTGTTTATTATTGTCGGCCGCAAGGTCGATCAATAGTAGGCAAAACCAAGTACTTATAGACTGAATACATAGGTTTATAAGAGCGAACCCGGGGAACTGAAACATCTAAGTACCCGGAGGAAAGGACAGCAATAGCTACTCCCCTAGTAGTGGCGAGCGAACGGGGACCAGCCGAGCTTTGATCGTGACCAGAATGTGCTGGAAAGCACAGCCATAGCGGGTGACAGCCCCGTATGGGAAGCGTGATAAGACGTATCAAGTAGGGCGGGACACGTGAAATCCTGTCTGAAGATCGGAGGACCACCTTCGAAGGCTAAGTACTCCTTACTGACCGATAGTGAACCAGTACCGTGAGGGAAAGGTGAAAAGCACCCCGACGAGGGGAGTGAAACAGTACCTGAAACCGAACGCCTACAATCAGTCGGAGCCTCCTTGAGAGGTGACGGCGTACCTTTTGTATAATGGGTCATCGACTTGGTCTATCTAGCAAGCTTAAGCCGTTAGGTGTAGGCGCAGCGAAAGCGAGTCTGAATAGGGCGCATGAGTTAGATGGATCAGACCCGAAACCGAGTGATCTAGGCATGGCCAGGTTGAAGGTTGGGTAACACCAACTGGAGGACCGAACCCACATCCGTTGAAAAGGATCGGGATGAGCTGTGCCTAGGGGTGAAAGGCCAATCAAACTCGGAGATAGCTGGTTCTCTGCGAAATCTATTTAGGTAGAGCGTCATCCGAATACCCCCGGGGGTAGAGCACTGGATGGGTAATGGGGCCCCACAGGCTTACTGATCCTAACCAAACTCCGAATACCGGGGAGTACTAGATGGCAGACACACGGCGGATGCTAACGTCCGTCGTGGAGAGGGAAACAACCCTGACCTACAGCTAAGGCCCCCAATTCATGGCTAAGTGGGAAAGCAGGTGGGACGACCAAAACAACCAGGAGGTTGGCTTAGAAGCAGCCATCCTTTAAAGATAGCGTAACAGCTCACTGGTCTAAATAAGTTGTCCTGCGGCGAAGATGTAACGGGGCTCAAGCCATGAGCCGAAGCTTAGGATGCACATAGTGCATGGTAGCAGAGCGTAGTGTGACATAGGACTTATCCTCTTTAGCCTTCGTAAGAAGGTCATGGAGGATCGAGTCTTTTCTGTGAAGCCGGCGCGTGAGCGATCCGGTGGAGAGATCACTAGCGAGAATGATGACATGAGTAGCGACAAAGAGTGTGAGAGACACTCTCGCCGAAAGTCCAAGGGTTCCTGCTTAAAGCTAATCTGAGCAGGGTAAGCCGGCCCCTAAGCCGAGGCCGAAAGGCGTAGGCGATGGGAACCACGTTAATATTCGTGGGCCAGATGGAAGTGACGGATCTCGAAGATTGTTCCTCCTTATCGGATTGGAGGGGCCGTTCAGAGGTTCCTGGAAATAGCTCCATCATCAGACCGTACCCTAAACCGACACAGGTGGACTGGTAGAGCATACCAAGGCGCTTGAGAGAACGATGTTGAAGGAACTCGGCAAAATACCTCCGTAAGTTCGCGAGAAGGAGGCCCGGTTCCTAGGCAACTAGGGGCTGGGGGCACAAACCAGGGGGTGGCGACTGTTTATTAAAAACACAGGGCTCTGCGAAGTCGCAAGACGACGTATAGGGTCTGACGCCTGCCCGGTGCCTGAAGGTTAAAAGGAGGGGTGAGAGCTCTGAATTGAAGCCCAGGTAAACGGCGGCCGTAACTATAACGGTCCTAAGGTAGCGAAATTCCTTGTCGGGTAAGTTCCGACCTGCACGAATGGCGTAACGACTTCCCCGCTGTCTCCAACATCGACTCAGCGAAATTGAATTGCCTGTCAAGATGCAGGCTTCCCGCGGTTAGACGGAAAGACCCCGTGCACCTTTACTACAGCTTCGCACTGGCATCAGGATTGTGATGTGCAGGATAGGTGGTAGGCTTTGAAGCAGGAACGCCAGTTTCTGTGGAGCCTCCCTTGAGATACCACCCTTCGCACTCTTGATGTCTAACCGCGGTCCGTTATCCGGATCCGGGACCCTGCGTGGCGGGTAGTTTGACTGGGGCGGTCGCCTCCTAAAGCGTAACGGAGGCGCGCGAAGGTTGGCTCAGAGCGGTCGGAAATCGCTCGTTGAGTGCAATGGCAGAAGCCAGCCTGACTGCAAGACTGACAAGTCGAGCAGAGTCGAAAGACGGCCATAGTGATCCGGTGGTCCCAAGTGGGAGGGCCATCGCTCAACGGATAAAAGGTACGCCGGGGATAACAGGCTGATACTGCCCAAGAGTCCATATCGACGGCAGTGTTTGGCACCTCGATGTCGGCTCATCTCATCCTGGGGCTGGAGCAGGTCCCAAGGGTACGGCTGTTCGCCGTTTAAAGAGGTACGTGAGCTGGGTTTAGAACGTCGTGAGACAGTTCGGTCCCTATCTGCCGTGGGTGTAGGATACTTGAGAGGAGTTGCCCCTAGTACGAGAGGACCGGGGTGAACGATCCACTGGTGGACCTGTTGTTGCGCCAGCAGCAGTGCAGGGTAGCTATGATCGGAAAGGATAACCGCTGAAGGCATCTAAGCGGGAAGCCCCCCTCAAAACAAGGTATCCCTGAGGGCCGTGGTAGACCACCACGTCGATAGGCCGGAGGTGTAAGCGCAGCAATGCGTTCAGCTGACCGGTACTAATGGCCCGATAGGCTTGATTTGATCCAGTAAAAACAAAACCAACGCCGCGCTAACGCAACGCTAAGGACTGGAACAAAAGCACTACACCAAAGTGAAAACTTGGCTCGGACAACTCGTTGATTTTGACACGGCGCTCAAATCGCGCCGTGGGGATTTTATTCGGTTTGGTGGTCATAGCGTGAGCAAAACACCCGGTCCCTTTCCGAACCCGGCCGTTAAGTGCCACCGCGCCAATGGTACTGCGACTCAAGTCGTGGGAGAGTAGGTCACCGCCAAACCTAATAAAATCCCCAATCTCTTAAAACATGTCCA
>CANNCS010000174.1 GCA_947503115.1 uncultured Marivita sp.
TACCGGACGTCATCACGTCAATCGGAACCAGAGATTGGGCGAAAGTGGGTCAATGATCGCAGCCCTTGGTATAATGTGCTGGAATTTGAGGATTTGAGGAATTTGGTCATTCCTCTTGGACCGCTGGGAGGTAGTCTCCCAGGTGGTGGTGTTAGAGGCCTCTGGCGTAGTACAATAGCCCTGCCTGAAGTGGCTGGTTACGCCTGCGGTGGCCATCTCCTTCAGCTTGACCATACTACGGGGCCGCCACTGATGATGACATCAGGTTGCTCCACTTCTCCCGCGGTCTGTGTCTTCATCTCATTCATCGCCATGTCATCTCCCTGCATTATACTGCGCCAGCCTTCCGTAAGACAAAGACCGGGCACCGGGCGGCCAGCGGATAGCCGTCCGGTCGCAACAAGAACGCGTCGCCCCCTTGTCGGGCAAAGCTTTCCTTCAGGCGGTCTTCGGGCAAGAAGCGAAGGACCGTGGCTGATCCGCGGTAGAGGTCGATGAAGTCGAATTCCGAAGTCGCCCAGCCCGTCTGATCCAGCAGGGCGACGCGGTCAGGGAAAAGCTGATTGAAGGTGTCCAGCACTGTGACCACCGGAACTCGGAAATCAGCATTGCTGGCTGCCAGATGCATAGCAAGACGCCATTTCAACACGTTCAAGTCCGGCAGCTTCCTCGCAAGCGTGTCCGAGACCATCGCCTCCAGCGGTTCCGGCTGAGCCGGAGCACAAAAGCAGCGGATGGCGATCACCCCATCCGGTGACAGAACGCGCAGGAACTCGCGCAGCAATGCCGCGGGGTTAACATCGGCGGCAGTGAACACGCCATCGCCAATGAGAGCGCTGCGGCTCCGATCCGGGCAGGGCAAGGTACGCCAGTCGCCAGCCACGGCCCGGCGATCCGGTCCATCCCCCGGCCATAGAGCCGCGATCACATCGGGCATCGCCTCAACCGCCAGCATGTTATTTCCTAACGCCGCCAACGCGGGCGTTACGCCCAGGAGCAGCACCTGTTCGTCATGCCCCGCGATGACCTGACGGAATAGTTCCACATCCTGCTCCGTCGGGCGCAGGGGGGCAGAGACCCGCGCATATTGCCGTGCAATCCGTGTCCAGTTCTGCGCCCGATCGGGCGGTGGAAAGGTGTTCATGCAGTTTCTCCGTGGAAAAGGAGGCTGCGCAGCACTGTCGCAAGTGACCCGACATTCTGCGGCCGGAAAAAGGCACCATGAGTGCCGTCGATGAGATGGCTGGTATAGCCCTGTGGATAGGACGCGGCAAAGATCTCGGATGGATCGCCTCCCTCTCGGTAAGGATTGAGCACGCTCTCCCGTCCGTAGATGAGGTCCACTGGAGCATCATAGGCCCATGGTTTAGCCATCTCCATTAGGATCAGGTGCGCCAGATCGCGTCCCCGCCGCCGCAGTGCAAAGGCCGTCGCCCGGGCGATGACCCCACCTTGGCAATTGCCGCCAAGACTGATCGTGCCCTCGGGCCGCAGGTCCATGATCTCTGCCGCATAGGTTTCGGCCAAAAGGTCAATGCTTTCCGCAGTGTAAGTAATGCTCTGATGCCCAGATCGCATCCCAACGAGCGTAACCTGCGGCCCAAGCGCTTTGGCTAGGGCGGTAAATTCCTCATTGCCTTGAAAGACCCAAAACAGGGTGTCTTTCCCACCAGGATTGAGGCTACGCAAGAAGGCATCAGGACGTGCCGCTGCGCCAGACCAAGCCGCGACGAACATCCTCTGGCGATGGAGTTGGTCAAGCTTGGATAGATCAGACGCAACTGAACGATCAAGAGCCTTCTGCATCGCGGCGGGGGTTGTCATGCTGTCCATGGCATCCGGGGGCAACCGGGTGTCAAAGCGCTTTTCCACAGCCATGATGATCTCCATCGCGGCCAGTGAATCCCCACCCGCCGCACGAAAATCCTCGTCTGGTTGCAAATCCTCCCGCGCAAGAATGTCGCGCCAGATAGCCAGCACAGCATCCGCCGCCTCGTCCTTCTGCGGCGCATCGCCTGACGTGCTTGCCGTCGTGGCGGCCAAGGCCATCAGCGCCTGTCGGTCAAGTTTGCCGTTGATTTGCAAAGGCAGGTTGGGTAACGCCACGATTCTATGCGGCGACAGGATGGACGCGTGGCGCTGGCGCATCCATTCCCGCACGAAGGCCACGTCGATCAGCGCATCAAGGACGACAAAGGCGACCAACTGCTTGCGCCCCACGCTCCCCTCGACCAGCAGGACAGCCGCGTCAAGAACGCCACGGCAGCCCATCAGCGCGGCGCGGACTTCGCCCAGTTCGAGACGGGCCCCGTTGACCTTGATCTGGTCATCTTCGCGGCCAAGGAAGACATATGACCCATCGGGCTGCTGACGCAGGATGTCGCCGCTGCGAAACCAGCGCAGGCCCGGTTCTGACGGGTCATCGAAGAAGCGCAGCGCCGTCTGTTCAGGCGCACCAAGATAGCCGCGTCCGACAGTCGACCCGCCAATCAGCAACTCGCCCGCCTCGCCCGGTCCCACCTCTTGCCCCGTGGCGTTGACCAGCCGGGTCCGGACCTCCGGGAAGGGGTAGCCGATCCAGCGCCCTGTCTCTGCAGTCGGGGGCATTTCGGTCAGAAGTCCGGCAAATACGATCATCGTGGCCTCGGCGGGTCCATAGATGTTCCAGACCCGCTGCAGCCCAGAACACCGACGCAGACGATCCAAGAGCTCAGGCGGCGTCGGTTCGCCGCCCAAGTTGATCGTGGCAACCCGCGGCGGGAGCTCCCGCGCATCAAGAAAGGCCCGCAGAGTGGACGGCGTGCCGCCAAGCAGCGTGACGCGGTCCAGATGTCGTGAGGCGGCAAGGGCGGTGAGGTCTTCGACGAGCAGCATCGTCCCACCAAAAGCGAGGGTGCAGAACACTTGGTGCACGATGGCGTCAAAGCTGATTGAGGCGGTGACGGGCAACAGCCGATAATCCTCGGCGCGGAAGATGCGGTCAAGGCATTGATCGAAGTACGAGACGACGTTGCGATGTTCGACGCCCACCAAACGTGGCAACCCGGTGGAGCCTGACGTGAAAACTGCATAGGCAAGATCCTCCGGCGCGGCGAATCGTAGCGACATCGCATCTGTTTGGGTATCGCAGAGCAACTCATCCAAGGAGAGCGGGACGTCAAAGCCTGCAAGGCGGGTACGCCACGTGTCATCCGTCAAGGTCAAACGCGCCCCGGCCCGGCGCATGACCCGTCCCATATCGGGGCGCGTCATGCGCGGATCTACAGGGACGAAGGCCGCCCCGGCCTTGACGATCCCCAGAAGCGCCGCAACGAAGCCAAGGCTTTTGCGCATGCTGACGGCCACCAGATTGCCCCGTCCGATGCCACGCGCAGTCAGAGCGGCGGCGATGGCATCGGCCTCCGCCGCCATCCGTGCATAAGTCCAACTCTGCTCCTGATGGATCGCACAGACCGCCTCGGGTTGCTTCTCTACCTGCACTTCGAATCGGTGATGCAGCAAAGCGCCCTCAAGGACAGCAGGCATCCCCGGAACATCGGCCCGGTCGCTTGGCAGAGCTTCCAACGCAACCAGCCGCTCGGCAAGGGATTGCGCCGCACGCCGCGCGCCTCCAGGTCCCATGCAGACGACCACATCGCCGTGCTTCAGTTGGGAACAGGCGGCGCCGGCAAGATCATCGAGGGATGCCTCATGCAGGCTGACGGGCACCTGCCCAAGCGCGGCGCGCAGAGCAGCTTCAGCCGCAGGGATGTCGCCCGCCTCACCTGCCGGGGACAAGGGCAGCAGCCAGACTTGGTCCGCCAAGGCCAAAGCCGTCGCGTAATCGTCGGCCAAGCGGATGACGCGGCTGGTCATCTGTGGCTCCACCACCGCGAGGACACGCCCGTGTCCGGCGGCCTGCCGCGCAAGGCTGAGCGTCGTCTCGATCTCGGTCGGATGATGGGCAAAATCATCATATACGCGGATGGTGTGCGCTTCTGCCACCTGTTGCCAACGGCGCTGGACGGGCCGAAACTCAGCTAAGGCGGCGCAGGCGGTTTCTGGATCGATGCCAAGCGCGACAGCCATCGCCAAGGCACCCAACGCATTGCGCAGGTTGTGCAGTCCCGGCACGGACAGCGTTACATGTCCAAGCTCCACTTCATCGACAATAAGCGTAAAAGCGCAGCCATCGACAGTTAGCTGGACATCTTCAGGTCGGACACGGTTGCCGGAGCTGGTCCCGAAGCTGAGCACCCGCTCGCCATGTTTGGATGCAAGGGTGGCAAGCGTCGGGTCGTCGCCACACAGGGCGAGCGCCCCATCCTCAGGCACACGGTCTACAAGATCCGCGAATGCGGCACGCAGAGCTTCGGGCCCGGCGTATTGCTCCGAATGCTCATCATCGACATTCGTTACGAGAACATGGGCAGGTTGCCAGTAGTCGAGGCCACGGAAAGCCTCGCATGTTTCGGCAACGAGCATACCCTGCCCCAGTCGAGCATTGCCCACCGGCAGCGCGTCGCAGACACCTCCGACCATGTAACCTGCTCCAGTTCCCTCTGCGTCGAGGATCAGTGCCAGCATGGCTGTGGTAGTTGACTTGCCATGACTTCCTGCCACACTGATAATCTCCCGGCCCGCGACAAGATCTACCAGAGCCTTCGAACGGACGTGGGTAACAAGGCCTCGCTCCCGCGCTGCCCTTAACGCTGGATGATTACGCGCGATTGCGGGAGACTGGACAACCAGCGAGGTCATCGGTGGCGGCGGCTGGCCTTCATCCTGAATAACGGCCCCACATGCGGCCAATGTCTCCACTTGGTCATTTCGGACCTGGTCACTACCCGACACCGTCCAGCCTGCATCGAGATAAAGACGTGCCAGCGCGCTCATGCCGGAGCCGCCAATGCCGATCAGGTGAACATGTCGCCGCGTGGCGGGCGGGATAAGCCGCAGGTCACCTTTCTGGATGTAATCCGCGATACGGCGCAATTCGCCCATCACACGACCTTGGCTCAGTGGGTCCTGCCACCATGTCCCGGGCTGGATGTCCTGAGGGTCGCTCGGACAATGCACGGAAAGAGACAGGCCGGAAGGCAGGTGGCTTTGCGCGGTTAGCAAGGCGCGCCGGGCATGGACTGGCTTACAACAGAGCCCGACGCGCGTGATGTTGGCCCAGCCTAACCGCTCCCCAATCAAGGCGGCGGAAAAGATGATGTTCTCGAGGGTATTTGTCGCCTCATGTTCCACAAGGATACGGTCAGCTGGTACACCTGCCATCATCAAAGCGTCGCGGTGGATCTGCCATTCCGGCACCCCTTCGCCACGCCCATGACCTGACACGACGATCCACGACGTGAGCCCCGCATGATACATCTCTTGTGCAGGGCCAGAGGCGGTCGAATTAGGACTGCCCAGAACAATCACGACATCCGCCTCCCGCGGCGCCTTACCGGCAAAGATCAGGTCAGTGACGCGAACTATTGTATCATCTGGCATAGAATTTACTTTCTACTGGGCTCAACCTAGTGCTCCGAGTCTGACACTTCTTACCTGTTTCCGCGGATTTCATCGAGCGCGTCCAGCGCACGGCGTTCCC
>CANNCS010000175.1 GCA_947503115.1 uncultured Marivita sp.
AAGGCCTACATCAAGTGGGAATGCCAGGAGGCATGACCCGCTCTCAGAAAAATTTCCAGACAGCAGGTTGCTCAATCATCGCCACTGCGAATGGATATTTTGTCGGGCGATTTACGGGTGTTTTATCTGGCATGGCTGGTAGCTGTTACTGACAACCTTATTCCTGATGACATCCCCGAGCCTTTGCCCGGAATTGCCCCTCTGACCGGTTCTCTGGTCGCGATGGTTGAGTTTTACAACATTGATTGCGACCTGGTGACTGTGGCAGCGTCCGCCGCTGACGCGACATCTGACCGCAAACTGTCGCACAGGGTTATTTCTCAATTAACAGATCAAGACAAAACAGACTTACTGATCCGTGTTATGGAAGGCGATATCCATGTGGCATCAGAATTGCGTCAGCGTGCTCGTGCGCAATCGAAAAAAGGCAATCATGTGCACCGCACTGCAGGAGAGTTACGCGCGCAGGCCGACAGCCTGCGGACCAAACGTCGCCGTGCGATAGCCGAACAGCAAAAAAGAGAGGCAGAGCGCCGCGCGCAAGATGCTGAAAAAGCACGCGCGACATGCCTTAAAGCCCTCCGGCTCCGCGGTCAAAAGGCGTGGGATATGATTGAGGGTGAGATCAACCGTCGTAACACCCAAAGTTATGATCAAGCTGTTAGCCTCCTTCGCAACATGCACCAGATTGCTGCTGAAGACGGTTGCCTTGATACCTATCAAAAGCGGCTTGATGCGCTCCGCGGGGCTCACTCCCGAAAAGAAAAATTCATCCGTATGATCAATGAGTTACAGTCAGTTCTTAAACGGACGATAACTGGTCTTAACATCAGCCTCGATCATGGTCTTGTCGCAAAAAGAATATCAACACGCCGATCAATCGACGCATCCCCCCCCTGCCCTGACATGTTTTCTCTGCGCCCGGCAGAGATTGGCTGAATACGATTTCCCTGAACGCCGTACTGCACAAGACGAGAACCAATTGCTGCGGCGCGGGCCCGATCTAATCTTTGATCAGGATCAGAGGCCAGTTCCTCATCCGGGGCCACGTGGCCAACAATACGCGCGACGGTATTGTCATATTGAACAAGAAACGCCGCTGCCTCGTTGATCGCGCGCTCCGATTCCTCCTGCGGAATCGCCGAATCCTTATCGAAGAAAATAAAAATTGCCGTCGGAACGTCTTGACCGCGCACGTTGATGAGATTCGAGGATGGAGCACACGCAGTCATAGCCAGCATGCCGAATACGACCATTCCACGCAAAGCTAATTTTACTGACATGCTACCTCAAAAATCCCAAAATCGTCGTCAATCAAGATGAGACACACTGCCATAGTCCGGTGTCCCATCCTCGTTCAAGTTCATGCTCACGCCAAATGATCCATGACGATTGGTTGCATTTGCTGTCAAATTAGACGGGGTTTCCGTACTCGTCTCAGAACGCGCAAAAGTTGTCGTCCGTGGATTGTCCTCAGGACCTGTTTCTCCGGAAGCCTCAGTTACGCGATTACCCTCGCCATCGTCGGTTATGGACGCACGGCCCCGCACCTCACTGGATTCGGCATCAGTGTTTGTATTATATCCATATTCAGTTTCAACGACTGTCGGCGGTTCAGGCTCTGGAGCAGGTGGCGCAACAACAACAGGTGTATTCGTATCAATACATTGCGGATAGCTGGCAACATACGAACCAGTCAATGCGCCACAACCAACTGAAACACGTGATACGCGTTTGAGGTTCAAATAACCACTGACCTCAGTTACAGCTCTGCGATTTACTTCTTCGCGTCGAGTTGTTTGAATGAGGGGTTTTGTCTCGCCAAATGAAACAACGCTTTCAAGCTGATCACGCGAAGCACCTTTAGATATCAGATACTCAACGACAGCATCAGCCCGACGTTTTGCTAAATCAAAATTGTAATCCAAAGAGCCGACTAGGTCTGTATGTCCGAATACCGAAAAGTGAAGATCGTCATATTGGGTAATCCACGCAGCTTGTCGATCCAAAATAGCTCGTGCATCTGACCTCAATACGTCTTTGTCAAAATCGAAATTAACAAATGTGGTGACTTCTCTACTGAACTTTTCATTCAAATCGAGCAACTCTTCGCGCGTCATCTGCTGCCGCGTGGCCTGACCCACCACAATCTCGCAGCCCGCCACTTGGTCGCGATAGCGTTCATCAATGCGCTCGCATGGAACACCCGCTGGAACTGTCACGCCTTGCTTTAATGCGAACGCAACGCGAGACGTTTCAGGATTAGGAACGTCGCATGCCGCCAATATTGCGGAGGACACAACCAAAGGAAGGGCAAAACGAAGAGACACGGACCTACTCCTATTAGATTTAGCGCTATGTGTGCATGGATACACACGGGAGATCAAGACTAGTTAACGGTTAAGGAAAAGAACCCGCCTGGCGGCACATAAAAACCAGGGAAGTAGTCAGGCGCTGGCACAAATTCATCCACATTGTCAAAAATGCTTTCTGTCGGCAGCTCTTCGATGTCATATAGTGAACTAGTCTCGAGAAAGCTCGACACACGTGACTCATTGCGAATATCCCAAAGGTTGGACAAATTCTGAAGTCTAATATTCATTGAATCTGAATAGGTATCTATTGTTTCAGATTGGCGTTCACTGTATTCAGCCATGTCATCAGCAAGTCCAGTTACGTCACTAAAAACGAAAGCTTGCGTCAAACCAGTGCTTGGATCGATTTTTGTCAAAAACTCAACAGTTTGCCGAGTAGTATCAAGTTCTTGTATCGCACTTTGTCGAGCACCTTCAACTGAGAGGGCCACGGAAGCAACGATATCTGAAAATTGAGCGTTTGAATCCAAACGTGCGTCTTGAGCAGATACACTAGACACGGAAACACAAAGGAATAAACTCAACGGACTCGCGCTACTCCATCTTGTTAACATTTCCAGCTCCGCTTCATGTGTTTCACATCACAACCGATTTTGGTTATCGCGCACGAATTTGGCAGCCCCTTGCTGCAACCAAATCTTTAAATTGTGATGAAGCATTTTTGGGGACAACCGCAACACATCCAGAAGACATCGAAGCGCGCACTGGCTTTGGCTGCGCATCCGACTGCCTCACAGATGGATTTTGAGCCATCGGCGCGCGCGCATTGGCAGATTGTTGTGGCTTTTGAATACGCCCAGGATTACTTATATCGTAGCCCAATGCCTCGAATGCAGGACCAACATATTCGTCCTGCATCATCAAGGCAATTGCAACGCGCTTTAGCTCGTTAGCTTCAACCTCCGGCATATGCTGAGAGACGCCAACAAGTGTCTGAACCCAGTTTCTTCGCTGGCAAGCTTCGTCTTCAAATGACTTACCTGCCCCAATCGCAAAGCCTGGACCAGACGCAGATACGCCTGCTCCCGGTCCGGTGCAGGGGCCACCAGCAAAGCTTGGCATTGATGGAGCCGGGGGTGTGTTCCGACCACTATTATTAGAAAAATCAAAAACGTTGCCGCCAGACGAAGACTGGGCACCGCTTTGAGGACTAGCTGTCACGTCTACATTTGTATCAGTTGAAACGTCATTGGTTGTCTGCCCTGTGGTTGCTTGAGCGTTAGCAGACGCGGCATGGAAAGCGCCCAAAAAAATCAAAAGACAAAAACGTAGCAATGCAGCCCGCTTAGTTAACAATCGAAAGTGAGACGATTTTAGCACTACACGTACCTTTCCGCTGAGCTGCACCACTATCTAGACATTTTTTGACCATCCTCACAACGTTCAAATGATCAAAACTCGCGAAATGGAAGCACGCGTCACAGAGTACATACTTAAAAACCTACCGGTCAGATTAAACTGACCGGTAGGTCCAGAAATCATACCATGGAATTATGGGATCGGAGCGTCAAAGAAGCCACCAACGTCAGAGATATCCAGCGTTCCTGTCGCACCGAACGTTGTGCCCTGGCCGAAGAAACCACCAGTCGAACCAGACACGAGGATGGAACCGTTACCTGCGTTGGCAACATTCAAGTCAATATTGCTGTTGTCGCCAGACAGAGCTGTATCAATGCCAAAGCCCGCACCGCTATCATTTCCAGCGAGGATACTGCCAGTATCAAACGTGTCGGTCGTCGTCTCGAAGGGCGAAGAAATAACGCTGACAACAACGCCGTCACCATCATAGGCAACAAAGTCTGTGAAGCCAGCAGAGTAGGCCTGTGTACGCTCGCCGATATCAAGCGCTTGAGAACCCGCAAACAAAGCGCCTGTGCCCAACATCTGAATCGTGTTTGATGTGCTCAAGGAGCCAACCAAACCACCCGTTGCAGAGCTGGTTGTTGTGGCTGAAGCCGCGAAATCTGTCGGCGTCACGGCTTCACCGTCAATAACATCATAAGTCCCAACTCCGGAAACGCTCGAGGAGCTGTTGGACGTGCCGACAACACCCGATCCAGCGAGCGATTCACCTTGTGCAACCACATTACCCACACCCACGAGTGCAGCGCCGGTGCTAACATCGCGGTCAAAATCAAGAGTGGTCAAGAAAGCAGACGAAGACTCCGGGCCTACACCATCTGTACCGGCAAAGGTCCCTGTTTGCACGTCAATGTTTGCTTGGCCACGCGACAAAACAAGCGAACCCTGACCCACGCCATTCACCTGGACCTGACCACCGGTCAGAAAGCCGGTATCGCTCTGAAGTGCGCCCGCAACACTACCCGAATACGATTCGGAGGTTACTTGCTGAGCAAGCACAGGCGCTGTACCTGCCAGTAGAGCAACTGTTGCTGTTGTCAGCATCAAGTTAGATTTTTTCATTGTGTTCTCCTAGTATGAACTACATGTAGCGATACTCTTGACGCGATTGATGTGAACCTCGACTCGAGTATGAGGTTCATCACGATACAGTCATAACGCCGTGATAATGCGCTTTCCGTGCAGAGTGCGTCAAGCACTCAGATCAAAATTATCCTCAACAAGACAATCTGTTGCGCATCGCACCCAGACATTCAGAGATGACTACAACGGTCAATGGCTAATCCAGCGGCATTGGTACTGCTCACCGAACCAATTCAGTTCAGACGCGACGCAATGGATAAAATTCCTGCCGCGGTGTTGCTGGACGCTGTCTTTTCTTAGCGAGTCGCTATGGCTCTGAATTCTTTGATCTTTGCGAAGAGGTTCTCGATCAGAAGGCGCCATTTTTAACCCCGTCTTATTCGTCCAATTCATTTCCGGGAAGTTGCGTGCGTCCAATATCACTGTAGAATCATGCTGTTGAGACAAGGTCCGCAGCAGCCAAGGAAGCACGCATGTGTGAAACTTTACGACCGGTCACGGCCGGTTTCAACCGCTCCCTTTCGATCGAAACCCAGGCTGAGCGCCTGACCGGCGATCCTGACGCCGTTCTGCTGCGGGAAGTTCTGGAAGCCGTGCAGCCAGTGCAGCTTGCCGGCGACACGAAGTCCAGTCTCGTCCAGATGCCGAACGCCGCTTTCGGTAAGCTGGTGGCCCTAAACAGGTCGCGCAGAAGCTGGCAGACCCGATCCTCGGGTATCAGCTGCTGAACATTGCAATA
>CANNCS010000176.1 GCA_947503115.1 uncultured Marivita sp.
CATGGAATCAGAGCGCGGGCGAGCTGGGAACCTCAGAAATCCCTAATGAGTCAGAAGCCAGCCCCTTTGGTATAATGTTCCTTCTACAAATGAGCAGCAGAAGACATCATGATTATCGATGCCATAGCTGATCTGCTGGTGTCCCACATCTTGACGCTTTGCAATGTTCTATCAACCTGCGTAGCACTCAATCGCGTCTGCTAGGCTCCAATACCGACGGCCTATACAGCTGGAGATGTGTATGGCAGCGAGCCTTTTGTTGGCAGCCCAATCAGGACATGGATTTTGAGATGTACGACAGGGAAACACAGCGTGAGTTGATCTCAAATGGCCTTAAAGGGCTTCGATATTCAAAGTCATTCCAGACACATTTCCTTGAGCGGCCTGAAAGCCCTCACCGCACCATGGCGACTGAGGCGCTCGCATCAGCCCTTGAAACCAATCCGTTGCAAAACCACGGTCAAGTAGGTGTATGTGTGCCGCAATTGGCTTTAGGCCAGCTTCACAAGCCTTTGGGCATGGCGATTAAGCTTAAAGACAATAGCGTCGCAGTGTTTTGCCTGTATTCGGATATGTCTTGCATCCTAGCTCTCCCGACCAGCGATCGCGGCATGTTGAGAGCGACAACGCTGCCGTTTCAATTGAACAGCGCCGGAGGCAGGCGACAAGATGGTCTATCGGTCAGGCCATCGATAGCGACCACGGGTGAAAAACACCTCATGCTTCAGCGCAATACAGACAGTATTCCCTTGCCTATGGATCAAAACACACCTGAGCACGCAGACTTTATGGTCGATCTTGCTTTGGAAATTCAGGCGATTTTCGATCGCGTGGAATCCGACGGTCCTGTTTATCAGACGAATGCAGCCACAATACCAAAGTCTTTGGGACATAATGGTAAGATGCCCGTGTCAGTCTACCCAGGAGTAACGCGCAACTTGAGCCCTGAACTTCTCGGGTGGTATGGACGAACTTTGCATGCGTATGATGCGCATCTACCGTATCTTCGAGTTTCGTTGGAAGACATTGCCTTTACACGCCGGCTGGTAACCGATGCAGCCGAATATATTTGGCGAGAGCATGGGTTTAAAGGAAAGTCGTTCCCCGGTGTGATCTACCTCGAAGCTGCTTCTCCCTTTGGCAAAGAAAGCCCCCGGCTTAGACTGTTTGGCCCAAGTGAGGGAGGCTATAGGCCAGAGTCGCGCTCAAAAGACACCTTATCCCACCAACAGGTCGTGACGTATATCGAAGCCCTCTCTGATGTTTTGCAGGATATTATTAAAGCAACTTATTATTCGGGTTTTCACTATCTTTATAGTCGCAACCAAGTTGGGTCAGTGGTCCCCTTCAAGCTCGCCGAAATCAACCTGGCCCAAGACCTGACCACAGGCCAAACCATCAAAGAATTGCAAAATCGACTTAAGGCGCGCCTACGTCTGGCAAAGCGTAAGATGCAATAACGCGCTTTGGATACGCGCAGACATAACGGTGTTGCCCCGTGGCAACGGCAGCACCCATAGCGTCCGCTTTATCTTGTGAGTGAGATGGCGTCTCGAAGTGCAGATCACCCACCGTTTCAGCCTGCTTGTTTACCGAATAGTTGTTTCGGCCAAAATCATCATTTAGACCACGCCACGCCATGTCTGAACGGTTCCATGTTTGGGCGAGAAAACCGCGAGCGTCAACGCAGCGATTTGGCAGCGATGTGCCCCCTTGAAATCCTCACCTCCTAACTTGCGCTTCATGCTGGCAAAACCACTGGTACGTTTGTCGGATTCCCTCCTCCAATCCGATGGAGGCTTGCCAACCAAGGCGTTGCAACCGGCTTACATCCAATAATTTGCGCGGCGTGCCGTCCGGTTTTGTAGGGTCAGTTTCGATCGCACCTTCAAATCCAGTGATATCAGCGACCATCTGGGCAAGTTCCAAAATCGAGATATCGATGCCAGTTCCGACATTGATGTGGCTCAACATCGGGTCTGTCTCGCGGGCATAGGTTTCTGCGTCCAAGTCGAGCACAAACAGACAGGCTTCCGCCATATCATCAACATGCAAAAACTCTCGGCGCGGTGTGCCTGTCCCCCAAATTGTTACATTCTCACGACCACTTTGTCGCGCTTCGTGAAACCGTCGGATCAATGCTGGTAGCACGTGAGAGTTGTCCGGGTGAAAATTGTCGCCAGGCCCATAGAGATTGGTCGGCATTACAGAACGGTAGTCGACACCATACTGACGGTTATAGCTTTCACACAGTTTGATCCCGGCGATCTTGGCTATGGCGTATGGTTCATTCGTGGGCTCAAGAGTTCCAGTCAACAAGGCATCTTCTGACATTGGTTGTGTCGCATATTTAGGATAAATGCAGCTTGAGCCTAATTGTAGTAGTCGCGTGACCCCGGATCGGTATGCCTCGTGGATCACGTTGGCTTGGATCATCAAATTTTCATGGATGAACTGCGCCGGATAAGTAGTGTTGGCCAGGATGCCTCCAACCTTCGCAGCAGCGAGTATGACAAGATCAGGGCGCTCTTGGTCAAAAAAGTCCTGCACAGCTGCCTGATTGGTCAGATCGAGTTCGGCATGGGTGCGTGTGACGATTTCAGCATTACGGGCTTCCAGCCACCGCAAAATAGCACTGCCAACCATGCCGTGGTGACCGGCAACGTAGATTTTGCCTTCCACGCCGACCTACCCTTCGACTGCCACTGGGAGATCATAGCCATGCGATTTGAGAAATGCATGACGCTCGGCTGTCTTGAGATCCTCTGCAACCATTTCAGCGCATATTTCTCGCGCAGTGATTTCCGGTTCCCAGCCCAACTTGGTCTTGGCTTTTGAGGGATCCCCCAACAGGGTTTCCACCTCTGCTGGCCGGAAATACTTTGGGTCGATCCGCATGATTTCTTGTCCGAGACGCACACCGGGCGCTTTGCCGCCTGTGATTGCGGTCACGCGAGCCACTTCTGAAACGCCCTCCCCTTCAAAGGCCAAGGTCATACCCAAATCCTGCGCTGCCCAAATGATGAACTCGCGTACCGAATATTGTTTTCCAGTTGCGATGACAAAGTCTTCCGGCGCCTCTTGCTGCAGCATCATCCACTGCATACGCACATAGTCCTTGGCGTGCCCCCAATCCCGCAACGCATCAACATTGCCCATGTAGAGACACTCTTCTAACCCCTGCGCGATGTTCGCCAGGCCGCGTGTGATCTTGCGTGTGACAAATGTCTCCCCACGGCGGGGACTCTCGTGATTAAAGAGAATGCCGTTGCACGCATACATCCCGTAAGCCTCACGATAGTTCACCGTGATCCAGTACGCATACATCTTTGCTACAGCATAAGGTGAGCGCGGATGAAACGGAGTGGTCTCAGTTTGAGGTGTTTCCTGCACCAAACCATAGAGCTCTGATGTCGATGCCTGGTAAAACCGAGTTGTCTTTTCCATACCAAGAAATCGAATGGCTTCGAGAATCCGCAATGTGCCAATCGCATCGACATCGGCGGTGTATTCTGGACTTTCAAAGCTCACCGCAACATGAGACTGGGCACCCAAGTTATAGACTTCATCCGGTCGGATTTCGGCGAGGAGCCGCGTCAAATTTGAGGTGTCGGTCAGATCGCCGTAGTGTAGCCGCAGTTGGGGATTAGCCTCGTGCGGGTCCTGATAAATGTGATCGATCCGCTGTGTGTTAAACGCGGAAGCACGGCGCTTTATGCCGTGCACTTCATACCCTTTATCCAGAAGAAATTCTGCAAGATAGGAGCCGTCTTGACCAGTAATACCCGTGATCAGTGCGCGTTTACTCATATTTGCCTTACTCCTTTCTTAAGAACTGCCCGATCTTACTGGTGTTCTTTGCAATCAATGTCCCTAGCCCACCTACCCCATGCATCCTCATGGCGCGATAATCTTCGCGACTTTTCTGCAAGATACGACCAAGAGACCGGTTGCTTTCGCCGCCCACACGCATGCGCACCAGGACCTCTGGGAGGTAAGCGAGGCGAATTTTCCCTTTAATCAGGTACCGCAACATCGCTTCATAATCGGCTGCGATCTGAAACGACGTATCATACAAACCAAAGTGGTCGAAAACATCGCGACGGAGGTAGAGGGTTGGATGTGGTGGCATCCATCCTTTACGCAGTCTTGTCTGATTGTAAGCACCTGATTTCCAGTAGCGGATTACCCGGTTAGGATCATTTGCAGCGACATAAACCAAGTCGCCGTACACCCCATCAGCGCCGGTCTGGTGCATGGTCTCTGCCACACGAGACAAGACATGCTCGTCTGAAAAAATATCATCGGAATGCATGAGTCCAACAACGTCTCCCGTGGCACGTCTAATGCCGCGGTTGATGCCGTCATAAAGGCCTGTGTCAGGTTCCGATCTTAACTTGATCGGAGGACCGCCATCGCGCTGCAAAATTGCCAACGTGCCATCGCTGGACGCCCCGTCTTGCACAATATGCTCAACATCTGAGTGGGTCTGCCGCGCAACGGACTCAAGGGCCTCATTGACCATATCCACGCGATTAAATACTGATGTTACAACAGAAATTTTCATACGGCTTTCAGTTCGTGGCTCCGTAAATGTCGAGATCAATGCGCTCGGCAGGATGGTCGCATTCATTGAAGTAGGTAGCTGCATCCTTCAGGGTAAGAATTGGTCACAACCCTAGACCAAAGTCGTCCTGAAAGCGCCCAATTTGATGCATGCGCTCATGCAGGAGCGTACCGATCCCAATGTCGCCATTCAAAAGATGACGCCAGTATACGGAATGGCGTTCATAGCGAAAAAATCCGTTGTGTCCGAACTCAGCCGGGGTGGGTTTTGATAAAACACCTTGTCCTGCAATCTGGTCGAAAAAGCAGGACCACCGCTGATCACCCAACGGGCCCGGCATTTTGTCGGTCAGCACTCAAATTGGGTGAAAAAAAAGAGATGCCCATAAACGCGGACCGAAAGATCCTTGTCTATGCGGGCAAACGGGAGGCCCCTGCACATGTCATTTGATACATTGTCCTCAAAATTCACAATGCACATCAGCTGCACAGTGTTTCCTCGCAGGAAAAACGTGTAGGACTTCATGATCTGCTGAAATGTCAAATCAAGTGATCTACTTTCTCCTTTCATATACGTTTCAATTGCAGGATGCCGGTTAACAGTAACCGCCCTGCCCTAAATAAGATTAAACCTATTTGGCACCATCCACTCCCAATCATCTGCTTTAACCAATTCTAAAACATCTTCATGTGACATGGTTGGCCCTTTAAACTCATTGATGATCAACGAAATAATCGCAGAGCCACTGCCATATTGACTTGTCCACTTTGAGACAACGTGAGGCCTGTCGTCATCGCCCTGTTTCCAGCTTAGAGGCACGCGAAGGCTGACGTTGACACCTAGTGTTCCCCGCCTGACATAGGATTCCCAACGCTGCTGCGTCGTGGCATGATTGGCGGATGAGACGCTCCGA
>CANNCS010000177.1 GCA_947503115.1 uncultured Marivita sp.
ATGGAATCAGAGCGCGGGCGAGCTGGGAACCTCAGAAATCCCTAATGAGTCAGAAGCCAGCCCCTTTGGTATTAAGCGCAGCATGGTCAGTACAACTCGCGGTCGTTGGTCAGGGTGACGGTGCACATCCGGGCCGCGACCGGGTCGCTGGCGGCCTGCCAGTCGAAGGTGGCCTGCACCCCTTGCGGTCCAGAGATCTCGATCCGGGGGCGCGGCAGATAAACAGCATGGGCTGTGACGGTCAGGCTCTCGCCCGTCGGCAGCGTGTAGGAGAACTCCAACTCGCAGGCCTCGCCATTGATCGCCTGCGTCACCAGCGTCTGGTCGGCGAAGCGTACAACGACATTGCCGTTGAGAGCAGCGATGGACGGATCCGCGCCGTCGATCTTGCCATCGGCGCGGATGGTCTCAATCCGGTCGAGATTATTGGCATAGGTAAGGTCGGCAGAGACAACGTTACCTATGTTCGCGCCGTTCCGCGTGATCGACCCGTTGAAATGTCCGAAACGTTTCAGCGCGATATTGGCGGATGTCCCGGCCGCGCTTGTCGTGGCGATGGCCTCGCCCTGTGCCACGATACTGGCCGTCGCGGTCAGCAACCCGGACCGGGCCATCTGCCAGTTGAGACTGTCCACCATGCAGCCAGAATACATCGCAAAACGCGGCACCTCAGGCATACCGGTTTCCACCGAGAAGGACGGTAGGGCCCAATTTCCGGAGCGGAATTCGTGGCTATAGGGCGCGTCGACACCCGTGGTCACGGGCGCGCCAAATGCCGCTTTCAGCCAGAAGCCAAACGCCTCCGCATCGATTGGGATCACCACATCCCCATCCGCCGTCACCGCATCCTTGATCGGCGCTTGCGGATCCCGGCCATAGCCTAGCAGTTCCGAGGTCTGCAGCGGTTGTTCTGCCCCCAGCGTCGTGCTGGCAAAGGGCATCTTGGTGTAGCCGCTCACTGGCGGCGTTCCATAGGTCGTTTCGAACGCCAGCGCCATCTGCGCCCGCGCCCCTTCGGCTCGTGCCATGGTGTTCTCCTCGGGTTGTAGGGGTCAGGCCAGATGGGGTGGTTGCCGCCCTGACCTGACGGCATCGCAATGTGCCAAAGTGGTGATGTTTACAGCCACTGAGTAGAAAGGACGGCAACCATGGCGAAAGATACAATGATTGGGGTGGATCTGGCAAAGAACTCGTTTCAGGTCCACGGCGCGACGATGGGCGGTCATGTGAAGTTCCGCCGAAAACTATCGCGCGCGCAGTTTCTTTCCTTCATGGCCGCGCAGCCCCCGGCCATCGTAGTGATGGAAGCCTGTGCCGGTGCACATCACTGGGCTCGCGAGCTTATGGCACTCGGCCATGAAGCCAAGCTGATCGCGCCTATCTACGTCAAACCCTTCGTGAAGCGGCAGAAGAATGACGCGGCCGACGCCGAAGCCATCGTAGAGGCGGCACAGCGCCCAGAAATGCGCTTCGTCGAGCCGAAGGGTATCGAGCAGCAAGCCAGGGCGCTTCTGTTCCGCACAAGGGAACAATTGGTCCATCAGCGCACCGAACTGGTCAATGCCCTGCGGTCGTACCTCTATGAATTTGGCTACGCCTTGCCGATCGGGATCGCCAGCCTGCGGAGGATTGAGGCTATCATCGAAGACCAGGACGCTGATCTCCCTGACATGGTCCGCGAAATCTGTCGCGACCTGCGTCAGCAAATCGCGGAGAAGACGGTGCGGATCGACGCGCTGATGAAGCGGATCAAATCCACGGCGGAAGACACCGAGACGGCGCGGCGACTCCAGACCATGCCCGGTGTCGGCCCCGTTACCAGTCTGGCCATTGAAGCCTTCGCACCGCCGCTGGAGTCCTTCCAGTGCGGTCGAGACTTTGCCGCCTGGCTCGGGCTGGTTCCTCGTCAGAATTCGACGGGGGGAAAGCAGCGCCTCGGGCGTGTGACCAAGGCTGGTCAGGCCGACATCCGGCGCCTGCTTATCGTCGGTGCAATGTCCCGCCTGACATGGCTCGGTCGAAAGTCGATCCGTGAGGGATCGTGGTTGGCACGTATGCTTGAACGCAAGCCAAAGATGTTGGTGGCCATTGCGCTTGCGAACAAGATGGCCCGCGCGATCTGGGCCATGCTGACCCGTAATGAAGACTACAGGGATCCGCTGCCGGTCGCTGCCAGCTGAATTCATCAGACGAACAGCGAAACGGTATCGGTGTCAGGGAGGTGCGAGAAGGCGACGACCAGAATGGGCAAAATGATCGATGAGATCTGGGTGGGGAAAACCAGCGATCCGCTGAGAACCTCTTGAGTTCTCAGGCCAGATTTGGACCCTATCCGCTGATCACCATACCGGCCCGCGGCAGAATGAACGGCCGCACAATGAGGCCTGACAGAAGACCGCGCTCGATCACCTGCTCAGTTGTTCAATTTCCTCCTTGCATCTCGGGCGGCAACCACAGAAGCGGGTCGGCCGTGGAATAGTGCAAGACGACCGGAATAACCGCTGCCTTCAGGTTTGCCGCGCCCTCGACAGGTAGATCGTCAGGCTGCGGGGCTTCAGCCTCAACCCATTCGCAAAGGCCGCCTAGCGTTCGGTCGGCGGCGAGCGCCGTGCCGATGCTGGTACACAGTATATCGAAAGCGCCATCGCGGTCAGTGCCTTGGACTATGACCTCGATTTCGGCGCGGTGTTGGTAGTGATAGGCGAGCGGCGACAGCGTCACATCGGGCTCCCCCGGTTCACCGTCGCGCAGGATCAGCAAGCCAGCATCTGGGACGCGCTCCGGCAGCACATCACCGCGCAGGGCGGTGGCGGGCAGCGCCGAAAGCCGCGCGTGCAGCGCGACTAGGATGGTTTCGCGCAAACTCAAAGCTTGTCCTCCACCCAATTCGCCACGATCAGCGTCGGCACGGCCGCCTGCGCGCGCTCTGCGTCCCGCGCCAGATCAAGCCGTTTCGCGAGCTTCACCTGTGGCACCAGTAGGAAGATCGGCACCGTCGCCTTGCCACGACCCGTCTTCGACCGCGATGCAACACCCAGTCCCCGGCTGTTCAACCGACCATCCGCCACCAGGAGGCTCGGGCCGCGTCGACGATAGACGAACCGCAGCCGTAGCCCCCGCCGCCGTTCCCACTCGCCCGGTGTGATGCGCCAACCTTTCAGGCCTTTGCCGGCCGCCGCCGTCGGTATGGCGAGCCAAAAGCCGTCCTTCGAGCGGATCAACGGTCCCGTGTCATGCGCCCCCACGATGACCGGCGCCTTCGACCAGACCAACGCCGCTGCTTTCAGGCTTTCACCAGCCTTCGGGTAGGTCTGGCTCCGGATCGAACTCGCAAGGCGACGGCCAAGCCCCGCTTGGGTGATCTGCCCGCGCCACGCGGATTTCAGGTCCGTGCCAGCCTCGCGCATCGCCGCACTGACGGCTTTTTCGCCCGCTTTGATCTCGGCTGCCATCACGGCGGTGAGGTCCGGAGTGATGTCGAGGCCAAGTTTCATGCGGGGGTCAGTTCTATCGTCCAGATCAGCCGCTCGCGGTCACGCCGCGGTTCGCCCTGGATCAGGAAGGTTTCGTCCCCGATCAGGATTTGCTCCTGAGGGCGTGGGTCCGGAATATCCGCCACCCGGACATCGATCCGGGTGGTGTCAGACAGGAGGCGCGCCGATCCGAACTCTGTGATCTCGTCGGGTCGGCGCAGAATGCCACGCGCACGCGTGAACTGCCCCTCGCTGTCCCGATGCCAAATCTCGACCGAGAGATTGGCATCTAGGAACAGCACCCCAAGCGCGTCAGCAAAGGCGCTCATTAGGTCCGCTTGGCCGAGCGCAGAACCTGCGGACGGGTGCAGATCGGCAGCGGGTTACTTTCAATCTCAAGACGCACCCACTCGTCACGGTCGCGGTCTGGGATCATGCGCGCATAGAGCGGCAGACCGAGCGTATTGACCGTCTCGAAGGTATCTGCTGGGGCATAGTAGATCTCAAAGAGCCCCTCGACACCTTAGGGATAGAAATACGCCTTGTCAGTCGGCACGCCGAAGCCAAGCCCGCCCCGATAGCGTCGGAAGGTGATGCCGCCAAAGCTGACCTCTTCGCCCACGCGGCCGCGCAGATCGGCGGCGGCGGCAGTATTGAGATAGGTCTCACGCACCTCCTTGTGGGCCACGAGATCGGCGAAGAAAGCCGAGCCGCATTCGGCGCGCAGTTGCACCTGTCCGGCCGCGAGCCCGCCGAGGCTGTCCTCGACGCTCTCGATCAGCGCCTGGCAGCGCTTACGCAGGGCGCCCGAGGCGGGGCTCGCATTGTCGAGATCGAAGTCGACCTCCGCCGCCGGCGTGATCCCGAACTCGGTGTAGTAGTTGATCACCGTCGCCCCATCCTTGGGGTCCTTCACCACGCCCTGGATGCCGTTGAAGAGGTGGAACTCGAACGTCGCCTCGGCGTCGTTGCGCAGTCGGCCCATCTTGCGGGCCACCTCGGTTTGCACCTGCTGGGTGGCAGTTTCCGAGCCGAAGTCGCGGATGCCCTGGATTTCTGAGGCCCAGAGCACATCCTGCTTCTTGAACTGGCGGCAGACGAAGGCGCGCATATCGCGGCGTTCGGGCACCTGTTGCTCATAGGCCGAGCCTCGTTCCGAGAACGGGATCAGCGACAGCGTGCCATCGCGACTTTCAATCATCACGGTGCGCTGGCGCACGCCGCGCGACCCAAACAAGCCGGAGCCCGACAGGATCGCCGGCTTGAAGGGGATGTTTTCGAGAGCTCGGGTGAGCTCGATAATGCTGAAGGCGTCGCCCTCGAAGATATCCATGGTTGCCATGTGTGGGGATCCTTATGTCAGAGGGCTCAGCGCAGAACGATGCCAAGCGCGGCCAAAGCCGTCGTTGCGGCGGTGATCTGGGCCTCGGTCGCGCCCTCGGGCCAGATGAGTTCATGCTTGTTCACAAGCGTGGGGCCGCGCAGAATGACGACGCCAGGCGCATCGGCAGCTGACGCGTCAACGTCCGCCCATAGGATACTGGCGGCATTCTGACTGCCGTTCGTCGCGGCCGGTGCGAGCCCGGTGTATTTCCCGCCCGTGGTGATCTTTCCGAGCACGGTGCCGGACTCGAGCTTTCCAGCACCGGAGGCGATGGTGACGGTTTCCCGAGTGTAATCGCGCAAGACTTCCCAGACGAGGAAGCCGCCCGTGTGTTTGCCTTCTGTGAGCGTGGTCATGGTGCGTTAGCCTTTCGTCTTGAAGGTGCGGGCGATCACATCGCCCCAGGATTGGGTGGTGGCCGCGCGCCCGGGTTGGGCACTATCAGATTCACACATTTTGGTTGATTTTCTGCCCCATATTCCTTGCGAGTTGAGCGCCGTGCTTGATGGATTGGA
>CANNCS010000178.1 GCA_947503115.1 uncultured Marivita sp.
CCTACCGGACGTCATCACGTCAATCGGAACCAGAGATTGGGCGAAAGTGGGTCAATGATCGCAGCCCTTGGTATTAATCGGTAATTCAGTCGCGTCTATCTGCGCGGCGATGGTCTCGATAAGGTCGTAGTAGCGCGTGTCGGGGACCATGACTTTCGGATCCCACGGTTCATTGGGCACCAACCCTGCCAGTGACAGCAAAGCCGTTGCGTCTACTCTTGGACCGGCGGCGGCGACCATCTTGCGGACGAAGAGTGACGTGACATAGCCCATGACACACAGCCTACCGGGCGCACGTCCCCACGCCAAGCACAGAGCACGCCGTAAACAAGTCGCGGTCTCCGTCGCGCAAACAAGCAGCGATTTTTCTTGCCTGAGGATCGAAGCAGATCGTAACGTGAGACTACGTCTCTAATTGTGAGATTCTTGTCCGATGCTACTCGACCGCCTCATTACGATCATGGAACTCGTCGCCGTAGCCGGGCGACCTGTTTCGGCGGCGGATATCCAAAAGGCCACCGGACTTCCAAAGCCCACGTGCTACCGACTGGTGCAAACCTTGCTGGATCAAGGAATGATCGACAGCCCGGCTGACGATGGCCGCGTTGTGATCGGCGAAAGGTTGATCCGTATAGCTCTGCTGGGAAAATCCGACGTGGATGTACGCAAGGCATCAGCCCCCCTGCTTAAAGCGGCTGCGGTGCAGTACAATGAAACCGTTTTCCTGTCGCGTTTCAGAAATGAACAGGTCGAGATCATCCATGTCGAAACCCCGGACGATCCGGCACGCGCCTTTATCCACCCCGGTCTAGGCGTACGACCGATGCACGCCTGTTCCTGCTCCAAGGCCATCGCCGCCTTTGCCGAACCCGCCTTTCAGGACAGCATTATCACCCGAACACTGCGTGCCTATACCGAGTTCACCAAGACCACCGAAGCGGACCTGCGCCTTGAATTCAACGAGATCGTGAAACGCGGCTTTGCCGATTGCGATCAGGAAATCGACATCGGCATCGCCAGCGTTGCGGCACCTGTGTCCATCGGAAATATCGGGGCAACATTCAGCGTTGGCGCCGTTGGGCCGATCCGGAGGTTCGGCACCACGTATCGCGCGGAGATTGGTCAAAAACTCATAGAATTGGCAGACCGTGTAAGTGGAGCCATTCAACTGTGCAATGTGGCCGAGGTTTGAGGAGGCCTCGATCACCGCAACGACAAGAAAGGACTTTTTCAAAACCGACCCCACAAGGGTCAAAATATAAAGGGAGGACCACATGAACTTAAGACCAGATCCAACGTTTCACGCCACGGCCCAACTTGCCATGCAAGCGCCTGTGGAGACCTATGGCTTTACCGTCATGCTCAGCCCGGATGGGTCGCAACCCGACGGCATCGCCGTTGTCGATCTTGATCCAAAATCCGACACCTATGGCACAATCGTTCACACCGTGATGATGCCCTATAAGGGGGACGAGTTTCACCACTTCGGCTGGAATGCGTGCTCGTCGTCCCTTTCCCCGCTGACAGGTCACGCGTTTCTTGAACGCCGCTACTTGATTGTTCCCGGCATCAGGTCGTCCCGCATTTACGTAATCGATGTGAAGGAGCCGCTGAACGCCAAGATTCACAAGATCATTGAACCCGAAGAAGTTTTTGCCAAAACCGGCTATTCTCGCCCGCACACAATCCATTGCGGCCCCGAAGGTATCTATGTCTCGACGCTTGGTGGCGGTGGCAAAGACGGCACCGACGGCCCTCCGGGCATCTTCATCATGGATTGCGAAACCTTTGAGATTATCGGCCAGTACGAGATGGATCGTGGCCCGCAGGACAAGCACTATGATTTCTGGTGGAATCTGCCGCAGGATTACATGGTCAGCTCTGAATGGGGCCTGCCGCCTCAATTCGAAAACGGCATTGTGGCCGAGGACCTGCTGTCGAACAAATACGGACATTCCATCCATTTCTGGGATCTGCGCAAGCGTAAGAACATCCAGACCATTGATCTTGGAGCCAATCACCAGATGGCGCTGGAAATCCGACCTGCCCATGACCCCAAGAAGTCCTATGGGTTCTGCGGTGTCGTGGTAGACACCACCAACCTGCAAGGCGCAATCTTTACATGGTGGCGCGACGACGACGGCACATGGCAGGCCAAAAAGACGATCACCATTGATCCCCGTCCCGAAGACCCGGCCAACCTGCCGCCACTGTTGCAGGGCTTTGGCGCTGTGCCGCCTTTGGTAACGGACATCGATCTCAGCCTCGATGACAAATACCTCTATGTTGCTTGCTGGGGTATGGGAGAGATGCACCAATACGATGTGTCCGACCCGATGAACCCAGTGTTGGCTGGCAAGGTCGAACTGGGCGGGATCGCGCGAAACGCCAAACATCCGAGCGGTGGCGCGTTTGCCTTTGGCCCGCAGATGGTCGAAGTGAGCCGCGATGGTAAGCGGGTGTACTGGACCAACTCGCTCTATTCCACCTGGGACGATCAGTTCTACCCCGGTCAGGACGGTGGCCAGATGGTGATGGCGCGTGTCGGTGAAGGCGGTGGGCTGGAGCTGGATAAAGACTTCTATGTCCAGTTCCCCGAGGGCCTCAGGTCACACCAGATCCGGCTTGAAGGCGGCGATTGTTCGACCGACAGCTTCTGCTACCCGAACGTCTGAACGTCTGAATGAGCTTTGATCCAAGCACAGTGACGGCCCTTTGGGGGGCCGTCATTCTGTCAGGCATCTATCACGGCATCAATCCCGGCATGGGGTGGCCCCTTGCGGTCTCCGCAGCCCTGATGGAGGGGCGCCCACGTGCCATGGGCCGCGCATTGGTTGCTTTGGCAGTCGGTCACTTCCTGGCGATGACTGCGATCCTCTTGCCCTTTTCAGTGATGAGCGCATTGGTGAATTGGGAGGCACAAATCCGCATCGGCGCCGGAGCGCTGGTCATCGCGATGGGTATTTATCTGCTGATCAATCGTCGACACCCCCGGTTTCTGGCCCGCGTGCACCCTGCCCGACTGGCACTGTGGTCGTTCCTGGCCGCAATGGCGCATGGCGCGGGTCTGATGTTGGTGCCGATCTACCTGGGCATCTGTGGAGTGGATGTCGGCGGGGATGGTCATGCAGCCGCGGGGCAGCTTATGGGCCAGAACATTGGCACCGCATTCCTTGTGGCGTTGGTCCACACTGGGGCCATGACCTTTGCCGGAGCCATTGTTGCCGTGGTGATCTATCTTTGGCTGGGCATCAAATTCCTGTCGCGCACATGGTTCAACCTAGATATCGTTTGGGCGCTGAGCCTTGTTGTGGTCGGTGCTTTCGGGATTGCGTCCGCAATCTATGGACACTGAGCGCACAAGACCCGTCAAACCAAGGCATCCAATGCCTTGTAGGACCGTGTCGGGACTTTTTTTACGCACAGTTCATTCGAAATAGTCAGGGTGCGTTTTGTGGATGAAGTTGATCGTCTCATCCAAGCGGGTCAGGTGCTTTCTGATTGAGTTATGAGTACGCTCAAGATTGCCCGAGGCAACACCCGCTGCGATTTCACGATGATCCGCGAGGATGGATTGTGCTTCGCTGTGTTTTTCGAGACTGAGCATGCAAAGCCGTTCCACCTTTTGTTTGCTGTCCACGATCACTTCGAATGCCAGTGGGGTTCCGCAAAGGACGCAGATCAGCTGATGGAAGTCGTAGTCCAGCGCGTGGAAAGTGGTTAAGTCGCCATCAATCAGAGCCTTTTCCTGAAGCGCGAGGTTCTCTGCTAACTGCTCTTCACGCGACGAATCCCAAATCTGGATCGCGCGGTGCGCCACCTCTAGTTCGACCGCCATCCGAACCAGCCTTGCAAGCGCCAAACGCTCCATCGAAAAGCCCCGCACTTCGGTGGCCTTCTGAGGGCGGATGACAAGCAAATCCTCGTTACCGAGTTTGGTAAAGGCGTTGCGGACAGGTTGACGGGAGACACCAAACCGACGCGCGACCTCTGTCTCGGAAAGTTTTGTTCCTGGCAGGATCTTTAGCGAAACAATTTCGTCATGTAGCGCTTCGTAGACCGCATCGGTCGAGGTTCGTCTTGTATAGTCTTCCAAGTTCTGGTGCCTTAACTCTCTTTTCACGCGCGATCGCTTCGTGCGGAATTAACCACTAACATATTGAATACAATGCAATTTCAACCATACCCAACATCGAAGCGCGCTCGTCTCACATCAGAGAACCTTACGGCTTACCTGTCAAGGTCACAAAAATCCTAGTGTCCCAGTGTTGACAAAACTTGGATACTAGTCTCCAAATGACGCCAGCAGTGATTGTGGCTCTGGGAGGATGTCGATGCTTTTTGCTCGCATAGTTTACCCTTTTGAGCAGCCCACATCCTGTTCCAACAAACGGGGAGGAGAACCCATGACTTTCACAAATTCACTTTTTGCAGCCGCCACCGCAGTTGCGCTTATTGCGACCTCGGCTTCTGCTGAGAACTGGCGTGCTTGGAACATCCACAATGACGGTCATCCGAACACAGCAGCAATGGACAAATTCGCAGAGCTGGTGGACACGGCAACATCTGGTGAAGTTACCCTTGATGTGTTCCACGGTGGTGTTCTTGGCTCGCAGCCAGACGCGCTTGAGCAGGTTCGCATCGGCGCTATCGAAGTCGGTAACTTCAACCTCGGCCCCATCGGCCCAGTGGTGAAAGAAGCCAACCTGGTTTCATTGCCCTTCATCTTCAAAAGTGTGCCGCACATGTTCCGCGTTCTTGACGGTGAAGCCGGCGACATCATGGGCGCAGCAATGGGTGAAGCCGGCCTTCTACCCCTCGCGTGGTTCGATGCAGGTGCACGTTCGTTCTATAGCCAAAAGGCGATCAACACCCCGGCTGATGTCGAAGGCCTGAAGATCCGCGTTATGAACAACGATCTGTACACATCGATGATCTCTGCAATGGGTGGAAACCCGTCGCCTATGGCGTTCTCGGAAGTCCAGCAGGCTTTGAAAACTGGCGTTGTCGACGGCGCGGAAAACAACTTCCCCTCGTTCAAGAACGTCGGCCACTACGAAGTGACCTCGCACTACTCGCTGTCCGAGCACCTGATCATTCCTGAATGCATCTGCGTGAACACAGACAAGTTCAATGCTCTGTCCCCCGAACTTCAGGACGCCGTTCGTGGCGCTGCCGAAGAAGCCGCTCTGTTCCAACGCTATGACATTCACACATCTTGGTTTCAGTTATTGAGCTGATCTGATTCCCTTTTTGAAAAGGGAGACGATGATGCA
>CANNCS010000179.1 GCA_947503115.1 uncultured Marivita sp.
CCTACCGGACGTCATCACGTCAATCGGAACCAGAGATTGGGCGAAAGTGGGTCAATGATCGCAGCCCTTGGTATTAGATCCGTTATACCGGGCTCATGCCAAAACCCAAAATTTGTCGTGATTGACGACCCTGAAATTGTCGGAGACTTGATCGCGGAAGGTTTGCCATTTGTTGGGTACGCCTTGGTTGGCAAGCCTCCATCGAATTGGAGGAGGGGATCCGGCAAACACACGCGTGGTTCTGCGAGCGTGAGGGCCAGTTTACGGTTTAACAGCCTCCGCTGCGAGGGCGGCCTTGACCGTCAGCGCAATGAGAGCGCCAACCCCGGGCATCGTCATGAGCGTTTGACAAACCGGGTCCTGCTGGACGTGGTTGCGAAGAAGCTTCTCCAAACCAGCCAGTTCCTGTCGCAACATCCGTCGCGAGGCGCGGATAGGGTTTGCCGCTGCCTCCAGCATGGGATTACCTTCGGCCAAGTCGCGCACGCGCGCTTCAAAGCGGCCCTTTGCAACACGACCCATCTTCCGCCCAAAGTTTCGGATCAAACCACGGATCGATAGTTCGAGATTGATCGCCGCCCGCTGAACAGCCTTCGCCGACAGAAGGGCGCGCTTCTCTTGCGCAGATAATTCGTTAGAGGTCCCTCATGTTCTATGCTGAAAAAAGCGGGAATACGGCGGCTTTCAAACCCCATTAAGGAGCTTGATGCGGAGCTTGCGGCGCCAGTATCTCAACCGACCCAAGACATCAAAATCTTTCAAAATTTTCCTAGCAGGAAAATCAGTTCTTAATCGCAAGAAACCCCCGCGCAAAAGAAGCGCTGACTAACGTAATAAATAGAGCAGGGCTAAAGGAAAATCATCACTCCCCATTGTTATACATCAAATCAAAGTAGTCTGGGAATAAGTAAAAATCTTCAGGTAGACCATCATCAACTTTTGAGACAGGACGACTCTAAAGAACATTAGCTTGACGTTTGCAAGTAACGAAAAAAGTTCACAATATATTTTTGTTCATTTATTCTAATTTTTGCATATGCATTTAATCATCAATAAAACGATAGTGTTTTTTATTTTACTACAACCCAAGAATAAATAATGTTGGCAAACATTCTGGCAATGACTGTGCGCGATGAATATTGATAATTAAATTCCCATATTCGTTAGTTTATTCGATTGCGCGAGAGGCTGTCCTGTGTGAGTTAATAGGCAGGTTTATTTGGAATCGTTTAAATAAAAAATTCATATAGAAAGTATACTTCACAAACAGGAAGGATATATAGTTTAACTTCACGCTAATGCATGAGATTGACAATTATTAAAGAAGTAAGCCATTTAAATTCAATAAAGTAATAAACTAATGCAAAGTGCAAAAACCCATAGGATATATAAATTCAAGAATGGCCCTAATAAACATTTTTTCAATGATCAACTCATAAATTCAAATAACACATATCGCTATATATCTTATTAAATAAGAAGCACATGAAGCAATGGCTGTTAAATATTCTTTGCAGATTTTGCGAGCGATTTTTCGAACTGAACAGAAAGAGAATAATTTAAAATATACAGCAATTAATCATGACTTAATTATAATATAATTATCTCCAAGATAATCCTTTAAAATCAGAAAGATCAATAAATAATTACACAAAAAACCTAAAGAGCAATAATGCTAAAATAAATTAAATTTTAAAAATAGTCACTATTTAATAAATCACAAGCATAATGTGCAAAAACTATAATATGATATCTACAAACAAGATATACCTTTAATATGGGAATATTGTGGAGTACATAGTGAAATTTCTTACGCCACATTTATTGGATTCAATAACTGAACTAAAGAAAAACTGTATTCAGTTCAACATAATTCGCTCAACGGAATAAACAATAACGTTGATTAAATTATCTGCATAATTTCAATATACCCATGAAGAATCTAAACTTCTGGATAGTCATCTCTCTACGCAAAAGTTTTTTTGATAGGATGCGGACCCAAGACAGTATTGATTGGAATTTTTACGTCCGTTAGTGTAAAAATATTTTCGCATCAAGATAAAGGAGAGATAAATACAAGTGATATTTCTTTGAATTTCACCCAAAACGGATGTTTCCTCTTTATACTTTTCTTCTACCAATTAAAGAAGGATTCTTTTATTTTAAATATAGAGCGAACAAACATATGAATTGAAGATCAAGTATTAGGCATGTTGCTTGAAATACAATAAAACATCAATGCCAAAAGGAAATGCAAATATCAACAAAATGGACGAATAAAATAGATTGGACACAATGTATATATAATTCCCAAGATGATAAGTTACAACAGCCATCGCAACCGTCGTTTGCCCTTCTAAGCGCGATACCGATATCTGCATCTCACACGCTCCGTCCTGCTGCGGCCTCAGATTCATAGCTCACATTCCTTAGCTTTTACTAAGCTTTTATTTTTGATCCATTGATCTTGAAGGCTGACGATTCAGACCCGCTTTAGTTGCTGTGAGCATGTAGATTTGTCGATTCCTGCTAAAGCCTAGCTTGGTAAAAATCTCGGACTGACACTCATCAGTAATCTGGTTTTTCGTAAAATCGCGTTGGTAAAAATGACGGAAACACTCCCGTCATCCGACCGGTGATTGGAGATAGCCGCTCTGCGCTGATGCTGGATTTTTGGCCTATTGATACATGCATCGACTGTCGAGATTGGACATTGCCCCTCTCAAGATCGGCCACCAAAATGCTTGATTGGTGCGTTGATCCATCGCTAAAAATCCGAAATTTTTCGTGAGATCAATGGGCGAATTTTGACGCGCTTTCATCCAAATGTTGACCTGGAAAGCCGCATCTTCGTGACGCTCATTCAGAGGGTTTTTTACCCGGATGGGATGTATCAAAATTTAAACGCTCACTGACATCTCGACAGGATGACAGTCGATCTTTGAAAGACCACGAACCAGTGATGGTGAAAAAATAGGCGAAAGGTCAAAAATTCATCGCACAATTTAAGATTGAAAAATACAACCATATATCTTTTTATTGCAGCGAATTCCACATTGTGGAATCACTGTCACGAAAAATCTGATTTTGATTTGTGGAATAATATGTAGTTGAGAGGAATTTTGCATGTGATTCCACAATGTGGAATTCGTTGCAGTAAAATCTGACGGTCAATAGAGGGCAGATCTAAAGCTCAAAAGGAGCACTCCCAAGAGCAAGAAATGGTGGGTGAAGAGTGGGTTTTGACGCACTCAATCATCTCCTTGATGGGTAAGATTCGACAAGATCAAAGATCATAGAATGACTCCCAATCTATGGAATTCATCAGAATCGTAAGGTTGAATTCTGGCGTTTTTCGAAGGTCTCAGAATTCCTATCTGCGTAGATGGATCGGCGAATGTTGGAGAGCATAGATCATGCACAACCTCTGATGCGAGAGTCTAAATTGATACACCCTGGCTCACTAAATTTTCGTTCCCCTTTTAACGCTGTTGTGTAGATGGTCTGCAAAGTTAACCACTACATTGCCAAGGTAGGGATTGATCTTTGCTCGGGCTGATATCCTTCAGAAGAGATGAAGAACAAAGTAACGCAACCTCCCCTTCGTGCTGATTTGACGAGATGTGGTGTGGTTGAAAACAGAACCTCAATCAAAACACCCAGCGATAAAACGCGTGATAATTCTTAGAGTATCCTTCGTTAAATTAACGATATTCACCCATCACCTGAACTGTGTAGTTGATCCGTTCAGGGTCTAATGTGCCTCGAAGAAGCTTCATAGATGAGCCAGTCAGATGATTGGGAAAACCCTGTGCGATAAGGGCTTTCCCAAAAAGGAATTTTATTAGGCAGCTTGATCAAGGCCAGACAAGATTGAAACTCTGTTGTTATGTATCGCACCAAAGTCCCTTTTATTACTATTGGAAGGAGTGTATTGGGAGATGCGTTCTATATCATCAAACCACGTATCAACAATCAAGTGCCGATGGCCGGTGTGTCAAATTTCTTGATTTCATTGATGGCCCATTTTTTCGATTTTCCATATCGCAGAACGCAGCGATAAATGGCTGCCACACGGAAACATTCGAAGACTTGATCTATTTGGTAAAGCTTTCCTGACATTATATGCCATCTCTGATGATACGTAATCGCAAAAATTCAAGAAAGTACCAAAGATATAATTTCACAAATCTCATAAAATGGACGGTCTGGTTAAGGTGTTCGGCGTGAAGCTTCACGCCATCTAAGGGATGGCATTTCTTAAGGGGATCATCCCAAGATCTGCATTGTAATGATGATCGCTGACCATAAAATTTTCATATGACCTGAGCAGATAAGGAGGAATATACCCCGAAACAATTTCACGTATGAGCGTGCAAGTATCATCAACCTTTTTGAGAGATAATCGAAAGAGGAGCGCCAGCTACACGCCAGTGACTCGTGTTAATGTGCTGGGTCGCAAAGGACGCTGTGTGTAAAATTTTCGAATAACAAATGAAAGACATGATAGGCCGAAGGTGGAATTTTCCCGCCGTCTTATTCTGAGGCTTGTGTGTTAAGTGCAGCCCATTCAACGCTTAATGATTTATGCAATGTGAGTGACATGTATAGGATTGATGAAAATCAAAATAGATAAGGACGACAAGAATCGTGCATGTGATTATTGGGAAAACGGCTGCCTATATATACGTGGCTTTGCTTGGATTTTCTACACCGCATCACTTAAGTGCATTCAGCCCACCAAGACCTGAGGTGGAAACATTTTCTGTAAATTGAGAGTCGATCTCACAGGTTGCACGCGTTATAGGTTTCATGTTGAGACAAACAGCAACCTTTGATGCGATAGCCAAACAGCATCCTGATTTGGCGAAACAAGCCATTTCTCTTAAAACATCGTTTGATGCGAAACTCGGCCTCCCGGAGAAACGCGCGTCTTGGTTTCTTGAGGGCGTCCTTGGCGAAAATGAATTCACTAAATTTATTGAGGACTGACATCTTCAAATCGCCCCCTCAGTCGAGAACGCGCCCTTAATGAAATGGATTTGCGTCTTGCAGGAGAATTTGATGATCTCTCTCATAGCCATCCTGTGGCTTTGGAGAAATTATGATCCATCAGCAGAAATGCCTGATTGGCAGTAGTAGTTTAACAGCAAAGATCATCCAAAACCACTAGTGCTCCGAGTCTGACACTTCTTACCTGTTTCCGCGGATTTCATCGAGCGCGTCCAGCGCACGGCGTTCCC
>CANNCS010000180.1 GCA_947503115.1 uncultured Marivita sp.
CCTACCGGACGTCATCACGTCAATCGGAACCAGAGATTGGGCGAAAGTGGGTCAATGATCGCAGCCCTTGGTATAAACCTCTCTACTGAGCCCCGTTGGCTTGATCTTGGCCACGGCGTCCGTCTGCTGGTGGAGCCGCTGACCACCGCCATTATGCTTGCCGCGCGTGGCGATCCGGCAATTGTCGCCGCGGCGGCAGAGGCGGACAGCACTGACTCCAACGACGATCTCGCGCGCACCGTGGCCAAGGCCGTTGCCCGCATCGTCGTGAAGGATTGGGAAGGCGTGGGCGATGAAGACGGCAAGCCACTGCCTCTCACGCCCGAGGGCATCGACGCGCTGCTGGAACTCTGGCCGATCTTCGAGGCGTTTCAGACGAAATACATCGCGGGTGCGCTCATCCTGGACGCGGAAAAAAACGCCTGACCGCTCTCGCCGACTGGGAATTCGGCGGGGGCGGTGAGTATTGCGCAGCGTGCCCCTCTATGTGCGCGGAATGCCCACGGACCCTGCACGAACCTCTCACTTTGGAAGGCTGGCAGGTCTGGGATCTGGTCCAGCGCCTCGGCGGACAGGTGCGCGTCGTGGGTGGCATGAGCGGCGGCGCTGTCATCGGCTGGGACATGGGCGCCGCGCTGCAACTCGGCGCAGCCCTTGGGCTCTCGCCCCTCATTATCGCGGAACTCCTGCCGCCCATTGAAGCGGTGATGGTGCGCAAGACTAACGAAGAGATCGAGCACCGACATGGCTGAGAAAAAGGTATCCGTCCGCCTCTCCGCGACTGGTGGGCGCCAGGTGCGTGCCGAGCTCGAGGGTGTCGGAGAGGCGGGTAGCCGCGGCTTGGGGCGTCTCTCGCGCGAGATGGAACAAGCCAATGCCCGCATGGCGGCCTTTGCGCGCCGGGCCCGGATCGCGGCGACTGCTGCCGCCACCGCGCTTGCGGCTGCCGTCGTTTCGATGACGCGTTCCACGGTCGCGGCCGCCAACGAAATCGGCCAGCTCTCCCAGGTCGCCAATGCCAACCCCGAGGTCTTCCAGCGCTGGTCGGCCGCCTCCGCTACAGTCGGCATCGAACAGGAGAAGCTCGCCGACATCTTGAAGGATGTGAACGACCGCGTGGGCGACTTCCTGCAGACCGGCGGCGGTCCTATGGCGGATTTCTTCGAGAACATCGCACCAAGGGTGGGTGTGACGGCGGACCAGTTTGCGCGGCTTTCGGGGCCGGAAGCGCTGCAGCTTTATGTCGACAGCCTCCAGCGCGCGGGCGTCAGCCAACAGGAGATGACGTTCTATCTCGAGGCTATGGCCTCGGATGCTACGCGGCTGATCCCTCTGCTGCAAAACGGCGGCGCGGAGATGACCCGGCTCGGGGCAAAGGCAAAGGCGCTTGGCGCGATTCTTGATGCGGACGCCATCGCCGCCATGCCGCGCTCGGAACTGGCGCTGGTCAGCGTGGGGCAAGTGTTCACAGGCCCTCGCACTGGCGGGCGTCGCGGTGGCGGTCCGGGCGCGTGTGGGCAATTGGAAAAGGGCCTCCGCTGATGTGGGGACGTCTGCTGGCAGGGCTTTTGCCCCGCCCGGGGCGCGGCGAGCGGTGGGTTACGCCCTCGTTGCGCTCACCATTACCCTGTTTTTCCTCAACCTCCGTCGCACGGCCGAGCGCGCAGGCCGCGCCACCGAGCGGCTCGACCAGCTGGAACGCGCCAATGCCATTCAACGTCAGAGGCTGGAGGCGGCCAGCCGCCGGCCTCGTGATCGCGATGATCTCCTTGAGCGCCTACTCGACGGTGGGTTCTGACACCCCGGCCAGCGACTGCCCTCCTGTGGTTGAGTACGGCCGGGTCGAGCAGGTTCAAGTGGCCGAGGAAGTCGCCGCGCTGCCAGAGGGGGCGCGGATCGTGGATTGGCTCGCTGATTATGCAGTGCTAAGGGCGCCGGTGAGTGTTTGTCGGTGACATGGTAATGTCTGAGAAGTGCCGAAGCTGGAAGCGCGCCGCTGAAGTTAACCTTGCAAATCCTACATTGGATGTGTGATATGCATGGTTATGTTGGACAGGCACCATCGCAAACTGATTGAAGAGGCGCTGGACAGCCAAGCTGGCGTCGTCTTGCTGGGACCACGGCAGGTTGGCAAGACGACGCTGGCTCAGGATATAGCCGAGGCACGCGACGCTGTGTACCTTGATCTTGAACGGTCTGCGGATCGTCAGATCCTCGAAGAGCCAGACCTTTATCTTGATGAACAGCTTGGGCGCCTTGTTGTCATCGATGAGGTCCAGTTTCTGCCAGATCTCTTCAGGGTGCTGCGCGGCCAGATCGATCGACGACGGCGCAAAGGGTTCCGGACGGGACAATTTCTGCTCCTCGGCTCGGCCTCCAGAGAGTTGCTGCACCAAAGCGCTGAGTCGCTTGCAGGTCGCGTCAGCTATCATGAGTTGACGCCGTTCACATTGCTGGAAACCGGCAGCGAGCATCTATCCAGGCTGTGGCTGCGAGGCGGATTCCCTGACAGCTTTCTGGCGAAAGATGATAGGTCGAGCCTGAGGTGGCGCGAAGATTTCATAAGGACATATCTTGAGCGCGACATTCCCTCATTCGGTTTGAGGATACCGGCGGAAACCCTGCGCCGCTTCTGGACGATGCTGGCACATAGCCAAGGTGGATTACTGAATATTTCAACCCATGCATCAGGTCTCGGTGTTTCGTCGACAAGTGTGTCACGTTACCTGGACTTGCTGATCGACTTGATGCTCGTACGTCGCCTTCAGCCTTGGCATTCGAACGCTGGCAAACGCTTGGTGAAATCCCCTAAGGTCTTCATCCGCGATGTCGGCCTGCTCCATGCACTCCTCGGTATTGGCAGTTTGGAAGCGTTGCTGGGTCATCCCGTCGTTGGCGGTAGTTGGGAAGGATATTGCATTGAAAACTTGATCTCAGTTGCCCCCAGAGGCACTGAGGCGAGTTTTTATCGATCTGCTGCCGGGGCTGAAATCGATCTGGTACTGAAGTTACCGGACGGCCAGATTTGGGCTCTTGAAATCAAGCGGGCCACAACGCCCAAGGTAACCAGAGGGTTTCATACGGCGGCCGAAGAACTGGGAGCAAGAAAACGGCTGCTTGTCTTTGCAGGGGATAAGCATGTTCCGGGGCCAGGGGGTGTACGGGCTCTGCCGCTCAGCCATGCTCTACAGATGTTGTCCGATTTGGCCTGAGTTAGATTGCTTCGGGCTTCACGCCGCCGCCACGCGCGGCTTGGCCTGGACCAGATCGCCGACGATGTTGGCCGCCTCGATGAGCGCGCCCGGCGCGAGGTGGGCGTAACGCTGGGTGGTCTTGGCATTGGAATGGCCCAGCAGCTTTTGCACCTCGTAAAGCGACCGGCCCGAGTTGACCAGAAAGCTCGCGAAAGAATGGCGCAGGTCGTGCAAGCGGACGTCAGGAATGCCGGCGCGCTTTCGGATCGTGTCCCAACCATGGTGGATTGAGTCCTGCGGACGCCTCGTGTTCGGGTTCCAAAACAGCCACGGGATGTCTGGGTCGCGGGGCAGGGCGCGCAGAACGTCAAGGGCTGCGTCTGAGAGCGCTATATAGCGCGTCTTGCCCGATTTGGACAACGGCACCGTTAGCAGGCGGCGCTCAAAATCTACATATTCCCAGCGCGCATGCATGATCTCTGTCTTCCGCGCGCCGGTGAACAGCAAGAGCTTGATGATGTTGCAAGCCTGCTGGTTGGGGTTGGTATCCAATTCTGCCATCAGCCGTCGAGCTTCCTCCTGACTGAGATATCGCTCCCGCGCGCCATTGTCAGGAAAAGGTTTGATGCCGCCGGCCGGGTTCGGCACCATGGGCATCACCTCCCATCGCATGGCGCAGTTAAACATGAAGCTGATCAGGACCAAGGCGCGATTGGCCGTTGCGGCAGCATAGCCCGCGTGTTTCATGCCATTGTGCAGCGCGATTACCATTTCGGCTCAGTTTCTTACGGCACTGCACCTCTCCTGCCCGCGAAGCTACGTGGACCTGGAAAACATTCTTTGCCAGATCGACTCCAATCATCATATTCTGCATCTTGCCGTCCTCCTTTTCGTGTGGCGTTTAACACCACGATCTTGGCACATTGCGATGCCGTCTGGGGAGGGCGGCAACCATCCCATCTCGCCGAGTGGCGTGGTCTTTGCACGGCATAAGGACGGCGTCACTGTCCAAGCAGAGATAGGTTCGAATTTGTCTGACAACACCCGGTGACCACCTCAGCCAGAACATACACCACGCTGTGGGGCACTATCCGCAAAATGGAAAATCAACTTTTTCATGTCTCCCAAGGTCTTTCGTCGTGACAAGAATTCCTTATCGCCTATAGTACTCAAAAATAGGTGAATTCAGAATTCAAAGGCGTCGAATATCCCGTGGAAAAACTGTCCAGCGTCCCCAGCAGAACGGAACAGGTCTATCAATCCGTTCGCGAAAGTATCTGTGATTGTGTCCTCGAACCCGGCACGCATCTGGTGCAGGAGGAGCTGGCGGAGATGCTGGGTGTGTCGCGGCAACCGATCCAGCAAGCCATGCTGCTTCTGAAGAATGACGGTCTTGTGGTCGAAAGCGGAAAGCGCGGACTTTACGTGGCGCCGATTGACCGGGTCGGGATGCAGGATCACTACCAGATCCGCCTTGTGCTCGACCAGTTGGCGGCGCGGCTTGTGGCGGAAAGGGCGCGCAGCGATCCGGGGCTTCAGGCGCGCCTGCGGCGCGAAGGTAATGCGATCCTGGCCGTAGGCCAAGGCGCCGAAAAATCCGGCAGTGCGGCAGAGGCGGTGCGGCACGACGTGGCCTTTCACACCTTTGTTTACGAGATGTCAGGCAATCCGCTGATCCAGCCCACAGCCGAGGCGCACTGGATGTTCCTGCGCCGCGTGATGATCGGGGTGCTTCTGCAAGCTGAGCGGGGGCCGCTCGTCTGGGCGGAGCACGAACACATCCTCGATGCCTTGGTCGCGGGCGACGTGGATGGCGCTGTCTCACTGGCCACCGAGCATGTGACCGGGGCACAAAATGCGCTGCTGCAGGCCATGGCCTCTGGCAAGGCGGACCATATCTTTGGGCCACCGTCCGATGCCTGAGGTTTAGCAGGTCGCTGAAATAGTCGCTGAGCCGGAACGCTTTCCCGTCATCGGGTCCGGTTCGACTGATGGGTCATGTCTGTC
>CANNCS010000181.1 GCA_947503115.1 uncultured Marivita sp.
AACGCCGTGCGCTGGACGCGCTCGATGAAATCCGCGGAAACAGGTAAGAAGTGTCAGACTCGGAGCACTAGGTTCGGGTGGCGCTTAAGGACATTTCGTTGGATCGGGATGCTGTTCGCCTCAATGGCTTTTTCGGGTGTTACTCTCCCGGATTGGATGTTCCTGCTGTAAAAAACTAGCTGCGCGACCGCATTTGGCGACGCCATCCTCTCGCGACCATCCGTTGTGCCGAAGACCTTTGTTGGTCGAGTATTCCCAAAAAGATGAAGCCGCTTTGGTTCCAAAATTCTGGTTCCCTCTTAACCCGAATGCGCTGTGTCGTGGATTTGATGGCTCCGTCGCGGAAGCCACGCCGACCGGTAGAATTTTTCACCGGCGCACGCCGTCACGGTTTCCAGATGTTGGCACACCCTTTCGCCTGACAAACGAATTTGAGCATTGACGCAAATGCAAAAAATATTCACCATGGTGAAAAGAGGGCCATTGGCCAGCCGTGTAAAGGGATCGATTGCAGATGGCGCTTGATGAACGCAAAGGTGTTTGGAAGTCTGGCAAGGGCAAAGGGCGTCATACGCCCAAAGGTCGTCAGCTGGATGACCAAGCATGGAGCGATGTTAAGGCTCTTCTCGAAGGCAAAGACCTATCCCGCGATTTGTTGATTGAGCACCTACATCTCATTCAAGACACATATGGGCACTTGGCTGTCGCTCATCTTCGCGCGCTCTCGGAAGAGATGCGGGTGTCGATGGCCGAAGTATATGAAGTTGCAACGTTTTACGCGCATTTTGATGTCGTCAAAGAAGACGAGGCGCCGCCACCATCACTGACAATCCGGGTGTGCGATTCCTTGTCTTGCGAAATGGCGGGAGCGCAGCAGCTTAAGACGGCACTTGAGGAGGGGCTTGATCCTTCCAAAGTACGTGTTCTGCGCGCGCCCTGCATGGGCCGTTGTGATACAGCGCCCGTTCTTGAACTGGGCCATAACCATATTGATCATGCGACGCCGGAAAAGGTTAAGGCTGCGATCAAGGCAAGTGACACCCTTGCGTACATTCCCGATTATCAAACCTTTGCATCTTATGTAGCGGATGGAGGTTATCAGAAACTCAAAGATCTGCGGGCAAGTGGTGATTGGGAAGCCGTACAAGAGACCGTTCTGTCGTCAGGACTGCGCGGACTTGGCGGAGCGGGTTTTCCGTCGGGCAAAAAGTGGGGGTTTGTACGCGCCAATCGTGGGCCGCGTTATTTGGCCGTGAATGGCGACGAAGGCGAACCTGGTACGTTCAAGGACCGCTATTACCTAGAGCGCACGCCGCATCTTTTTCTTGAAGGCATGCTGATTGCGTCTTGGGCCGTCGAAGCTGAAACCTGTTTCATCTACATGCGCGACGAATACCCGGCGGTTTTGCACATCTTGCGAGCCGAGATCGAAGCCCTTGAGAAAGCGGGCATTGTGGCACCCGGTTATATTGATCTGCGTCGCGGGGCAGGCGCCTATATCTGCGGCGAAGAAAGCGCTATGATCGAAAGCATCGAAGGTAAACGCGGGCTGCCGCGCCACCGACCGCCTTTCGTCGCCCAGGTGGGTATCTTTGGGCGGCCAACGCTCGTTCATAATGTCGAAACGCTTCATTGGGTTGCACGGGTGTGCCGCGAAGGCCCCGAAGTTCTGACAAGCGTTGAAAAGAATGGGCGCAAGGGCCTGCGAAGCTACTCGATCTCGGGTCGTGTCAAAGCACCGGGTGTGTATCTGCTACCTGCCGGATCGACGATCATGGACCTGATTGAGGCTGCTGGAGGCATGCTCGACGGGCATGTGTTCAAGGCCTACCAGCCGGGTGGTCCATCCGCTGGTTTGCTGCCCGCGACTATCAACGACGTTCCCATGGATTTCGATACGCTGCAAGCACACGGCACGTTCATCGGGTCCGCCGCAATTGTGGTCCTTAGCGATCACGACAAGGCGCGGGATGCCGCTTTGAACATGTTGCGGTTCTTTGAAGATGAAAGCTGCGGTCAGTGCACACCGTGTCGGGTGGGTTGCGAAAAGGCAGTTAAGCTGATGCAGGCAGATCGTTGGAATCAGGCGCTTCTAGAAGAGTTGAGCCAAGCGATGGTCGATGCGTCGATCTGCGGGCTGGGGCAGGCGGCACCAAATCCAATTCGTCTTACAATGAAACACTTTGCGGATGAGGTGTAAGGCATGAGCGACCAAGTCACTTTTACGCTCGACGGCGAAACAGTCACCGCTGACGCAGACGCCACGATTTGGGAAGTTGCGAACGGTCGCGGACTTGTCATTCCACATCTTTGCCACAAGCCCGCGCCGGGATATCGTCCCGATGGCAATTGCCGCGCTTGCATGGTTGAGATTGAAGGTGAGCGTACGCTTGCGGCCTCTTGCATTCGCGCTCCGACAGATGGGATGGTTGTCACAACCAATTCGGCCCGGGCAACACACGCCCGTAAAATGGTGGTCGAGATGTTGGTGGCAGACCAACCAGCGCGTGATACTGCGCATGATAAATCAAGCCACCTTTGGGATGTGGCCGAAGCAAATGGCATTGACCAAAGCCGGTTCCCAAAGCTCGAAGACGGACGCATCCCGTTGCTGGATGACAGCCACGTCGCGATGAACGTGAACCTAGACGCCTGTATCCAATGCGGGCTGTGCGTGCGGGCCTGCCGCGAGGTTCAAGTTAACGACGTAATTGGGATGGCTGGCCGGGGGCATGACAGCTATCCGACGTTCGATTTTGCTGACCCGATGGGCGAGAGCACTTGCGTGGCTTGCGGCGAATGTGTGCAAGCCTGCCCGACAGGCGCCTTGATGCCGGCAAGTGTATTGGACACCAACCAGGTCGGAGATCGTGGCGACTTTGATACCGAGACGGAAAGCGTTTGTCCGTTTTGCGGCGTTGGCTGCAAAGTTTCTCTCAAGGTCAAAGACGGCAAGGTGAAATATGTCGAAGGCATTAATGGCCCGGCGAACGAAGGGCGGCTTTGCGTGAAGGGACGCTTTGGTTTTGACTACATTCATCATGAACATCGACTGACAAAGCCCTTGATCCGACGCGAGGACGCCCCCGCAAAAGGTCTGAATGTTGATCCAGGCAATGTCCTGACCCATTTCCGCGAGGCCAGTTGGGAAGAGGCGATGACGGTCGCGGCAGGCGGTCTTGCTAAGCTGCGTCAAGCACATGGTGGGGCTTCTGTCGCCGGGTTTGGATCGGCCAAATGCACCAATGAAGAAGCATACCTGTTCCAAAAACTGATCCGGCAAGGTTTCAAACACAACAACGTCGATCATTGCACACGCCTGTGTCACGCGTCGTCTGTCAGCGCATTGATTGAAAATGTTGGCTCAGGCGCGGTGACCGCGACGTTCAATGAAATCGAAAATTCTGATGTGGCAATCGTCATTGGGGCGAACCCGGTGGAAAACCACCCTGTCGCGGCCACCTATTTCAAACAATTTGTCAAAAACGGCGGCAAGCTGATCGTAATGGATCCACGCGGGCAGGGTTTGAAACGGTTTGCCTACCAGATGTTGCAGTTCCGTCCCGGCGCTGATGTGTCGATGCTCAATGCCATCATGAACGTGATCGTCGAAGAAGGGCTTTATGACCAGCAATACATTGATGCTTACACAGAGAACTGGGACGCCGAGAAAGAGCATTTGAAAGATTTCACGCCTGAAGCGATGGAGCCAATCTGCGGTATCGCGCCAGATGTGATCCGCGACGTGGCGCGCACTTTTGCCGGTGCCAAGGCGGGTATGATTTTCTGGGGGATGGGGGTCAGTCAGCACATTCATGGGACGGACAATTCGCGCTGCTTGATCAGCCTTGCACTCATGACTGGTCAGGTCGGGCGCCCGGGTGCCGGATTGCATCCACTGCGTGGACAGAACAACGTTCAGGGTGCATCTGACGCCGGTCTTATCCCGATGTTTGTCCCAGACTACCGCTCGGTGATGGACGATGCGGTGCGCGAGGATATCTTCAGTGTTTGGGGGCGGGACGATGACTGGTCCAACCAGAAAGGACTGACCGTCACCGAAATCGTTGACCAAGCCTATGCGGGCAACATCAAGGGGATGTATATTCAAGGCGAAAACCCCGCCATGTCGGATCCCGATGTCGAACATGCACGCGACGCATTTGCCAAGCTCGAGCACTTGGTCGTGCAGGATATTTTCCTAACCGAAACAGCATGTTTTGCCGATGTGATCCTCCCAGCTTCTGCGCTTTACGAAAAGAACGGAACCGTCAGCAACACCAATCGGCAGGTCCAACGTGTCCGCCCTGCGGTTCCACCACCGGGCGAGGCGCGCGAGGATTGGCAGATCACCGTGGAACTGGCGCAGCGTCTTGGGCTTGATTGGGGTTATACCGATGTTTCCCAAGTCTTTGCCGAGATGAAGCAAGTAATGTCATCGCTGGACAACATCACGTGGGAACGTCTGGAGACAGAAACAGTCACGTACCCGTCGCTTAGTCCAACGGATCCCGGTCAAGCGGTTGTCTTCGGTGATGGTTTCCCGCGTCCAGATGGGCGCGCCCGGTTCACACCCGCTTCGTTGGTGTCACCGGACGAGGCGCCTGACGCCGAGTTTCCGATGATCATGACGACGGGGCGGCAACTCGAGCATTGGCACACCGGTTCGATGACCCGACGTGCTTCTGTATTGGACGCGGTGGAGCCGGAAGCAAATTGTTCGCTCCATCCGAAGACCTTACGGGCGCTCGGGGCAGAGCCTGGCGACATGCTGCGCCTGACGACCCGTCGCGGTTCCATTGAAATCATGGCGAGAGCGGATCGCGCTGTCGCTGAAGACATGGTGTTTGTGCCCTTCGCTTATGTCGAAGCGGCAGCGAATGTCCTCACCAATCCGGCGGTCGATCCTTACGGAAAGATCCCGGAATTCAAATTCTCGGCCGTGCGTGTCGAGGCTGTAACGAAAATCGCGGCTGAATAATCAGTCTGCCCCATCCAACAGGATTCCCAACATGTCGTACAAGTCTGATATTGAGATTGCGCGGGAGGCGGAGAAGCGCCCGATCATGGAGATAGGAGAGAAGCTCGGGATTGGGTCTGAGGATCTTCTGCCTTACGGTC
>CANNCS010000182.1 GCA_947503115.1 uncultured Marivita sp.
AGGGGGATATCGTGCTGATTGTCGCCTTCGATGACATCCCAGAGCACCCGTTCCGCGTGGACACGGTGTTCGAGGACGGCGTTGGTGGGGTCTCCCTCAGCGGTCCCCTCAAGGACGAGTACGGCGAGCCAGACCTGTCGATGATCCTGCGGATTGTCGCAAAGGCGGGGGATCAGGGAAGAGCATAGTCCCTGACCCTGCCTGATCTCATTCCCAAAACCTGAATCTGAACCACAACTGGGGCCTTTGCCCCGGGAAGGACAGCTATGTCACCACACATCAAGTACGCCTATCTGCGGCACAACACCTGGGTCTACCGCAGGGCCTACCCCAAACACCTACAGCCGTTTCTGGGGACGGCGTTCAAGCAATCCCTGAAGACCTCTGATGCCCGGACCGCAAAAGCCCGGGTTGCAGAACTCAACACCACGTTCCAGCGCATTGTCACGGAGGCCCAAGCCCATGCCCCTCAGCTTTCTTCCCCTGAAGCTCTTCGACTGGGGGTTGCTCGCCCTCGATATCAGCGGTGTCGTCTTCTGGGCGATCGGCTTGTTGGGGAGCTGACCGGCGTCTACCTGACAGAGCAAGCCCAGCGCCTGCGCCCGGGGAGCTACAAGTCGGTCCGCTATGCGATGGCGCTGCTCACCTCGCATGTGGGTACCGTCCCGGTGGGGGCGCTGACCCTGACCCAGGGGAGCACGTTCCTGTCCCTGCTGGCCCAACTGTCCCCGAACATCCGCAAATACGCGGTGGCGCGGGACAAGAGCCTTTCCGAGCTGGCGGTGCTGTCGGGTCAACTGGAACCCCAGGTCCTGACCCCACAGACACAGCGGCGGGTCTGGGATCAGGTCACAGCGTTCCTGGACTGGTGTGTCACAACAGGGGAGCTGGAGACGACCCCTTGGTCCTCCCTTGGGGTTGGGGCACCCCCTGACCCTGTTCCCCACCGGGTCCTCACCGACGACCAGGTGACCACACTGCTGACACACCAAGACAGGGCTCTTCACGGGGCCCTTCTTTTTGGCCTGCTGACAGGGCTGCGCTCAGGGGAAATCATCGGGCTGATGGCGGAGGACGTGGTGGCGAAGGGCAACCTGGGCCGCTTCCTGCTGGTCCGACCCAATGCAATCCGGGGGCTCAAGTCCAAGGCGGCGGAGCGGGTGGTTCCTCTGCACCCTGTGCTGGAGCAGTACCGGGATCAGGTGCTCCCCACGACAGGGCGGCTCTTCCCTCACCTGTCGGTGGACCGGGTGGTGAAGCTCTACGCCAAGCTCAGGCGGCTCTCTCCCGCGCTACAGAGGACGGTGTTCCACTCCACCCGCAAGTGGTTCATCACCCAATGCGAGCGCACAGGCACCCCGGAGCACTTCACCGCCAGCCTGGTGGGGCACCACTCTGCCCGATCGCAGAACCGCCTCACCTACGGGCTCTACTCAGCGGGGATCAGTGACGCCCAGAAGCGGGAGATCATTGACGCGATCCGGTTGCCAGCCACGCTGCCTCCCGAGGTGCTGGGCGGATGAGCGGTCACATCATCCCTGACATTGAGGCCTTCGAGGAGCGGGCGGCCATTGCTGAGTACGATGGGGGCCTGACCCGGTCCCGGGCCGAGGATATCGCTGCCCAAGCCCAGGGCTTTGCCAATGCCGCCGCCTACTGGCAGTGGCTTACCGACTACGTCCTCCGAAGACGTATCGGGTAAGGCCCACTCCCCACACACGACCCCAAACCCCACCCCCGTCCGGCTGCTCATCACGAGTGGTCGGGCGGGGGCACAAAGCCCGGTTGTTTTTTCGAAAGGTGATGTGAGTTGGGTGTGGGAAGTTTGGAAAAACGCTCAGGTGATCAGATTATTCAGCCGATGGCTTGAAATTTTTGGCAACTTTAAATTATGGATTATCTAAATTACCACTCTGGGGTCTATTGCGTCCAGTCCAGGATTGCTACTGAAAGTGCGTACTTTATGATCTGGATCATGATACAGGCTACCGAAGACATACAGGATACCAATGACTGACAAATCTGTTGAAGAAACATTGCTTTTCGTACTTAAGCGCGATCATGAAGTGGAAATGGCCAAGGCTGATCTAGAAAAGCTGACTCCGGGCGACGTAGGGCTTGACTCTCTATCTGAGGCAGAACTCTACCTCGAGGTGTGCGATTTGCTTGGGATTGCGCAAATTGATTCCCCAGAAAGCGGCATGTCCTTTCGGGATATCGTCTCCCACTTGCATGACCGTCTTGGCCGGTAGGATGAGCAGAGTGGAACTGCAGCCCTGGCATTATTCGATCAACATTTCGCCGGGGCATTTGGCGCTCTTGATGGAACTATGGGTGCGAGCCGGGTTCACCTTTCCTCATGGTGTGACCAGCTATGCGGTCATCCGTCTGGCACTAGAAGACCTGATCTCACGAGGAGACTTAAGGACTTTGCGAGAGTTTCTTTCACGGTCGGGCTTAGAAAACCACGAAAAAATATTCAATAAAATTGCCCGTATGGCTGCGGCTTTGCCTAGCAACTACGATGCCGCTGCTTTCATCGCGTTGCACGATTCTGACGCGGCTTTCGATTACATTCCCGGTCTAGACTTTGCGGACGTTTTAATCGTTGTCTTTACTGGTAATGCTTTGCGGATGGGCTTCCCGTTGCCGTTAGTGCACGGTCTGTTCCAAGCCACCGGCTGTCCAGTCATTTACCTGAAGGACAAGTCCCGCAGTGTGTTTTGCAATGGTCTCAGCGATGCCGGTGGTCGTGCCGCACTGATTTCGCGCATTCAAAAAAAGATGGATCAAGAGGGCATTCAGCGCAGCATTCTAATTGGCGCATCCAGCGGCACTTACGCGGCACTGCAATATGCGAGCGCGCTTGCGGCCTCCCATGTTATGTGCCTCGCTGGGCCTACACGAATTGACCCGGCTGACACGCGGCCGCTGATTGAGGGCTTACGTGCTAAGATCGCAGCTGTAGGCTTGCCGCTTGATGCATGCGAAGGGTTCGATGGTAAAGAGCCATACAATATCCGTTATTACTATGGTGAGGAAAATCCTCGCGATACCAACTATGCCCGGCACCTTGTTCGATCAGGCGTTGGAGAGGCGGTTGCCGTGCGCGGACTTGACAACCACGTTGTGTTGGATTTCATCAGTGAAATTGGTTTCTTTCAAGCCGATCTAGCCGCCGCAGTAGCGGGGCGTGACTTCACAGACCCGGCATGCCATCCCGAATTGCTTAAACCTTTCCAGCCTACTTCATGACCGTGATTTCAGAACCCTTTCCCCTCATAGGAACGAGGGACTACGTTCATTCAACCACGCTGTTGAATTTCCTCGACCAGTTCCAGCCTTTGGGTGTGCCTCCAGCGCCGATTGACCTACGTTTAAGGAAAAAATTGCTCCCAGGCGGGCAGGTATTCATTGATCAGGGTGCGATGCCGGACGCCGCAGCTACAGCACGGGTGGGAGAGAGATCCTTCTCATTTATCAACGCCGAAGCCCCAGTCAACACATCGCTTCAGCCTGACAGATTCGACGATTTTCTTTCTGACATTACGCATGTGGCTGGAAGCACAATAATTCGATGCCCATCAGCACGAAATGAATCTGCAGGCAACGCGGTGATCTGGCCACGCCTAATATTTGCAACTAAGTTGCATCTGATGTCGCGTCATAGCCACAGCGGTCACGAGCGTGGCGGGTCTAACTTTTTGCTCACGCGGATTAGTTGCCGTAAGCCACATCCGCGAGAAGTGATCGAAATCACGACCGATGTGGTTGTAGGCGATAACTGGTTCCGGTTGTGCGTGACCGGTGCCAACGGTTTGCTGGGCTACGGGTTCTTCGCGTTGGTTGCCTGAACAGCGGAAAGCACTCGTGCTATTTTCAATTGCCCCTTCCGGGGACGCGGCCTACAGATTGGTGCGACCGGGTCAGTTCTCAGTGTCAATCAACAGACGGCACAGTTGTGACCGTTGATGGTGACGGCGTGTCTCCAGAAACGCTCACTCTGAATAATGTAGAGTTTGCTCCCGGGAATCTGCTGCCTGAAGGCTCTGTGATCATCAACGGAACAGCAACACAGGGCGAGACACGCACTGCCGATGTATCCGGCGTGTCCGATGGGGATGGTATCAATGACGCGAGGCGAGTCTTCCAGTGGCTACGCGACGCTGTCGCCATCGCGGGCGCAAAAGGACAGTTATGTTTTACAAGTCGCCGACATAGGAGCGTCCCTCAGCGTCAACATATGCTTATACAGATAACTTCGGAACGACCGAGAGGGTCGCAAGCGCTGCGACATCCGCTGTCGACGAAGCCGGAGAGACGATCACCGGAACAAATGATCGAGATGACATAACGGGTACGGTTGGTGCTGATACCATATCTGCACTTGGTTCGGACGATATAGTCACAGGTGGCGGCGGTAATGACCAGCTCGATGGTGGAGAAGGGACCGACACGGCGATCTGCTTGGGCAATCAAGCTTCCTACACGGTTTAGCTATCAGCGTCTGGTGTCACGGTCACTGACCGCCGTACGAACATGGACGGCACGGACAAGCTGATTGATTTTGAGGCCTTGGGCTTTGCAGATCGTGACTTCAATCTGGCCATTCACTCCGGAGCTGCCGACCTGCCAGCCGAAGACTTCGCGGCCATCGTTGAGTAGTACATCGCGTATTTCAACCGCGCACCGGCATCTGGAGGACTGCTCTTTTGGGCGATGGCACCGACGCTGGCGTTGACGCCGCCATCGCCAGAACCGACAGCATCTATGTAGATGCTCTAGTGCTCCGAGTCTGACACTTCTTACCTGTTTCCGCGGATTTCATCGAGCGCGTCCAGCGCACGGCGTTCCCT
>CANNCS010000183.1 GCA_947503115.1 uncultured Marivita sp.
ACCGGACGTCATCACGTCAATCGGAACCAGAGATTGGGCGAAAGTGGGTCAATGATCGCAGCCCTTGGTATAATGTGGTCTTCGAACGCATGGGACATATCACTGTCGCGCAAGTTCAATTCAACTGTGGCCGCGCCCGCCATGCGAGCCTCTTCTACGAAACCGGCAGCTGGGTAGACCTGACCCGAGGTGCCAATAGCGGCAAACAGATCGCAGCTATGCAGCGCGTCGATGATACGCTCCATGTGATAGGGCATTTCGCCGAACCAGACGATGTCGGGACGTGCTGACGGTGCGGTGCAGGACGGGCAGGTTTCGCCCACCGACATTTCGGAGGGGGCATCCCATCGGTGATCGCAGGCCGCACAAAGTGCGCGGGACAGTTCGCCATGCATGTGAACGGCGGTTCCGCCTGCCTTTTCATGCAGACCATCGACGTTTTGCGTGACGAGCATTACTTCGCCGGGAAACGTGGTCTGTAATCGCGCCAATGCGTCATGGGCGGCGTTCGGGGATGCATCGGCGGCCTGAACACGGCGCGCATTATAGAATCGATGAACCAAGGCTGGATCACGCTCAAAGGCTTCGGGTGTGGCGACATCCTCAATCCGGTGCTGCGCCCACAGTCCGCCGTCATCGCGGAAGGTTCCAAGTCCGCTTTCCGCGGATATTCCAGCCCCGGTCAGAATGACGATCCTGTTGATCCGTTTCATCGCGTCCCCTTCCGCCATTGGCTGCAACCGGCTAAGTATCAGATATGACCCAACGTATCCTCTTTGTCTGTCTGGGCAACATCTGCCGCTCTCCCACTGCGGAGGCGGTCACTCGTGACAAGGCTGCGGCGCGCGGAATGACGCTTGCGTTGGACAGCGCCGGGACAGGTAACTGGCATATCGGAAAACCACCCTACGGCCCGATGCAAGAGGCAGCTCGTATCAAGGGGTACGATCTGTCGATGCTGCGCGCACGGCAGGTGGCCCAAGCCGACTTTACCCAGTTCGACCTCATTGTCGTGATGGACAAAGACAACGCGGAAGACTTGACCGCGTTTGGTCCTCCAGATCGTGTGAAGCTATTCACGGACTTCGCGCCAAATAGCGGTGCCGACTATGTGCCCGACCCGTATTTCACCCGTGACTTCGAAGGTGCTCTCGCACTGATTGAAGAATGTGCGGAAGGATTGCTGGATGTTTTGGGCAGCTACTCGACTCAGGACTGATAGATTTCCCGAGCGACGTAATAGCTGACAGGCAATGCCAAAAGCGCACCAGCGATTGCTGCGGCGATGATCTGCACAAGCGTGTCATATCCGGCAGTCAGAACCGCGATCACAGCAGTTCCGGCAAGTGTGGTTGCAATCAAGTAGTAGAGAATACTAGCCAATCGAAACATGGGAGCCTCCAATTCATAAGGACTACAAATCACATTCCATAAATCACATGTAATTGCCTTGATGCGGATCAAGTCTGGTTAGAAAAGAAGCATGGTGAAGGCGTACGATGAGTACGAAAGAATGAAGAACACTGGAATGCCCGGACGCCATCAGTCCCCGGTCGTCACGGATTCTAAAACATCTCCCGTGCGATCAGATAAGTAAGCGGCAAGGCCAAGGCCGCGCCTACGATCACAGCCGTGACAATGGCCGGCGCTGTTCCATAGCCGATGGTCAATGACAGGGTGACCAAGTTGCCGGCAAGAGTGGTTGAGATAAGCAAATACAAGATACTGGCAAGTCTAAACATATGGGCCTCCAGTTCCACTACGGGGACCCATACATTCCGCATTCTAGATGTAACTGCATTGATCAAGATCAATACCGCCAATTCAGACTACGCCGAAAATGCGGTGCCGAGTGGCTACAAAAGCCATTTTAGCTGAAAGGGTTGACTGCAAGGGCAGGGAATCTTGTCCGTGTCGCATGTTTGCGATCAGAGGCTGAGTGCTAGGCACAGGTCCGGCATAGCGCAGCGGTTGGGACTGCCACCAGCCGTTCGTCAGAAATCGGATCGCCACATTTTGCACAAATGCCAAAGGTGCCATCTTCGATCCTACCCAACGCGGCGTCGATCCGGCGGAGTTCATCCAGATCCGCGTTGCCTAGAGCCTCAAGGACTTCGTCTCCCTGACGTTCGGACGCGCGGTCCTCCCAGTCTTTCGGCATCGGATCGTCAAGCTTGTCTTCAATTTCGGCAAGAGCGCCAGTTAACTCTGCGCGCCGATTGAGAAGTTTGTTTTTCTGTTCAGTAAGGTCCATTTCACGTCTCCCTTTTCATCGTGATCCTGCCTGATCCTGAACCTCCGCGCGTTGATATCGGTCAAATACCTAAACCGCGTCGTGGGGCAGACCTCCAACAAATCAGTTGCTGGGTCGCTGGAATCGGTTTTAGAATTTGGAATATTTTGAAGAAATTTTTTATCATAGTGGAGATCTGAGATGAGCTACACGATCAATGTTGTGCGCAAGAATGGCACCGGAACACTCACGTTCAAAAGCGGTTCGGTCAACATTTCCGAAACCTGCTGGTGGGATCAGGACGTGGTGATCGACGCCGGATCGTACACCGGATACGCCACCCGCATGGCGAACAAGACCGATGGCACCGATGGCGGCAACCGCGAAGCGATCTGGCTGGGTCTCAATGTGCCCTATAACGGGGATGGGAACACCGCGAACGGTTTTTTTATTCACAAGGGCACCAGCGCGTCTTGGTCCGATGGGTGCATCGTGATGCCGGGGGCGAAAGTGTATCAGATGTGGTCCGAGATCACCCCCAAGGAAAGTGGCAATATCACGGTCAATATCACGGATGAGACGGTCGAACGCGGTCGTCCGCAGGATTGGGACTGTACCCGTCAGATGCACTCGTTGTGGGGCGGGATGCCCGCGTTCGACTGATGGTGGTGCGCGCTATTGGAGCACTGGTTGGCCTGTGCCTGTCGGTGTCGCCGGTCACGTCTCAACAGGTGCCGCCGGATGAATCGGATGCGGTCGAACTGATCGAAATGATGCTGGGGCGGGTTCCGTCCCGGTATCAGACTCCGTTGGCGGCAATGCATGGCAGTACAGAGCTTTACACCCGTACCCATGATCAAGCCCGCGCCAAAGAGCCGGGTGCGCTTGGGGTTTGGATTCTGTTTGGGGATCTGGCGTTGCGCAGCGTTGATGCTGGACTGTCTCAGTCTTACGCGGCTGATATGCTTCCGCTATACCGTCAGCAACCAGAGGACTTCCTCGCGGTTCTGTCCGCGGCACCGTGGCTTGCGCCTTCGGCTTGCCACCACTTGTCCACACATTTCGGATCCGAGGATCGTCCGGAATCTGGTCGCTTGCCGTTTTTGACTTCTGAAAAAGACCGTTTCGCCAGCGCCTTGCCAACGCCAACCGCTGCAGCCTGTCTCAATGCACTTGCGACACCTAAGTGACGGGGGGACAAAAGGTGCCCGGACGTGGCGGGGTGGCGCAATGGATCGCAAGATGTGGCCCTGTTCGCCAAAGGTAATCCTGATCCGGACCCAACTGCGCCTCGCCCGCCGATCACTATGGGCACCGACGCCGCCGCCAATTCTGACGTGAAAGGCCACAGCCGTGGCAACGGCGGCGGTCTCGGTTCATTTTGCCCAAAACTGTCGTGACAATGGTGAAAGACGTCAGGTGCTCAGACGCGGTCTTTGCAATATGGCCGAAGCCACTTTCCTGACGCCTTCCGGAACATCCGGGCGCTAAAACCCTTCCGTCCATATGTCTTAGCTCCGAAGAACCTCGAACATCGCGGGATCAAACCTCGCGGTCCATCCCCCCTCCGGTCGCAGTTTGCACTGCATCCGGCCACGCGATGGCTTTTTTGCCGCCTTCCCGGATCGCCTCTAAGAGACTGCCCGTTTCGGCCAGCGTCTTGACGCTCTCAACACGAGGGGCATACGGGCGTTAGCCTGTCTGTTCCCCGCTCAAGCCCCAAGAGACCTTCGCGTCCCGCGCCGGGTCTTGCGACCCCGTGCGTTAGCCTAAGGCTGGCGCACAGGCCCCGAGTCGCGCAACGCAAATTTTACCAAATGGTTGTATTTCTTGGGGATAAACCTTTGGACAGTATTGGGGATATCCGGTGGATGCTCCCAGATTGCCGTGCTGTTGCAAGACGTTGTTTCGGCACCATCGGTTAGTCGTCTACCTCGACGACCTGAAGCGCCACGTTCCCGATAACCGTGTTCCGCCCGGCATCGCGATGCATCAACACGCCGTCCGTGATGTACAGATTCTTTACGTCAAAGAGGAATGGCCCAACCCCGGCAGCGGCGATGCGCACCTTGTCATCGCCCGCAATGGCATTGCGGCCCTTGAGCGTCACATACTCCGTACCTTCGGGGATTAACCGAAACATCGTTGGATCCGAATTAGCCGATAGGTTCGCCACGATATACAGGATCTCGTCGTAATCGGTGATCCGCTCTTGCCGTAGATAACAGACGCCTTCGTAGCTGCCCAAGGCCACAGCGGTCAGTCCGGCAACTGCGATGGTAACGGGCGCGGTGGCAATGGCCCCTGCGGTGGTCATTGCGCCTCCGGCCCCAGCAGCCACGCTGCTGCTTGCCGCCGCAGCACTGCTGACGCTTGTGCTGATCATGCTGACACCGGACACCGGGTTTTCAAGAGTATAAACCCCTATCGCCCGCACCCCGTCCGTGGCGACCGAAGCCACAGCGCCAGCGGTGGATTTGGCGGCCTGACCGGCTTTGCCCGCCAGGATGCTAGTGCTCCGAGTCTGACACTTCTTACCTGTTTCCGCGGATTTCATCGAGCGCGTCCAGCGCACGGCGTTCCCT
>CANNCS010000184.1 GCA_947503115.1 uncultured Marivita sp.
CAATTGAGGGCATACCATTCTTCGGTAGGAAATTAGCCATCAAGAAGCAATTGAGGATCAGAGTCGCGTAGTGTGCAGATGATCTCTGCATCAGACGCGTTTCCGTATGACTGAGCCCCGGCTCATCAATTAACTGGGAGATAACAATGACCATCAAAAAAATCGCGGCGGGTCTCGTCGCAGCAGCCTCCATTACTTTCGGCGGTGCCGCCATTGCGCAGGACCAGCAGTTCATCTCGATCGGGACTGGTGGTGTGACCGGTGTGTATTACCCGACAGGTGGCGCGATCTGCCGTCTGGTGAACCGCGACCGCAAGGAACACGGCATTCGCTGTGCCGTGGAGTCCACCGGAGGCTCGGTCTACAACATCAACACCATCAAAGCCGGTGAGCTTGAATTCGGGGTGGCGCAGTCCGACTGGCAGTACCACGCCTACAACGGCACTTCGCGCTTTGCCGACAACCCGTTCCCGGAAATCCGCGCGATGTTCTCGGTCCACCCCGAACCGTTCACCCTGCTGGTGCGCGGCGACAGCGGCATCACATCGTTCGAAGAACTCAAGGGTAAGCGCGTGAACGTCGGCAACCCGGGGTCCGGTCAGCGCGCGACGATGGAAGTCGTGATGGAGGCCTTTGGCATCGGGATGGGCGATTTCGCATTGGCGACCGAATACAAGGGTTCCGAAATGGCCAAGCAGATCTGCGACGATAACATCGACGCGATGATCTACACCGTCGGCCATCCGGCGGCGGCGATCCAGGAAGCAACCACAACCTGCGACGTGAAGATGGTCTCGGTCGTCGGAGCGCCGATCGACAAGCTGGTAGCTGACAACCCGTTCTACCGCGTGGCGACAATCCCGGGCGGCATGTATGCGGGCAATGACGAGGCAGTCACCACCTTTGGCGTGGGCGCGACCTTTGTCACAAAGGAAAGCATCCCGGAGGAGACTGCGTATATCGTGGCCAAGGCCGTCATGTCGAACCTTGACGATTTCCGCGGCCTGCACCCGGCCTTTGCGAACCTCGATGCGGCCCAGATGGTCAGCGACGGCCTGTCCGCCCCGCTGCACCCTGGTGCAGAGCGCGCGTATAAAGAGCTTGGCCTGATCGACTAAGACGCGCCTTGTGACGAGTTAAGATATCAACGCCGGCGCATCATCTCGTGCGCCGGCGTTTTGCCTGAAAACGACGCGAAAACCGCGCTGCAGGGGGACAACGCATGAGTGAAACACGTACCGCCGATGATATGGTGGCCGAGGCCGATACAGGTGCCCGTCAGGCCGGACCATTTGCCAATACACTGATCTTTGCACTGTGCATCGCGTGGTCCCTGTTTCAGCTTTACATCGCATCCAAATTGCCCGGTGTTCTGGCGCAGGCCACAGGGGTTGGCATTTTCGCCAATATCGTGGCGCAGGCGCGGTTCGTACATCTAGCCTTTGCGATTGCCCTTGCGACACTGGCCTTTCCGATGTTCGGGCATCGCAACCGCATCCCTATGTATGACTGGGTGCTGATGATCGCGGGCGTTGCGGCCTGTCTCTATCTGGTCATTTTCCGGTTCGAGATTGCCGACCGGCCCGGCCTTTGGAGCACATCCGACATTATCATGTCGGGCATCGGCATGACGGTCCTGATGGTCGCGGTTTTCCGGTCGCTGGGACTGCCGCTGGTCATTATTGCCTCACTGTTCCTCGCACTCGCGTTCTTTGGTGGCTATTCGCAATGGATCGGCAGTATTACAAATTACGGGGGTTCGTCCTTCAGCAAGGCGATGGGCCACTACTGGATGCAAACCGAAGGCGTCTTTGGTGTGGCACTTGGCGTGTCCACGTCCATGATCTTTCTCTTCGTTTTGTTCGGCGCGCTGCTTGAAAAGGCGGGTGGCGGCAACTGGTTCATCAAGGTCGCGATCTCGTTGTTGGGCGCTTTACGCGGTGGGCCGGCAAAGGCGGCGGTGTTGTCCTCGATGATGACTGGTATGATCTCGGGTTCCTCAATCGCTAACACGGTAACGACCGGGACATTTACAATCCCGCTGATGAAGCGCATCGGCTTTTCCTCCGAGAAGGCGGGCGCGGTCGAGGTGGCGTCGTCAACCAACGGTCAGTTGACCCCACCCGTCATGGGTGCGGCAGCGTTCTTGATGGTTGAATATGTGAACATTCCCTACATTGAGGTGATCAAACACGCCTTCCTGCCAGCGGTAATTTCCTACATCGCGCTCTTGTACATCGTGCATCTGGAAAGCCTGAAGCTGCGCCTTGAGGGGCTGAAGAAACCCGGTCGGCACATCGGCATTATGATGATCCTGATCCTGTTCCTGACCGGCTTTCTGGGTATGGCAACGATCACCTTCCTCGTGATCGCGTTCCGGTCTGCGCTGGAACCGATCATGCCCGGCGCGACGGTTTACCCGGCACTGGTGCTGTTGCTGATCGCTTATTTGGCATTGGTCTATGTTGCCTCGCGGTTTCCGGACCTCGTGGTGGACGATCCGAACGCAAAAGCGGTATCTGCACCTCGATTGACGCCAACCTTTCTCGGCGGTGCCTATTTCGCCCTGCCGATCTTTGTCCTGGTCTGGAACCTCATGGTGCGGACTGAACATCTTGACCGCCTGTCCCCCGCGCTTTCCGCCTTCTGGGCAACCATGGCGATGATCATCGTAGCTGTGACCCACCGTCCGTTGAAGGCGATGTTCCGTGGCGAGTCCGACTTCGCCAATCAGCTTGTGGAGGGCGTGACCGAGTTCATCGCCGGACTGGAAAGCGGTGCGCGGAACATGATCGGCATTGGTGTGGCTACCGGTGCCGCGGGCATCATCGTAGGCACTATCTCGCTGACCGGCGCACACCAGATCATTGGTCAGGTGATCGAGACCATCTCGGGCGGGAATCTGATCATCCTGCTGGTTCTGGTTGCCATCCTGTCGCTGATCCTTGGCATGGGGTTGCCGACTACGGCCAACTACATCGTGGTATCATCTCTGATGGCGCCAGTGATCGTGTCGGTGGGCGCGCAATCAGGGCTGATCGTGCCGTTGATAGCTGTGCATATGTTTGTGTTTTATTTCGGCATTCTTGCCGATGACACGCCGCCCGTTGGGCTTGCCGCATATGCGGCCGCAGCGATTTCGCGGGGCGATCCGATCAAGACCGGCGTTCAAGGCTTCGCCTATGACATCCGTACCGCGTTGTTACCGTTCATGTTTATCTTCAACACCGATCTGCTGCTGATCGACGTCAGCCCGTTGAAAGCACTGTTCGTCTTTGTCATCGCGCTCATTGCCATGCTGACCTTTGCAGCAGTGACCCAAGGCTACTTCATCGCGAAGAACCGCAAATGGGAAGCCGTGGTCATGATGCTGGTTGTCTTTATGCTGTTCCGGCCGGGTTACTTTCTGGATCAGTGGGAGGACCGCTACGTGGACTACACCGGTCCTGCCGCATTGACGGCGATCGAAAGCGTCCCGGTCGGCACGGATGTGCGGTTGATCATTTCGGCCCCGGATTTCGATACGGGTATCGTTGGCACAAAGACCATCGTCATCACAACTGAGGCCGAAGGCAGTGGACTTGACCGGCTGGATTCGTTTGGTCTGACTGTCATGGAAGAGGGAGACATTCTGCTGCTTGATGAACCTTTCCCGGGCACGCCGTTCTTCGAAAGCCTTGGAAACGAATATGACTTCTACGGCGACGCGCCTGCTCAGATCGTGATGGCGCAGGTGGAGAATGACCGGATGCCGAAAGAGATTTTCTTTATCCCAGCGCTGATCCTTCTTCTGATCATCGTCGGCCTGCAAAGCCGGCGTATGACGCAACCACCGTTCTGAGGAGGCCCGACATGTTTTCCAAGATACTGGTCCCTGTTGATTTGTCTCTCGCAGATGAGACGCACAAGCTGTTGGTCAAAGCCAAAACGCTTTCTGAGCAATGGGGAAGCGAGGTGCACGTGGTGACTGTGATCTCGAATGTCGGCATGCCAATCGTCGGATCATATATGGACGCAAACTTTGAGGCGAAGGCCATGTCTGAGACCGAAGCTGAACTGACCCGGCAAATCGCGGCATCAGGTTTGGCCGCGCAACATTACGTCCTCACGGGAACGGTTTACGATCGTGTGATAGCATTGTCGAACAAACTGGACGTCGACTTGCTACTGATCGCTGCGCACCAGCCGGATCTCAAAGATTACCTATTGGGATCAAATGCGGCCCGTCTCGTGCGCCACTCGCATAAATCCGTCCTCGTCCTGCGGGATTGAATGCGACAAGAATAACGACGCCTAGCCTATTCTGAGCGATAAGAGCACATGTCTCGCTGCAACAGGCGGGCTTGCGCGAGAAATCGTTGAACTGACCCAAACCTTGAAAAGAGCTGCCTGATACGTGGCTTCCTATGGAAACAAGCCACTGGATGTTTACCTGCAGTATATCTGGTAAAATGGTGCCCGGGGGCGGAATCGAACCACCGACACGAGGATTTTCAATACACCGACGGCGTTATAAATCAATGACT
>CANNCS010000185.1 GCA_947503115.1 uncultured Marivita sp.
CGGAGCGTCTCATCCGCCAATCATGCCACGACGCAGCAGCGTTGGGAATCCTATGTCAGGCGGGGAACACTAGGATGGCGGCGGTTGCGCCGGTCGGCGGGGGGGCGCCGGGGGTTTCGGCCTCAAGTCCTTCCAATGCGGTTTCAAGTTCACGGCTGAGTTTGCGCCCCTGCCCATTGGCACTCGCCGCATCCACCAGCGTCAGCAGGCGTCGTGTGTAAGCGTCGATCCGTTGCGGGGTTTCGGCGCTTAGGGGGCGCGCCTCGTGCTGCGACTGGATGACGGTCTTGCGCTCTGCATCCGACGCTTTCCAGCGCAGGCTTGCCGCATCAATAACCGCGCGGGGATAGGCGCTTTGATCGGTCGCAGGCGAATCCGAGATGATGGCGCTCATGGGCGATGTTATATCAGTCTGCCCTGATAGGAATGCACCGGCGAAATCAGTCTCTTTGAGCGGGGGAAGAGCCGACAGGGTCTCTAGCCGCAAATCTGCGCTTGTGACGTCGGGCATAACAGTTTCGACCGCTCGGATACGGGGCGTGTTATCCAAGGCGTGGGTGGCACCTGTGCCGATTAGGTCAATCGTTGCCGCGATCACGTCTGAGCGGTTGCACAACCAGCCATGCGCACCTTCGCAATAGTAACGCGGGACATCGCCCATTTCCGCCAAATCACGCGGCACAGTGCCGTCGCCATCGAAAGAACGGTGATACACAAAGCCATTCGTCGTTTTGTCAGCGCCAATGACCGTGTCTTCGCCTGTGCCAATGATTTGTTGGAAACGGGCATCCGGTGTGGGAAGGTCACTGCGCCCCAGTCTGGCGGCGCGCAGGCTGTTGGAAGTCGGAGGCACCGCGCCGCTCGGCCAAAAGCTGCGTGTGAAGAAAGTCTGATCCGGCCGCTTTTCTGGGTCTGGCATCATCTCGACCAGCCCGGGAAAGCCGCGCAGGAATTTGTCGACGATTGTCTTTCGGTCATGGGCCAGATCGGCAAAGCCCAAAGGGCCGAGCATATCGTGGCTGAGGTCAAACACCTGCACCGGCGCATATGAGCCGTGGTTCGGCGTGCCGATGGTCACCACGCGCGAGATCAGGGAACGATCCGCGTCCTCTGCCGCCATTTGGCGGGCGACAAGCCCTCCCATCGAATGGCAAACCAGCGACACATCGGTCAGATCGCGATTGCGGATACGGTCGATCAGCATCTTGCCTGCAACCGCTGGCGATTGCCGCCAGTCAAAGGGCATGAACTCGGCATCGAAACCAGCCAGCGTCAGGCGTAATTTCATCCGCAGATAAGGCGCGAGTATGGTGCCTGTCGCCGCAACCGAGGCACCCCATTTGATCTTGGCAATGCCGCCTGTCGCCAGATCAGACGGATGCACCCATACCAGATCAGCTTGTCCGTTGCGAATTGCGCTCAGACGGCTGCCCATGATGCTGGGAAGTATGAAAACCTTACGCCGTCGGGCTTCCAGCAATGGGGCTTCGCGGGCGGCGTTCTGTGCAAGATTGGCAAGATCCTCGTACAGCGCGTCGCCAAATTCAGCACGCAGAGCCGCTTCGTGTTCGCCCGTTCGCAAAAAGGTCTCAACCTGAAAATCATCAAAGGGCAGCATGGTGTGCTCCTGTCGCTAAAGGGAAAGGGTGGCCGGTCCCCGGGAGGAAAGGACCGGCCAAGGCGGTCAGGCGAGGACCGCCGCAAAGCGCATCCAGCGTTCGATCGTGTTGATCGGATCACCGTCGGGGGTGCGCAAAGGGCTTTGATCAGGCGAGAATTCCCGCGACAGGGCCGAGTCCGCATCGTCCATCAGCGCACCGATGAAGGTCGCGGCAACGATCCAGCTGCCCATCTCACCTAATCCGGGGCCGGGTGTACCTTCGGCTTCGGCAAGGCAGTAGAACCAGAGCGGAGAGGCACTATTGAACGCGTGTCCATCTAGGAAGGCGGCAAGCTCAGGCTTGTTGTCGAGCCATCCACGGATGTCCGCTTGCGGGCCACTCGTGACGGCGCCGATGCTTTTCAGGTGCGCGTGCAGCGCTTGTCCTGTCGGTAGGCGAAGGCTCTTGCCGCGCCGGAGATTGCGCCGGGCAAGGTTACGGAAGAGAGCGCGCAATGCTGCCCCGTCCGGTGTCGCCGTATCGAAATCACCGCCTTCGTTCGCCATGTCGCCAAGCGGCGGCGCGATCACCGTATCCACCGCACGCGCCACGCGCTGCGGGCCTCCATCGGCAAAGCTGGCATCGGGGGTCACGAACCGCGCCCAGTCGATGACCCAGTTCTTGGGGATGCTGTTCAGGTTCAACCCGAACCGCGCGCCGATGCCGCCGCCACCCGTGAAGGCGAAAATCTGATCAAACGGAGCAGTACCGTTCGGGCGCCCAAACGTCCGGTTGTAATCATAGATGTTGCGGACCATCGAGTGACCGAACCGGAACGCAGCGACCGAGAATTCAAGCGGGATCACGTTGCCCACCACGCGCCCCGGATTGCGCGCGGCATAGTCGGCGCGGAAGGCGTCGTAATGCGCGTTGCGGGTGTCGAGGATGCGGGTCACGACCGCTGGATCGCAGATGTCCTTGAGATAGCCATGCACGACCAGCCACTGGTAATGCAGCTTGGTCAGGGATTTGGCCGCGTCGAAATCAGCAATCCAGCCGGTATCGTTCGCGGTCAGGAAATCCACCACCTTGTTGTGGAAGCGCAGAAAGCTGAGGTGGAATTGCGCGATGATGATATTCTCGTCGTTGCGCATGTCACCGATCAGCGCCCGCTTGGGCAAACCAGCTTCGAACTTGGCAAAAGCGTCTGCTGTCATTTGCGCGCGCGCTATATCCAGCGCCGCATCGCGGACCTTTTGTCCGACCTGGTGAAAGCGCGGGAGATCGCGGTGCGTGTCCAGCGTGTCGTCGGGTAGGGGGCCTGGTTCGACCGCAGTGCCGACGCGCATCTTGGCGGTGTGAACGGGATGGCGCAGACCGCTACGCAGTACAGAAGTGGCGTGTTGAATGGATGGGTCTGAAAACGTGCCGACAGGCAAACCGCCATACACTGAATCGAGATCAAAGCGCGGGGTGCGTGCGTTTTTTAGCTGGCGTTCGATCTCTTCGCCCGTGGCCTTGGGCGTCGGATCATCGATGGCGGTCAGGTCACTTTCGCGGTCGGTGCGGGCGGTCAATTCGTGGTCTAGGAACTGACCCCAATAGGTCAGTACGGGGGCCATCGCGCCATCAGGCGTGGCATCCACTGTATCAACATCGGGCACCATGAGGTCGCCGAGTTGGTCGAAATCCGCATCCGGCACATCGGGTAGGTACTGGCTGGCGTCGCCACCGGGGGGCAGCAGGAAACCGAAATCGGCAGCTTCGTCGACGGCGATGTCACCGTCGGCGGGACGTAGAGCTTCGAGAAGTTGGGGTTTTTCGGTGGGTGCGCGTTTCGCCTGCGCCCCATCGTGTGATTGCATTTGGAACGTCATCATCTTTACTCCGAAAGATCGTGCGCGGCAGGGGCAGCAGCCGCTCGACACGATCCAGAGGGTAAAGAGATGGTTGACGTAGGGTGAGTGAGGACGCTGTGAGCGCGTTTTTCACACCCCGATGAACGGCTGCTCCTGTGACTGTTTTGGGGCGGTGCCGCAGACAGGTGGCACCCGGTAAAGCCCTGTTCTGGAGAGCGTTCTGGCGTCAGGTACAGCGTCCGAATAAAGCTCTGTGAAGCCTTGCCACGCGGGCTCGCCGGCTATGAAGTTTAGCGCGATCAATCGCGTTGCAGTGGCGGCCGCGGCACTTGTCCCGACAATCCGCGCGCCGGAACCAGACAGCACCCCGATAGAGGGCAAGCCCGGTCTGAACCAGCCTTGATCGGCTGTGGCCATTGCTGCGGGTAGGTTCGCATCCACAAATGTCGTGCCGTCTGCACCAACGGCAATCGATGCGCTGCCGCTGTAGCCCGAAGGTTTTTGGGTTGATTGCATGTAGCCCGCGATGCGGAGCACTGAAGAAGCGGTACCAATGCCGTTCAGGCAACCAAACCCGCGCACCGGGGTCAGGGTTGGCGGTTCGAACACGCGGGGCGGTTTCGGATAGGACAGATCGACAAGGTGGCTTTGCTGTCCTCCGGTACCGAGCTGCGTCGGGTCGTCGTCGCGTTGAACCCAGACGTCGATGTGTTCGCTTGTGTTAAGCGGGTCGTGCTGCGTGTCGATCTCGATCTTCCACAGCCCTACCGGGGTGCGCCGCCCGGCGCCCAAATTGCCTGCCGTCGGGATCATCGCCAGCATGACGCGCCAGCGGTTGCCCAGATGTTTGTCTGCGGACAATTGGCCGATGTTCTTGCCGCCGGTTTCGAGTTCGACAAAGCGACGCGGGTCGCCGTCTTTGAGTAGAGGGTCGGCTTTGACCAAGATGCTTTGCTGCAACTCAACCGGGCTTCCTTCGGGTGGTGTTATACCAAGGGCTGCGAGCATTGACCCACTTTCGCCCAATCTCTGGTTCCGATTGACGTGATGACGTCCGGTAGGGCG
>CANNCS010000186.1 GCA_947503115.1 uncultured Marivita sp.
CTACCGGACGTCATCACGTCAATCGGAACCAGAGATTGGGCGAAAGTGGGTCAATGATCGCAGCCCTTGGTATAACAGCACAATTTTACAAACATCTGCTCAAACATCGCCGTCAGCATTCGTGCTGGCGGCTTTATTTGTGGCTACAGTGTTCCAAGTTCTGTGTTTGACGAACTATGTTTTCCCATTTTGTTCGCAACACAGTGATTGCCCCACAGAACTCTGAGTTTTGACGAGAACACAAAGTTCTCAACTCTCGCCCAAACACAGAACTGGCCAGTTTGAAGCGTGAATTCCCGTCCCGTTGCTAAATACACGGGAAAGGTCAGCGATGAAGGATTGGCGACGAGAACGACGAGAACTGAACGAATACCTGCTTGAGCAGGACTGGGACGTGTTTGGCACGCTCAAGTTCGTTGACGGCAGAACCATCGGCAGTGTCACAGCCAACAAGCTGCTCCGCTCATACTGGAACAAGATAGACCGCGTGTTCTTTGGTCACGCTGCTGAAAGACAGAATGTCCGCGTGCCGCGTTGGTGTTTCGCACATGAAGGCTCAGACGTGGAAAACTTCCATGTTCATTTCCTGCTGAAGTCGCCCCTCGCCGACATAGAGCACGCTTGCACCATACTGAACGCTGTGTGGGCGCAACATCACCGTCAAACAGGGCCCATGGCCAAGAACTGGATTATGCCGGTGATCCGCAGGGAAGACGCCGTGAACTATGTGACCCGCGAATACTGGCGCATGGGCAGCGCCACGCTGTTAGACGACATCAGCTGGGCGAAGACTTCTGCGGCAGAAATGGCAGTGCAAGAGACTGAAGCCCAGGCTCACCGCATAAATAAAGCAGCGAGTTCGGCTTGGATCGTAGCGGCAACAGCAGCGCTGAGAAATCAACAAAGCCGATACACATATAGCAGCTGACAGAGACGCGAGTGGCGATGCCCCCGTCCAACTCAGCTGTGTTTGAACAGGATCATGTCGTAGATGAATTTCTTGGCAAATCCTTGTTCAGTGGCAACACACAAGTTCAATCAAAGAAACACAAAACACTCACAAGTGATGAGAACACAAAACATTCAAACATATGAAAAACACGCATTGATTGAATTTATGATCAGCTTGATACAAACGCAATCAACCAAGAAGAGCTCAGCGAGCAATACAGAAACAGAACCACTTGAACGACACTGAGTAGACACAAACAGCATATAAACAGACAGATAGCGTCAGCGGCACACACCGTTAGACGCTTTTTTTGTGAGCGTGTGTTCGGTTCCCATGCGCACTGCCATTTCCTTCCACCACACCTGTCTTTTCGGTCGTCCAAATAAAGCTGTGACCATATGTTCGCGCTATAGGTGTATAGCAAGGAGCACTTGGCAGATGACTGCATTGGCAAAACTCAACTTTAAATCGGTTACTCGTAGCACCCAACGTGATCCCGTCGTGGCTCGTCGTGACAAACTGGTGGCGGGATTGAAAGAGCAGCAATTGGTATATGCAGCTGCACTCAAAGGCGAAGATCATCGCGTTGAAAAGTCGAAATGGATGAACAACGAGCAGGGCGAGCGGGTCTTGGTCAAAACCCATCGTCGTGTGCGTCCTTGGTTCTTTGAGCAGGACGGGGGTTGGTATGTGCAGTGCCGTTATGGGGCACGTGTGATCGCCGTTGATTGCCGCAACAATGCTGTGTTCGTCAAAACACTCAAAGACGTAGGCGCTGTATTGGAGGCATTTCTGTCAGCAGCACAGGCCGGGGAATTAGACGCAGCTATTGCCAAAACAGCGGAACGCAAACCCCGCATCAAACCCGGCGCGGCGCGGGCGGCGCAAGATGGCTGAATTCAATACAGACCGGATACGCGAACTCAATGATCGTGCGCGGCAGTCATTTACTGGCTGTCGTGTGGTAATCACACAGGGCATTCAGGCCATGGACAATGTATCAGACCTATTGGACCAGGTGCGCTGGTATGATCAGTTCACACCCGACAATGACCCCTATCAGGAACATGACTTTGGGTCGTTTCGGTGGGGCGAGGTGCAGGTGTTTTGGCAGTTCAGCTATTACGACTTGGACTACTCAATGCACTCGCCTGACCCCGCCGATGAAACTGTCACAGCGCGGGTGCTCACCATCATGTTGGCCGAGGAATATTGATTATCCCGGCTGAAAAAAATCCGAATATTAACAGTCGAAAGCCAGTGATTTCCACTTGGAACCTGGTCGATATATGATAGCAGTCACTCACTCCAGACAAGGAAAAGTACGATGGAACAGGAACTTGAGGAACTCGTCACCGATTTGCACAAGATAATGCATAGAGCAATGAATCATGCATGGGAGGCCGATCTGGAAAACAACTTTGATGGAGATATAGATGATTACGATGGATTAGATGATGACGCACTAGCAGCATTCATTGAAGACCTTTCAGATGATCTGTCTTCGTTTCATTGTCCAAGCAGCGACAACTTCACAGAACTACAGGTACTTACAGCCACCAAAAATTTCTTCTTAGAACGAGGTGACGCTGAAGACTGCTGGGAGATCACGGCCATAAATCATACAATTAGAAAGATGTCCGATGAAGGCTGAATCTGATACTCCCTATAGATTATGTCAAAACACAGCTTTGGCGCTCAGTATTTGAATTGGGCACAGACCCGCTTCTTGCGCCGGTACATAAACATTGAAAGTGTTGGCTTACTGGCAAGGTTGAGTCATCGAATGAAACAGATTATTTCCGCGGCGGCGCTATTGGCGTTATCAGGTTGTGGAATTCCATTTGTTCCACTGATTTGATTGGGGTCTCGCGTTTATTTTCTGTTCAGCGCATTGGTGGATGCACCGTTGATGCTGCTTCCCTGCGCTCGGCCATCAACTGCATGTAGCTGATCATGCTGTCGGCGAAATCGTTGCCGTCTTTGAGCCAACCTTCAAACTCATCGCGTTCAGCTTCTGTGACGAGGTGATAGCCCATAGCCCAGTTGGCAAAGCGCCGTTCGTTTACGGTATTGTCGCAGAGGATTTCCATGTCAGTGTGGCGCGTGTCTTTTCGGATCATGTCAACAACATCATCCAGCACGTCATCCCCACCTTCCAACAGCTGAAAATACTGGGTTCGTGTGCGCAGCAGATAACCCGTGATGCCCATTTCGCCGTTGTGTCGCCATGCTGTTTCCAGAATGTCGTGATCAGCTGAGCTGGGAAAGTCGGTTTTGGCAGTGCTTTGGTATAGTACAGCGCGGATCATCGTGGGTCTTCAGTATCGTATTTGCGTAAGATGACCCTGGGTCACGTCCCCTGCAGTTAGCAGCTGTGAGCCGAGTACTCAAACGGTGGTTTCGTCGTGGTAGGCCCGGCAGGACTTGAACCCGCAACCAAAGCGTTATGAGCGCTCTGCTCTAACCAATTGAGCTACAGGCCCACTGCGAAGCGACGTATCTCGTCTATGCGGCGGTTTCCACGTCAAATTGCAGCTGTTCAGCATTCGCCAGCCAGTTTTGAACAGCTGCATCAGCACCAATGCCCACACCTGCCACACCAAGGAAATTGATTTCGAAAAGTCTGTTGTCGCTGTGATCGGCCCAATGTCCGCCAGATTGAACGATAAAGCTGCGCATCAGTGCCACAGGATCAGCGGTCTTGCGCAGCTGTTGCATGATGTTTTGAAAGTTGAGTTGTTCAGTCATCGTCAACCTCCTGCTCTGTTATGGTCTTGATTTAGGGAGGGTTTGCGATCACGCAAGCGCTGCGGTTGTTCCCTGCGCCATAACTTGCCCAAGTTCGTCCTGTATCGCAGTGTACTGGCGCCGCAGTGCAGAATGCTCCGCTGTCTCCGTGATTTGGGAGGATAACGTTGCAGACAGCGGAGCTGACCCTACCTCGTTGAGGACCAGTCAAACAAACGAGGGCGAACCTATGACAGCACCCATCATAGTGCAGAAAGCGCCATACCCTATCGAAGTTGAAGAGGGTAAAAGCTATTTCTGGTGTGCGTGTGGCAAGAGCAGCAAACAGCCATTTTGCGACGGTAGTCACAAAGACACGGGCATAGCACCCGTCAAGTACACAGCTGAGGCCAGCAAGCGGGTGTTCTTCTGCGGCTGCAAGCAAAGTGGCAAGCAACCGCTCTGTGACGGCGCACATAGCAAGCTGTAAGCAACAGTTCCAGCGCGGTTTGCCATCTGCCACGCTGCACAGCCGAAAATCTCAGACAATCAACATTGTATGAGATTTTCATCTAAGTCATTGAAAAACAATAAAATCGTTATCGGTGTGATTTCGGTCGACCAGCCAAAACCTCAGACTTTACAGTCAAATACAGCATAATACCAAGGGCTGCGATCATTGACCCACTTTCGCCCAATCTCTGGTTCCGATTGACGTGATGACGTCCGGTA
>CANNCS010000187.1 GCA_947503115.1 uncultured Marivita sp.
GCGTCTGATGCATCATCGTCTCCCTTTTCAAAAAGGGAATCAGATCAGCTCAATAACTGAAACCAAAATGTGTGAATCTGATAGGGCCACCCCCGGGGCGCCGCCGTTGAGCAGCGCAAGTTCCCACGCGTGGAGCAAGATGTCACCTCGCCAGACCTTGTCGTAAAGCTGGTGAAACCGGCAGTCCGGCTCAGCCTTCGCCTTGAGGTACAGCTTCCTCTGCAACGTCCGGATGCGTTCGGGTGTTTGCAGGCGTTTGGCCAATCACCTTCTCCTCAGATGCTTCAACAAGCGTACCAGAAGTCGGGGCCCTTCCCTCCACCGGCATTACCCGGCTTCAACAGTACTATGACCCCGTCCGACTCCCACACCAAGCCGCCAGACCAAATCTGGCGTTGAGGGCCGCGACCCCTCGCCCGGAATGGGCCTCCCCCGTTACCCGCTCCACCTTTCCAACGTGCCGTGCCCATTACCCCGGCGGATCGGACAGGTGCATTTGTCGATCACTTCCCTGTCCACGCGGCCTTCCCCGTAATTCAGGCGGGTCGGCATCCGCATCATCACTTTCGAGGCCTGCTCAGACTTCACTCGCGTTACGGCCCGCTGGATTGCTCAACCGCCCATGGCGGCCTTTGTCACGAGGCTTCGATGCAACCAGTTGCCCAGCGACACCGCTCGTCAGCTACCAGACCTATCGACTACTCTCTGGGTGGATCCTTCCTCCACTGGTGAAACGCGCCATCGGGGCGGACTGAATAATTCGGGCTAAGTTTTCAACATGTTTTTTCGGGTCCTACCTAGCTAAATATGGACACCTCAAGACCAAAAAAAACCACGCCCAGTGAGGCGTGGCTCAGTTTTACAAAGGTTGCGACCTGCAAGGAACACGAGCCGCAAGAGTGTAGAGCTAGTCCCTTTGTAGAACTTCCTTAAAATACAAGGACTTTGGCAAGTCAATCCTCCAAAACGGTATCGCTTTCGCCACCGCCATAGCGTTGCTCTAACAACGCAACCGCGTGCTCTAAAGCCTCACCAAAAACCCACCCCTGATCATCCGCGATCTTCACAAACCTCTCGATTACCGTTGGGTCTGCCTTAATATTAAATTGTGTGTTGCGCCCCGTCCGACGCCGCCGCTGCGGGCGAGGCTCAGGCGGCGCTGGCGCAAATTTTGGCTCCCGACTACGAAACCCAGAAGCTTCAGCCAGTGAGGCAGCCTGCTCAACAGGCGCAATAGTTTTACGCGCTTGCGAGGATGGCGCCCAAGTAGAGGGATCGAAATTTTCAAGCTCCTCCGCAAAACCTAATTTTGGCCTCTCGTTCGTCATGCCGTAATCCTTTGCCCCCGCCCCTCATCTTCCGCATCTTGAAGCGCCTTCAGCCGTGAGAGCACCTCCCCCACAAAGGCACGCGCATTTTGCACCGCATTTTCAACATTGTTCACCTTGCGCGGGTCTAGCTCTGACAAATTTCCTCCATAATCAAACAGGTCTCGGAAGGCCGCTCTCTCGATAATAGAGACCGCAAAAACTGGGATTCCTGTATCTTCGAGCTGCTCTTGCACGTTACGCATCGACCTCGACGTCACAGCAGCGCTCGCTCGCGTCAAAAGAACCGCATGTGCAATCTTTCGCCGCGCCATACGTTCCTGATTCCTGATCAGCCTGATTGTTTTTGCCGCCCCCCGAGCATCCATCGACGAACCCTGCGTAGGGATTATGACCATATCCGCCATGCCAATTGCATTCGCAACCATAAGGCTCGCAGTGCCCTCGAGATCAACGACAACAAACTGAGTTACCCTAGCCGCCTCATCAATCTGCTCAACAATAGAATCCTCGGTAACATCTCCAAAAACAGTTATTTTTTCGGATTTTCCAGGCAAGGACGCCCACTGCGAAATCCACTTTTCCGGGTCCGCGTCCAGAAGTGTGACGGAAGCACCTTTTTCCGCCAACTCCGTGGCAAGCAACAGTGCGCTCGTTGTCTTCCCTGCGCCACCCTTTGGGTTGGCAAATGCTATTACTGGCATACGACACCTCAAGTTTTGTATTAAGCTACCTGATAGCTAACCATATATCAATAAGCTATCACATAGCTATCTGTTAATTATTTTAGCTGTAGCAAAACGAATAACGCGGCGGAGGCGGACCGTACGTCAGCGAATTTTGATCATAGGTTTTTAAGATATTTATAGATATCTGCTAGATATAGGCTAGCTTCTAGCTATAGTCTAGCTAATCGTTAGCTACCAGATAGCTACTAAATAATGCACATATAAGCGACATATATCATTTGTAAAAGTGCAAGCTATCTTAAAGATACTTATTGGCTATCCAACCACAAAAACAATTTTCCATACCCACATGAACACACTTCTGAGCAGTACCTGCGGTACAAACCTAACCGACCATACCACAACCACTCAAATCAAGCACTCGGCAGATACCATTTAGGTACCACTTAAATACAAACACTAAGAGACCAAAAATACCCAAGGTTACTAGGTAGCTATCAGGTAGCTATTTAATAGCTAGCTGATAGCTACCTAGTAACCTTGAAGCTCAATCTAACGATGATATTTTCAGAAGCCGCCTATGGAACACAAACGTAGAGACTCATTGACTCATTTCGTAATCACTCAAATGAGCAGGCTGATTCCACTGAAGGGGAACATGCCTGCGTACGGAGGCTATTTAAACACCACTTGTGGATAAGCGTGTGTGGGGTGTCGTTCTGTATCCTCGATACTTGCTTTACAATGGTCTGGACATTCTAAGGAAGTATTCTCTATTTGCTCCAAGCAGGGTAAGCCTTTCTCACCCGTCCGGTGATATACCCTGCAGGCAGAGCGTGGGTGCCCCCAAGTCTCACGTTCTGCCGCTCTTCTACTCCCCCGCGCCGCCCGACAATCTGGAAGAAAGCGTTGGTCGTAACGTTTGTGACCGTGGTCACCTTTTGAATTTGATAGCTTTAAAATTTTACTGGCATCGCGGCTAGTCAAACTATTGGGCGAAATCAGGAGTTCATCAAAGTCCTGCAGCTTTAGTTAAATTCACGCGGAACCGATCCCTGCGACGCTGATACCGCCTGGTCATCTCTGCCGAAGCATGGCCGAGCTGCTTTTGGACGTATCGCTCGTCGATCTCTGCAGAACTTGCCAGACCTGCGCGAAGTGAATGCCCGGAAAACATCGAGAGTAACTTAGCCTCGGTCAATCCATCGCGGATATTTGCGTCGAGAGCTGTTTTTTTGACAAGCCGGGCAACATGTTTGTCATTCAGGCGCTTTTCAGTGGAGCGCTTACCGTCCCGGGTCACGCCGATGAAGACAGGACCAAAATTGATCTTTGCAAAATGCAACCATTGCTCAAGAGCATGTACAGGGCAGGTCTGATTAGAGGACCCACGGCCAATCTCGACTTCCCGCCACCCTGTCTTACTGCTGATAGTCAGAAGAGCACCGGCCTTCATGATCTCGACCCAACCACCTGAATCTGGTGTGTCGTCCTTATTGAAATCAAGACTGACAATCTCTGAGCGACGAAGGCCGCCAGCATAGCCGATCAACAGGATGGCACGATCCCTCAAGCCGCGTAGATCGAAGGGCAGGGTGGCCACCATGGCCTTGATGTCGTCTGAGGTGATGGCCTCCTTCTGTACCGGCGGCCGGGCATGCTTTCTTTTGATCCCGTCGAGCACGTTTTTGATATGCCGATCCTTGCGATCCAAAGCTTGACCACGGGCAACATAGTTCCAAGACAAGCCAGACAAGCGTCTTTCTATAGAGCTGGGCAGGAGAGCAGGGGACCCATCTGAGGGGGCCGCCAGGTCTGCGAGATAGAGCCCAACCAACTCAGGTGACAGGGGCATCGGGTTAGCGCCTTTCAGGCGGCACCATCGTCCAAAATGTTTCCAGTCGACCTTGTAAGCCGTCAGTGTGTTCGGAGCAGCAGCCGCCTCAGCATAGCCGCGTGCGGTATCAACCAAGCGGTCGAGCTTTCCGGAGCCAGCGACATAAGAGGGCAGGGTGATCTTAGCATCATCAGTCATGTGGGCAGGATACCACAATCAAAAATTTATTGGACATAAAAGGAAAAAGTTTGGAGTAAAAAGTGTCACTCCGGAACTGCTCTTGGACTTAGCATAATGTGGCAGCCAAAGCGCTGGCTACGCACACAAGCCTCAAGCTCACAACGTTCTGACGAGAAGAGAAAAACGGGACGGATCATGCACCACTCGACTCAATGGCAAAAGGCGCGTCAATCCCAAAAGTTTGGGAATTCGATGACACCGAGTATAGAAAACATATTATACCAAAGGGGCTGGCTTCTGACTCATTAGGGATTTCTGAGGTTCCCAGCTCGCCCGCGCTCTGATTCCATG
>CANNCS010000188.1 GCA_947503115.1 uncultured Marivita sp.
CATCATCGTCTCCCTTTTCAAAAAGGGAATCAGATCAGCTCAATAACTGAAACCAAGATGTGTGAATGTCATAGGGCGTCGCCCGGAGGAGGCAGAATACTGCGCTGACGACTGATGGTGCGGTCGGAATTGGTGACGGTTCCATCCTTTTCACCCCACGCAGTGGCGGGCAGCACGACATGGGCCAGTCGCGCAGTGTCGGTCTGGGTCGTGATGTCACTGACCACGGTGAACGGGCAGGCCGCGATGGCCTCTTGCACAGCCGTCGCATCGGGCATCGAAACAGCGGGATTTGTGTGAATGATCCAGAGCGCCTTGATCGTTCCGTCGCCAACCGCCTTGAACAGATCGACGGCTTTCAGGCCCGGAGCATCGGGAACGGCAGGTGCAGACCAAAAATCACGTACCGCGCTGCGGTGATCAGAGTTTTCGAGATCAAGGTGACAGGCCAGCATATTGGCCAGCCCACCCACTTCGCGCCCACCCATCGCGTTTGGTTGTCCGGTGACCGACAATGGCCCACAGCCGGGTTTGCCGATACGGCCCGTGGCAAGATGACAATTCAGGATCGCGTTGACCTTGTCCGTGCCAGACGTGGATTGGTTCAAACCCTGACTGTAGATTGTCACAACCTTTTCGCTACCGATCCACTCTTGGCAAAATGCGTTCAGTTCAGCCTCGGACAGACCCGTGACCGCAGCATCGTCTGCTGCGGCGGACTGCAAAGCTGCGTCGAAACCAACGGTGTGCTGCACATACTGTGGATCAACGACACCGGCTTCGTTGATCCGAACGAAGAGGTGATTGAAGAGCGCCACATCGCTACCTGGTTGGAGCGCCAGATGCAGGTCCGCACCATCGCAGCTTGCCGTGCGGCGCGGATCAACAACCATCACCTTGGTGCCCCGCGCCTTCTTGGCTGCAAGGACGCGTTGGTGCAGAACCGGGTGGCACCACGCCAGATTGGACCCGACCAGAACAATAAGATCGGCCTCTTCGATGTCTTCGTACGTCCCGGGAACCGTGTCTGTTCCGAATGCGCGTTTGTGACCCGCCACCGAAGACGCCATACAAAGACGCGAATTGGTGTCGATATTGGCGGACCCGATGAAACCCTTCATCAGCTTGTTGGCGACGTAGTAATCTTCAGTCAGCAATTGGCCCGAGACGTAGAATGCCACGCTATCGGGCCCATGCCGTGCAATCGTGTCCGAGAACCGATCCGCCACCAACTGCAAAGCGTCATTCCATCCGGTTTCCTGACCATTCACCATCGGTGCCAACAATCGTTGCGACAGACCGACCGTTTCAGCCAAGGCCGAACCTTTGGAACAGAGCCGACCGAAATTCGCGGGATGGTCCGGGTCGCCACGGACGTCGAGACCACCCTGCCCATCCGGTCGCAAGAGAACGCCGCACCCGACCCCGCAATAAGGGCAGGTTGATCTTGTCTCTGGCAAACCGGCACCGTCCATCACGCGGCGCTCCGAGATGCGAGTTCCGAGCCATCAATCAACACGCGCCCCGCTTCGATCCGAACAGGGAATGTGTCGATTGCACCCGGCTCTCCCTGTGCATGGCCGGTGTTCAAATCAAACACCCAATTGTGCAGCGGGCAGGTGACGGATTGTCCATGCACGATCCCTTCGGACAATGGCCCGCCCTTGTGCGGACAACGATCTGTCACAGCAAACACTTCGGTCTCGGCTGTCCGAAAGACCGCAACGCATCCCATTTTGGTCTTGAGTTTACGCGCACCGCGCAAAGGGATGTCGTCAATGGCACATATATCGATCCAATTCATTCGGCGGCCTCCAATGTCAGGTCGGCAAGTGGCTGGAACGCCTGCGACTTTGCAGCGTGTTCAGCCCAAGGGTCTTTGCGGTAGATGCTTTGGCTCAGTTCAAAAGCCGCGATCAGGCGAGCGCGTTCGTCGAGATCATCGACCACACGTTCCTTGACCCAATCGAGCCCCACTTTGGCGACCCACTTGTAGGGACGATCCAGATACTTGGCGTTTTCGCGGTAGAGCTGGATAAACGCGACAGTGAGATCGATAGCCTCTTGCTCGGTCGGGACATCGGCCAGGCGTTCCGTTTCCTTGAGGTCCATTCCAGCGGCACCCGCCACGCCAATCTGAAAACCACTGTCGACACAAATCACGCCCACGTCCTTGCAGGTGGCCTCGGCACAGTTACGCGGGCATCCAGAGACGGCCAGTTTGACCTTGTGCGGCGTCCATGACCCCCACAGGACTTGTTCCAACTTGATCCCAAGCCCGGTGCTGTCCTGAGTGCCAAAACGGCAATGGTCAGTACCGACACAGGTTTTGACTGTCCGCAAACCCTTGGAATAGGCATGCCCGGACACCAAACCCGCCCGGTTCAAATCGGCCCATATGAACGGCAAATCTTCACCTTTGACGCCCAGCAGGTCGATCCTTTGGCCGCCGGTGACCTTGACGGTTGGCACATCGTATTTGTCCGCCGCGTCGGCAATGGCGCGCAGTTCCGCAGCGTTGGTGATCCCGCCCCACATCCGCGGCACGACAGAAAAGGTGCCATCTTTCTGGATATTGGCGTGCTTGCGTTCATTGACAAAACGACTTTGGGGATCGTCCTTGTAGTCGAGCGGCCAGTCAGCAAGCAGGTAGAAGTTTACCGCCGGGCGGCAGACATGGCAGCCGTTGCGTGTCTTCCAACCCAGTTCCTGCCAGACCGCCTGCTGAGACTTAAGTTCCTGGGACTTGATCAGTCGGCGGACGTCTTCGTGTGTCAGGTCGCAACACTTGCAGATCGGCTGTGCCGTGGGCATCTCGAACGCATCGCCCAAGGTGACCTGCAATACTTGTTCGACCAGACCTGTGCAGGTGCCGCAAGACGCGCTTGCTTTGGTCGTTGTGCGCACCGCGTTCAGATCGGTTGCGCCGTTTTCAATGGCGTTGACGATTGTGCCTTTGCAAATGCCGTTGCAGCCGCAAATTTCCGCCTCAGGCGGCAATGCTGCAACGGCTGACAAAGGGTCCACAGAGGCGCCCCCCTGAAACGCCGGGCCAAAGATCAGCGTCTCGCGCATATCGGCAATACTGTCGCCAGATTGAATGAGACCGAAGAACCAAGTGCTGTCGGCGGTGTCACCATACATGACCGCACCAATCAGCCGGTCGTTCTCGATGATCAGTCGCTTGTAGACGCCACGGGACGGATCACGGAACACAATGTCTTCTCGCCCTTCCGCGTCCGCAAAATCGCCCGCGCTGAACAGATCACAGCCCGTCACCTTGAGCTTGGTCGACAGTGACTTCTGTTTGAACGCCGCTGGTTCTTCTAAAAGCGTTTTGGCCAGAACTCCGGCCTGATCGTAAAGCGGTGCGACCAAACCAAACAGCGCGCCATCGTGTTCCACACATTCGCCCACGGCATAGATGTCTTCGATCGAAGTCATCATCTGGTCGTCGACATGAATCCCACGACCAACCGCCAAACCGGCCTCCTTCGCCAGCGTTACATTGGGGCGGATACCAACGGCCATGCAGAGCAAATCGCACGGCAGTTCGGTGCCGTCCTCTAGCAACAGCGCGGAGACGTGGCCATCCTTGCCCAGAATCTCCTTGGAATTGGCCGAGGTGAGGACAGTGATGCCCTTGTCCTCTAGTGCTTTCTTGAGGAGGTAGCCCGCAGCTTCGTCCAGTTGGCGTTCCATCAGGTGGCCCATGATGTGCACCACCGTGACCTCGACACCGCGTGCCGCCATGCCTGCCGCGGCCTCGAGCCCCAAGAGGCCGCCGCCGATGACAACGGCTTTCTGGCCGGTATTCAAACCCATCATTGCTTCGGTATCTTCAAGATCCCGATAGGCGATGACACCCTCCAGATCGTGCCCTGGCAACGGGATCATGAATGGTACCGAACCCGTCCCGAAAACGAGCTTGTCATAATCAAGAACGTCGCCCGCATCGGTCTTGATGGTCTTGGTCTGCGTATCGATCCCCATCACCCGAGTGCCAAACCGACAGGTGATGTCATGTTCCGTATAGAAGGCATCGTCATGAGTGACGATCTCTTGGTAGGTCTTGTCGCCCGCCAAAACCGAACTCAACATGATGCGGTTGTAATTGCCACGCGGTTCCGCGTTGATGAGGGTAATGTCGAAGGCTTCGGGCCCATCTTGGACAAGGTTTTCGATCACCCGCCCCGAGGCCATGCCCGCCCCGATGATAACCAGTTTTTGTTTCATCGCTTTTACTCCGCCGCCATGGCCTTGGACGCTTTGGGTTTCGGCGTCGCGCCATGTTCATATTCTTCTAGTGTTCCCCGCCTGACATAGGATTCCCAACGCTGCTGCGTCGTGGCATGATTGGCGGATGAGACGCTCCGA
>CANNCS010000189.1 GCA_947503115.1 uncultured Marivita sp.
TCCGTGTTCAGAATCCATCTCGCCGGTCGGCACCACCCCTAAAATTGGCGAAATGCGCCCTGTGTCGTGTAGTGTGAACTTTTAGACCAAGCTGCAAAATCGGACCAATGCTGTCAAACTGCTGCCCCAATCCGACAGCTATAAGTACTCATCCAAGACGGGATGGAGCGAATGAGAGAGCGCTCAACACAAAGTCCTGAGCTTGGCCAACGTGAGCAAACTAGGACTATGGAGATCAAAATGATCAATTTCATCAAAAACTTCCGCAAAGACGAAGACGGTGCCGTAACAGTTGACTGGGTCGTTCTGACCGCTGCTGTTGTTGGCCTCGCAATTGCTGCTTATGGCGCGATCCAGGAAAACATCGACGCCGTTCTGACATCGACCGGTGGCGCGGTTCTTGGCGCACAAGACTGGCTGCCGGCAGCTGCTGACTAATTTGTTGATATCCATCAACGGAAGAAGGCGCGCATTTTGCGCGCCTTTTTTCTTTTCTACAGATCAATTTATTGAACCTGTAAACACCATTCCAATTTAAGTCATCGTTGCCCTTGCAGCCGTTTAAGGCCCGTCCCCATTGTGGGCTCTAGATGATACCAGAGCTGACTGATGTTCGGAGCCAAACGCTCTTTGAGAAGACGCGCCACCTTGAAGCCCAACTTCTCAATTTAGCCACAGTCTGCCCAAGAGGCAGACATAATGATCCGTTATCCCGAAGACTGAACCATGTTCCAGCACAGTGATCGTGCAACAAGGAAGCATGTAAGGAGGCACTATGCGCATCGTTTTTGGACTTGTCCTTGTCGCGGGCCTGGCATTGGCCGGTTTCGCTGTTTACATGGCACAGAACTACATCGGCGCTTATCAAACTGCGCTTGAGCAGGAACGTAGCAAAGTCACGACAAGCATTCCGGTCCAGGAAATCTATGTTGCGACACGCGCACTGGATTACGGTGAAATCATCGCGCCGGAAGATATCGCTCTGATGCCGTGGCCAAAGCAGACATTGCCCGAGAACTTCTACGACACAACCAAGCCTTTGAATGCGGAAGGCGAGGAATTGCGTGTTGCTCTGCGACCGATCGAAAAGAACGAAGCAATCATGGCGAGCAAAGTCAGCGAACCCGGTGCAGACGCCGGCCTGACATCACAGCTCGAACGGGGTCAGCGCGCGTTTGCGATCAAGGTGGATGTGGCGTCCGGCGTGTCGGGCTTTTTGCGTCCGACCGACCGCGTCGACGTTTACTGGACGGGCCGGGTGAGAAGCAATGATCCCGGTATGCCCAATGGTGAAGTGACGAAGTTGATCGAAACAGGGGTCAAGCTGATCGCCATCGACCAGACATCGCAAACCGAAACAGCCGCGACTACGATTGCCCGCACGGTCACGGTTTCGGCAAGCCCGCAACAGGTTGCATCTCTGGCCCAAGCCCAGTCGACAGGCCGTCTGTCACTGTCTCTGATGGGACGCAACGACGACACCGTTGCAGAGGTGATCGAGGTCGACCAGCGGACGCTTTTGGGCATTGAACAACGTACGGAAGTAGAAAAACGGCCAGCGCTTGAGGTTTGTACCATTCGGACGCGTCGCGGCGGTGAAGTCGTCGATATGCCCATCCCTTGTACGAACTGACAAAACAAGCACCGCATTTGGTGAAAACGCTCCAATTACCCGCAAATGAGGCGCAGCATTATGTTGCGCCTTATCCACATGAAGCACCCCTCTGAAATCATTGATTCTTGCAATAAAAGCCGACTTGACGCAGCTTGGTGCCAATATCGGGCGAAAAGACCCACTGTTGAGGCGTGATCGGAAAGGCAGGTCACATGTATACGAGCAGTCCCATCAAGGCCGTCCTGTTGGGCGCGGTTCTTGCCATTTCTCCATTGGCGCACACAGCATTTGCTGAAACTCTGCGTGTCATCCGAACCAATACTGAATCGACACTGAACGTTCCCATGAACCGAGCGGTGGTAGTCGAAAGCGAAGTTCCCTTTGCGGAACTCAGCATTGCGAACCCGTCGATTGCAGATATTTCGTCCCTTTCGGACAGAACAATCTACGTGCTTGGCAAAACACCGGGTACGACAACGTTGACGATTCTGGATGGCAATGGCCAATTGATTACCAATGTCGATGTTCGGGTCGCCCCGGACCTGACAGAATTTAAAGAACGTCTTCGTCAGATCCTTCCAGATGAAAAGATCGAAGTGCGCACAGCGAATGACGGCATCGTCCTGTCTGGCACCGTGTCCAGCACGATCCGCATGCAGCGCGCACTTGATCTCGCAACACGGTACGCTCCTGAACGCGTTTCGAACCTCATGACAGTTGGCGGCGTCCAGCAGGTCATGCTCAAGGTTCGGTTCGCGGAAATGCAGCGATCCGTGTCCAAATCCCTGCAAGCCTCGCTGGCAACCGGTGGATCCGTTCTCGACGGAGATCTCGGGTTGGAGTTGGGCACCGGGAACGCGGCGCCACTGGCGGCCGTGGATTCGGTATCAGACAAGCTGGCTTCAGGAGCGAGCTCGCAAGGCGCGATCCTCTTTGGATTCAATGCTGGTGGTCTTGAGGTGGGTATCCTGCTCGAGGCGCTGGAAGCAAAAGGCGTCGTTCGCACCTTGGCCGAACCCAACCTCACCTCTTTGTCCGGTCAGGAAGCAACATTCCTTGCCGGTGGTGAATACCCGGTCCCGGTTTCGCAAGAAGACGGCGCGATTACAGTCGAATTCAAACCCTTTGGTGTGGAACTCAACTTTATCCCGCGAGTTCTTGACGACGATCTGATCAATCTCGAGCTCGAAGCAGCGGTTTCGTCGATTGACCCAAGCAGTGGTGTCGACATTGGCGCAATTCGCATCGACGGGTTCAGCCGCAGGGAAACAACAACCACGGTTGAACTGCGCGACGGCGAAAGCTTTGCCATCGCAGGTTTGTTGCAGGACGACTTCCGCGATTTGAACAGTCAGGTGCCATGGCTTGGTGACATCCCCATTCTGGGTGCTCTGTTCCGCAGCGCTGAATACCAGCGCGAACAGTCCGAGCTGGTGATCATCATCACACCGCACCTTGTGACGCCGACCCGCGGTGAAGCGCTTGCGCTGCCGACAGACCGGGTCCGCCCGCCTAGTGAAAAAGACCTGTTCCTTTTTGGTCGCGTCGCAAGCGACTCGCGCAATCTTCGAGGCGCAGCGGGTGAAGTTGCCAAACAGGACTTCACCGGTTCCTATGGCTATGTGATGGATTGAGGCGATGGCAATTCAAAAGAATCTCCGCATCCCGGCCGCCTTGACAGGTCTCGCGTTTATGGCGGCATGCGCCACCAGCGACCCAGTCTACAGCGCCTTCAACCGAGAAGCTGGTGCCCTTCTGGACACCGGCAACTTCGGCAACGCGACCATGAACAACGTCCAGATCATGAATGGCGAAAAGCGCTATACCTATGATCTGTCACAACGCTTTGCCAGCGAGGTCATGACAACTGTCAATTTCGCCTTCAACAGCGCCGTCTTGGACAGCGGAGCGCGGGACACCTTGCGGGAACAGGCACAATGGATTCGGCAGTTCCCTGAGATCCGATTCCGGGTCTATGGCCACACTGACGCTGTCGGTAGCGAAGCCTACAACAAGCGCCTTGGCCTGAACCGTGCCCATGCAGTCGTGAATTTCCTCGCGTCGCAGGGCATCAGCAAGGATCGTCTTGAAGCTGTGGTTTCGTTTGGCGAAACCCAACCACTGATCGTGACCGAAGGCCGCGAGCGTCGCAACCGCCGCACCGTGACCGAGGTTTCAGGCTTCGTTGGCTCGCATCCCACTGTTCTTGAAGGCAGATATGCCGAGATCATCTATCGCGAGTACATCAACAGCGCCGTGCCAAGAACCACACTCGAAGGCATTCAAGGCACTGATTTCCAAGCTTCACAATAAAGGCACGGCCCCGAAAGGGGCCATGCCATCGGCCTGAAATACCGTACAATTTCGGTAATTCGGCCCCAATGTTGCCAAGTTTTCCACTCACCTTCTGACTGTAGCAGTCCCTCCCGACCGAGTCGGGATCGGCGTTTTTGATGCGTGCAGAATGCCGCAAACGGGCGTCGTGAAGTTAGAGGAAACGAGGCAAATGACGAGTATCCTTCCCAGCGCTCCGCAGCCCGCGCCGCTTGTTGCGTGCACGATCAGTCGGGATGTTCAGGAGTTTGATCTCCTGATTGAAGACATGGAAGCCGTATTATACCAAGGGCTGCGATCATTGACCCACTTTCGCCCAATCTCTGGTTCCGATTGACGTGATGACGTCCGGTAGG
>CANNCS010000190.1 GCA_947503115.1 uncultured Marivita sp.
ATCATCGTCTCCCTTTTCAAAAAGGGAATCAGATCAGCTCAATAACTGAAACCAAGATGTGTGAATGTCATAGGGCTGAGCGGGAGGGTGCGTATATGGAAGTGGACGCGCTTCGGTCCCTGCGTGACCGCTTGGTGGCAACCTTGCCGTCAGCACAGGCCCGAAGCATGGAGGTGGATGCGGAGGCGATCCTCGAGGCTAAAGGCTATGCCTGCCGCCCAGGTCCAAAGGTCAAAACCTCTCCGGATGTGCTGAACATCGTATCTGCTGCTCTCAGAGGGCCATTCAGGCTGGTCATCCGGTACAAGGGTGCGCAGGACGCGAAGCCGCGCAAGCGCGTAATCGAACCCTATGGGATCCTGCTCGGCACGCGGCATTACTTGATTGCCCGTGATGCCGCCAAGGATGTGAACCTGCGCCGCTTCCGCATGGATCGCATCGAAAATGCCGAGATCACCAACGACTGGTTCGAAAAGGACAGGGACTTCGACCTTGAAGCTTACGCGGCCCGATCGTTCGGGTCGTTTCATTCAGACGAGGAGTTCACGCGGGTCGTGTGGCGGTTCAGCCCAGCGGCCGCGGCGACGGCCCGGGAGTTTGTGTTTCATCCCAAGCAGGAAATGACCGAGCTGGAGGATGGCGGGCTTATGGTCAGCTTCGAAGCTAGCGGGTTGGTCGAGATGGCGTGGCATCTGGCGAAATGGGGAAAGAACGTTGAAGTGTTGCAACCATCTGTTCTGCGGCAGATGGTGGCTGGATTTCAGGATGCGCGAACAACCGTCCTGCCCTAAAAAATTGGATTATCCTGGTGCAGCAGGACCTTTGATTTTTCAACCAAAGCGGGGATACAAAATGCTGATGGGAAAAAATTTTGCTGAGATAGATGGGGCAACCATTCATTCTCTAGTTTCAGCAGGAGTGCCTGAAAGCGTTCACTTGGATTTCAAACGAGATACCTATGGAAACTCTGATTCTGACAAAAAAGAGTTTTTGAAAGACATTTCAGCATTTGCGAACACGCTTGGTGGGTACCTATTGATCGGCGTCGATGAGATGGAAGGTGCTGCATCGGCCATTGTACCTTGTTGTTCAGATGTTGATCAGGAGCTTCTTCGGCTCGAAAGTATCGCTCGCACAGGTGTTGAGCCGAAGCTGTTAGGTTTACGCATTAAACGTATTGATGTCTCAGGCGGCAGTGTGATCGTTGTCCATGTCCCTCGAAGCTTCAATCCTCCGCATCGAATAATTTTCAAGAACTCGAACCGCTACTTCGCGCGACATTCAGGAGGTGCATACGAGTTATCTTTAGAAGAACTTCGGATGCTTTTTGGCGAGCAGCGCAGTCTGGAAGAACGCGCCAAGCGATTCATAAGCGAAAGGTTCCTCCGCTTGGAAGGCAACGATGGAGTGATGCCAATGCCCATCGAAAAGGGTTTAATGGTTGTGAATATAGTTCCCCTTCCAGACTTCGGAGCAAACCGTCGAATAGAGTTGTCGGCGATGACTGCGCAGCCACAAAACTTCTTTCCTCTAGGAAGTTCTGGGCATTCTTGGCGCGTCAATTTGGAGGGATTTTGCGTTTACCGGAATGATGGGCACGGCCAATGCCATGGCTACACGCAAGTTTTTCGTGATGGCTCATTAGAAGCTACTAGCACAAGCATGTTTCCAGAATATGACGGGGTTCGAAGCCTTCCTTCTCGAGCTTTCCCACCAAAGATCTTCTTGGCCCTGAAATCATATTTGAGGGGGCTTCGTGCTCTAGATGTATCACCACCATTTCTATTGCAAATTTCTGCCACTGGAATAGCTGGCGTAAAGCTGGCTATGGACGCTTGGCATTTTGATCCACCAGCGCCCTATGATCGCGAAGCGTTACACTTACCACCCAGCATGATTACAGAGTATGATCCCGATGATAACTATGAAGCCGTTGTGTCAGAACAAATGCACTCGCTTTGGAACGCTTTTGGTTTTGAGCGGTGTTCGTACTTTGACAGCAACGGGCGTTGGATAGAAAATTAATTGGGCTGCCCTAGATGTCCATTTTCAGCTTAATGCAAAACGCAATAAGTTGATCGTGTTCTCATCGGGCAGTTCAAAACCTTAACAGGATTTGGAAGTGGTGTCAGGTATTAGGCTGATTGTTCCAAGTTTAAATCACAAAAGTCCATGTCAACGCCATGTCAACGAGCGTACGTCATTTTTTGAGTGTGAGGCACGGTGGATGTGGGCCAATGTCAGCGAGTTTCAGGGGTGGAAGTTTGCGAATTCAAAGGCTTGCCGCCTATGCCTTTGAAATTAATAAGTTATTGGATTCATTGAATAATGGGCTCATAACCTGAAGGTCGTAGGTTCAAATCCTACCCCCGCAACCAATAATAAACTCCCTTTTGTCAATTACTTATGCAATACGCTGTCATAATAGTATCTAGCGAATACTCTCACTATTGCCGCGTTCGTTGCCGCTTTCATCTCCTCCTGCCCTACCATGATCCGTCCAGTTTGAACTCGTTGTAAACGCTCGGGGGGTTACTTGAGGCGATTATTGCCATTCCAGAGGTAGGAACATCTGGGGGGAGGGGGTGAAAAAGCACCCCCGCCTCGCCACAGATAGGCCCTTGTTTGTTCCTACCTCGAAAAATGCGCGGGGTATTTTCGTTCGGGCTTCGTCTATACGATCGCGAACGGATCATCGACCACGCCTACAAGAGGCATAAGGAACTCCCCTGTATTGGGGTCTAACGCCTCTTCATAGATCGCATCCATCGCTGTCACTGCCGCGTCTACGCTCTCTTCAGTTCCATCAAATAGATTCATGACGGAGATTGTATCGTCGTAATCCGACAGCCCTTTGATGGCCGAGAAGTAGATGCCAATGTCTGTTTTATTAGCCAAAAACTCCCGATCTTCCGCTCCACCCGTAGGTGCTTTGGCGCCGTTTAGCACAGCCAAGATGAAGATTGCTGGCGTGATCGCAGGGTTGTTGTCCAATTCGTTGATCCAATACGGCCCGTAAGGATCGCGACCCAAGACATTGTTGAATACAGCCTTCACGAACGCTTCAGTGTCTTTAAGCTTGCCATTCTCATCCAAGTACTCCGCGTAGGTATTCTGGGTTTCTGGCTGAACGAAGAAGCTCTCGGCGATCTTAGGCAAGGGCATCCCATCCTCAAGGCGATCCGCCCAGTAGAGCAGGCCTTTCGATGCAGGGGCACGGTTGAAGTACGCGATATACAGTTCGACAATGGCTGCGAAGTCTTCAGCGGGCAGATCAGCCGCTCCCGTGCGTATGTCGATGTTAAAATCGCCATCAGAAAATCTGAGGTTGTCTACATCGATCAGCTCATCGATCCCATCGCGACCTGCTACCCGGTCTGTGACCGTGACGCCATCGCCGGACAGTTGAACAGTGTAGTCGTTTTGGCTGCCGGAGTACACGGCCGTATCAAAGCCAACGCCGCCGTCGATAATATCATTGCCACCGTTGCCACGCAGAACATCGTCAGAGCCCTGTCCGTTGATAGTATCCGCACCCAGAGTGCCAAGGATTTCGTCAGGGTTGCTGGTGCCGTTGAAAGTCCTCCCAGCTCCGAGCACAATGTCTGTCGGCTCACTGGACACGGCCTCATTCGTACTGAAGTTATCCAAGAACGCATATGTTACGCTGATCTGTGACCCAATATCTTCGGCATTCAATACATATGTGTCCGAGACCGCCCCTGCTATGGGTTCGCCATCACGGAGCCATTGAAAACTCTCTGTCGAAGCATCGATCCCGTCACCATCTGAGACGCCTGACGTATTAGCCGTAAGAGTCTCTCCCTCTTTCGCGGTGCCAATAATAGTTACATTGCCGGAGGCGGGTAGGTTGCCTTCTGCGAAGTCGATGTCGCTAAGGCTGAGTGTCTCAGGCGTAACGTTGTCGCCTGCCACTCGCACACTTGTGCCGTCTGCAAAAGTCAAAATGGCGCTGCCGAGGGTGGCGCTGTAAAACGCAGTAAGAGCGTCCTCGCGGTTAAAGCCGCTTAGGTCTAGAGTATCCACTCCCAGCTCGAAGTCCAAAATTGTGTCTTCGCCGTCGCCCGGGTTGAAGATGAAACGATCGGCACCCGCGCCGCCCTCTAGAGTATCGTTGCCCGGACCTCCTGCGAGGCTGTCTTCGCCATCCCCTCCGGAAAGGGTGTTGTCTCCTTCGTCCCCGACCAACGTTAGGTCATTGCTGTTGGAGACATCCAGGGTTGGATCGCTGGTGACGCTCTCGGCTGTGCCGCCGCCATCGGTGTAGGAGA
>CANNCS010000191.1 GCA_947503115.1 uncultured Marivita sp.
CGTGTTCAGAATCCATCTCGCCGGTCGGCACCACCCCTAAAATTGGCGAAATGCGCCCTGTGTCGTGTAGTGTGGTATTGACGATGATGACCCCATATTCCCCTATGGAAACGCCAAAAAAACTGGCAAAAGCCGGACGCTAAAACAAGAAGACTACATGATGTTCTCCACTCTTTTCGGCAAACGCAAAGCTCCCGAGCCCGAGGTCGTCTTCGACCCGGTTGCACCGGACTTGCGGTTCTGCGTGATAGGAGACGTCCACGGACGCTATGATCTGCTGACCACTTTGGTAGACGCGCTGCCGGAAGACATGAGCATCATCTGCGTCGGAGACCTGATCGACCGTGGCGACCAGAGCAAAGATGTGCTCGAATATGTCATGGCGCACGACCGCATCACACCAATCATGGGCAATCATGAACAGCTCATGTTAAACTTCATGAAATCGCCGGAAAAGCAGGGCCGCAGATGGCTCCGCAATGGTGGCCTGCAAACCTTGGCCAGTTTTGGTGTGTCCGGCGTCACGGAGTCCGCGAACGGTGAAACGCTCACAAGGGCGCGCGACATGCTGTACGATGCGATGGGCGAACACATGGTGACATGGCTGGCCGGTTTGGAATGCGTTGCATGGTCGGGAAATGTCGCTGTGGTACATGCCGGGGCCGATCCCAATACTCCCCTCGAAGAACATGCGCCTGATACGTTTATCTGGGGTCACCCCGAATTTCGCAAAACGCCTCGCAAAGATGGGTTCTGGATCGTCCACGGCCATACGATTGTCGACCGTCCCAAGATACAGGACGGCCGCATTTCCATCGACACGGGTGCCTATGCCACGGGCCAGTTGACCGCTGCTGTATTCACTCCGGACGGGGTCGAGTTCATTTCGACCTGATCCGCTGATTGCGGCAATGTATACCACTGTATGCTGTTTACGACTCGCTTGGTTTGGCCTATGGCAGAGGCAAATCATGAAAGGCGTGACCCATGGCTGATTCCAACAACCCCGACATCATCTATACCAAGGTAGACGAAGCGCCCGAGCTGGCCTCGGCATCGTTCCTGCCGATCATCCAGAAATTCGCAAGCGCCGCTGGCGTGTCCGTCGGCACCAAGGACATTTCCTTGGCAGGCCGTATCCTGTCGACCTTCCCGGAACACCTGACCGAAGATCAGCGTCAATCCGACGATCTGGCAGAACTTGGGCAACTGGTGAAAACGCCGGAAGCGAACGTGATCAAGCTGCCAAACATCTCGGCATCCGTGCCGCAGCTGGTCGCAGCGATCAAGGAATTGCAGGAACAGGGCTACGCGCTTCCTGATTACCCCGAAGCGCCCCAGTCGGACGCCGAAAAGGCGATCCGCGCCAAGTACGACACGATCAAAGGCTCGGCCGTGAACCCGGTCCTGCGCGAAGGCAACTCCGACCGCCGCGCGGCCAAAGCCGTCAAGGCTTATGCCCAGAACAACCCGCACCGGATGGGCAACTGGTCAGCCGACAGCAAAACCCGCGTATCTTCCATGTCGGGCGGCGATTTCCGCTCGAACGAAAAATCCGCGACCCTCGCTGCCGAAAGCACCGCAAAGATCGTGCTGATTGGTGAAGACGGTTCTGAAACTGTCCTGAAGGACGGCCTCAGCTACCCAGCTGGCACCGTTGTCGATGCAACCTTCATGTCCGCCAAAGCGCTCGATGCTTTCCTTGCCGACCAGATCGCAAAGACCAAGGAAGAAGGCACACTGTTCTCGCTGCACCTCAAGGCGACAATGATGAAAGTCTCCGATCCGATCATCTTTGGCCACGCGGTCAAGGCGTTCCTTCAGCCGGTGTTCGACACCTATGGCGCAGAACTCGCTGCCGCCGGTGCAAACCCGAATTCCGGCTTGGGCGATCTGATGGCGCGCGTTGAAGACAAACCCGAGATCAAGGCGGCCATCGAAAAGGTCATCGCCGAGCGTGCGCCGATGTACATGGTCGACAGCGACCGCGGCATCACAAACCTGCACGTTCCTTCGGACGTCATCATTGACGCCTCCATGCCCGCGCTGATCCGCGCTGGCGGCAAAGGCTGGGGCCCGGACGGCAAGGAAGCGGATTCCAACTGCGTGATCCCCGACAATTCTTACGCACCGGTCTATGACGAGGCGATCAACTACTTCAAGGAAACCGGCAAACTCGACCCGGCGACCGCAGGCACTGTGCAGAACATCGGCTTGATGGCGCAAAAGGCCGAGGAATATGGCTCGCACCCGACCACGTTCGAAATCCCGCATGCCGGCACAGTCAAGATGATCCTCGGCGACGGCACAGTCCTGCACGAACACGCCGTCGAAACAGGCGACATCTGGCGCTCGGCTTCGACCCGCAAGGCACCAATCGAAGACTGGGTGCAATTGGCCATCGACCGTCAAAAAGCCGAGGGCTGCGAAGCGATTTTCTGGCTGGACGCAACCCGCGCTCACGATGCGGAACTGATCAAATATGTCACACCGATCCTTGAAGCCAAAGGCCTGACCGACACGTTCAAGATCATGGCTCCCCGCGAAGCGACCCGCGCGTCGCTCGAAACGATCCGAGCGGGCAAGACCTCCATCGCCATCACCGGCAACGTGCTCCGCGACTACCTGACCGACCTGTTCCCGATCCTCGAACTGGCCACATCGGCCAAGATGCTGTCAATCGTCAAACTGATGAATGGTGGCGGTCTGTTCGAAACCGGCGCCGGCGGTTCTGCTCCGAAGCACGTGCAACAGTTGCAGCAGGAAAACCACCTGCGCTGGGACAGCCTTGGTGAGTTCTGTGCACTTGGCGAAAGCCTGCAGTTCCTCGCGGATGTGCGGAGCAACGAAAAAGCGCGCGTTCTCGGCAAGGCGGTCGATGCCGCAACGCAGGGCATTCTTGATGACAATCGCTCGCCTTCGCGCAAGGTCGGTGAACCGGACAACCGCGACAGCCACTACTGGTTTGCCCGCTACTGGGCCGAAGCTTTGACAGCGCAGTCCGAAGATGCCGATCTTGCTGGCCATTTCGCACCGATCGCAACAGCCTTGGCCGACAACGAAGCCGCGATCCTGGCAGAGCTGAAAGCAGCTCAGGGGCCAGCGGCAGATCTTGGTGGGTACTACCACACTGACGCTGCGAAAACCGCAGCGGTGATGCGCCCCTCGGCCACACTGAATGGGATCATCGGCTAAAGCCGAATGGCACCACGGTCGCCAAGCACGTTAAACATCTTGGTCCAAGCGGTTCTGAAGCCGCTTGGACCAAACCGCTCCAAAGCGGCTTACACCCGAGCGCACGCCGCATTTCCCAGTTCTTAACTCTCAAATTGCATCTTCCCCGCCACAAAGCGCTTTGAGCGGGAAGGGTCACTCCCATGCCGCGACACGACCAACGGCATTTCTCTCATACGCCGAAAGGCTGACCATGAGAGACCGGTCTGAACAGGCTCCGGAAACCCCGGGGTACAGGTCCCGCGTTAAATCGCGGAATTGAGAGAACAGTCAGTCCAAAAGGGCGGCGCCGCTTCTTCTCTTACAACACACCGTCATCCTCGGGCTCGCCCCGAGAGCTTCACGCCAGACACGTCTGCTGGTCGCAGTTCACCGGGTTCGTCTGGTGAAGGCGCATGGGCGTTCGTGCCGTCTTTTTAATGGCATCACTCATGGACCGCGCCACTCCGGCCCGGCGTCGAAACACAGCCCGTTTTCTCTTCGCGACTCGCGTCAGAGGTCAAAGTGGCCCTAGCGATCTGACACATGGATCACGGCGCCGATCTCGGGCGCTCTCGGTCCAGTGTTTCCTTTGAAACATATGGGCTTATCCAGATCGTCACGTTTTCTTGATACGTCGAAAGACATCGCAAGGCCCGTGATCTTCGTCACGCGCCAGTGTCAAATCCTGCAATCCAAATCGTGCCAAAAACCCAACAAATCTTGGGCCGCACCAAGCTTGTGCAATGGCGCGCAGGGGGTGATCACGCGCGCCTCGCGTCAAGGCCACTTTTGCGAGAGCGACTGTGCATCAGCTGTGAATTCAAAGCCCACCGAACCGACCCTAATTTGATTGGTGTCGGACAGACAGCCCGACAACAGACATCACCGAAACCGCGCCACAGGGCGCACCGCAACACAAGATAAAGGACCACACACATGAAAACCCTCATCACTGCCGCAGCCCTCGCGCTCACCGCTTTCTCTGCATCCGCAATGGTCGACACCTCGGCAATCGAACAATACGCGCCGAACGCTGACATCTCTGTCCTGACCGA
>CANNCS010000192.1 GCA_947503115.1 uncultured Marivita sp.
CTACCGGACGTCATCACGTCAATCGGAACCAGAGATTGGGCGAAAGTGGGTCAATGATCGCAGCCCTTGGTATGATGTGTGATTACGCTAGGGATCGCGCCCAACAGGATGTTGAGATACGGGTCCGAACTGGCCCTGGCACACCGTACAGCATCAGGCGAGACCGCGCGCGGCGAATATTGGGACACGCCATTCCAAATGATCCATCCGACATGCGCATGGATGTTATAAGCGCGGTCCGCCAGAGGTGCACTGGGCGGTGGTGGGTTTATCCGTATGTCTCGAGCAGGTCTTTCAGATCGTCGAGCGTATTGGCCTCTTGCAACGGTTTGTCCTGCCGCCAGCGAGACATGCGTGGAAAGCGCAGTGCGATACCGGATTTGTGGCGCGGCGACGCGTGGATGCCTTCGAAGGCGATTTCGAACACGTGATGCGGCGTGACTTGTCGCACAGGGCCGAAGCGTTGCTGTGTGTTCTTACGGACCCATGCGGTGATCTTGCGGAATTCGTCGTCCGTCAGGCCGGAATAGGCCTTTGTGAAGGGCACCAGATCATTGCCGTCCCAGACCGCGAAGGTGAAATCAGTGAAAAGATTGGCGCGGCGCCCGTGGCCTTGCTGGGCATAGATCATCACGGCATCAACGGTCAGCGGGTCGAGTTTCCATTTCCACCAATCGCCTTTCTTGCGACCCGATAAGTAAGGGCTGTCCTTGCGTTTAAGCATCAGCCCCTCGGCGCGGTGTTCGCGGGCGATGGCGCGGGTTTGGGCCAGAGTGTCCCAGGAATTGAAGGCCAGCGGAGGTGCGGCTTTGATTGGGGCGTCCTCGGGAAGATGACGCAAAAGCGTGTCCATCCGCGAACGACGGTCTTGCAACGGCAGGTCGCGCAGGTCTTGGCCCTCGTGTTCGAGCAGGTCATAGGCCAACAGGATCACCGGCGCGTCTTTAAGCAGCTTTTTCGGCACGGTCTTGCGGCCTATGCGGGCTTGCAGTGTGTTGAAGGGGAAAGGTTGAGTGCCGTCCCACGCGACGATCTCACCGTCCAGAACGATGCCATCGGGTAAAAAATCGGTCAGGCGAGCGAATTCGGGGAAGCGGTCGGTCATGAGCTCTTCACCGCGGGACCAGACATGGTGGGTGCCGTTACGCCGAATGATCTGGCCACGAATGCCGTCCCATTTCCATTCGGCCTGCCACTCTTTGGCTTCGCCAAGTGCTTCGGGACCGTCCTCCAACTGGTAGGCAAGGTAGAACGGGTAGGGGCGGCTTTCGTCGGCTTCAATGTCTTCGGCTTCGATCAACGCGTGGTACGTTGTCGTCTCCGGCGTCCAGCCGCCCATGAGTCGGTGCGCGAGGCTGGCTTCGTCCTGATCCGTTGCCTGAGCCAAGGCGCGGGTCATGAGTTTTTGGCTGACGCCTATGCGAAACCCGCCGGTGATCAGTTTATTAAATAGAAATCGTTCGGTTGGATCGAGCTGGTCCCACGCGTCCAGAATACGCGTCTTGCGGGCGTCGATGTCGAGTGCAGCAAGGGATTTCAGCTCGGTGATCCAGTGCGTCAGGGATTGGTCGCTGACTCGGCTGGGTGGTGGAAGAATGAGTGCAATGGTTTCGGCCAGATCGCCGACGATGGGATAGCTTTCTTCAAGCAGCCAGAGCGGGATGCCACCCACTTCGGCGGCCCATTCGCGCAATTGCGTGGTGGTCACAGCGCGCTTAGGGCGGCGACCTGAGAAGAGAGCGATGGTCCAGAGTTTGTCTTCGTCTCTGGCAGTTACAAAGAACTCGGCCAGAGCCTTTGTCTTGAGGCTGGTCTTGGTGGTTTGGTCGACAGTGGTGAAAAGTGCCGCAAAGTCTTTCATCGCAGGGCGTCGCGCAGGAATGCGCCCAAACGCTTTAAGGCGTCATCCGCGGCGCGCGAACGTCCAGCGTGCAAGTGCCAGACATGGGCCAATTCCGGCCACAGATCGACACTCACATCGTCCATAGCGTTCGCCAGCCGTTGCGCGTCTTGCGCCAAGGTTTCACCTGTTGCGGCCTGAACCATGGTGGGTGGCAAGTTGGATAGATCGCCGCGCAAGGGCGATACAGCGGGGTCTGCCGGATCGATATCGGGCAAATAGTTGGTCAACAGGCGGCGTGGCCAGGCGGGCGGGATCAAGATTTCGTCCGGGGCCCCAGCAAAGCGGGATGGGATATCGCCGGAGATATCGCCAATGGGTGCGATCAGTCCAAGCGCCTTTGGTTGCACAATGCCGCTGTCGCGGGCGTGTTGGGCGACTTGCAATGCAAGACAACCGCCTGCGCTGTCACCACACACGGCTGCTGGGGGCGTGCCTGCGGCGAGTAGTCGATCATATGCGTCCACAGCATCGTCACGCGCAGCGGGAAAGGGGTATTCGGGGGCGAGGCGATACCTGATCGCCACCGCGCGCATTCCCGCCGCGCGGGCTAGGTGTGCAACCAATGCCGCATGCGTGCGTGGGCCGCCAATGGTAAAGCCGCCGCCGTGGATGTACATCAAGAGGGGTGCATCGGGACCGACTTCGGGTGGGGTGAACCACAAAGCGCCGTTGGCGTCCTCCATGGGTGCCATGTCGCGTGGGATTGCCGCGCCCAGCGGGGCGGTTACAGCGAAGATGCGTCGCAGAAGCGGCTGGGGGCTGACAAAGTGCAACGTAGGCCGCTCTACGTATCGGGCTTGCCAGCGGAAGAAGCGGTCTGCGAAGGTATAAGTGGTCATGCGGCTTCTCCGTTTTGAGCGCTGTCATCCTCGTCGGTCCCGAACTCAGTCTTGAGAACCTGCGCATTGTAACCTTGGGTGTTCAGCCATCGCGCGAAGATGTCCGTGTAACCATGGGTTGCAAATATGTTTTCTGCTTCAGTTGACTTGATGGCTGTCATCAGACCATCCCAATCCGCATGGTCAGAGATCACAAAGCCACGGTCTGCCGCCCGACGTCTCCGGACCCCGCGCAGTCGCATCCAGCCCGAGGCGAATGCGGTCGAGGACGGTCCAAAGCGCCGTGCCCATTGTGAACCGAGGGCGGACGGGGGCGCGATGACCATAGCGCCGCCATGGTTCTTTACGTTCAGATCGGGAGTAACATGAATTGTATCGGGCAGGCGGTAGCCTTGGTGCCGGAGCACCTCATTTGTGTTCTCGACCGCGCCATGGGTCAGGATCGGGCCGATATCGGGATCGACCATCGACAGTAGGCGCTGGGCCTTGCCGAGCGAATATGCGCCAAGAATGGACGCTTTGCCGTTGGCTGCGTTTTTTGCCCACCATGCGTTCATGTCTGTGGCAACATCGTTTGGGTCGTCCCATTTGAAAACGGGCAGCCCGAAGGTGCATTCCGTGATGAAGCTGTGGCATTTGACAGGTTCGAAAGGTTCGGAAATCCCATCGGGTACAACCTTGTAGTCGCCTGATGCGACCCACACCTCTCCACTAACTTCGACGCGGATTTGAGCCGATCCGGGCAGGTGGCCGGCGGGATGAAACGACACCAAAGCGTCGCCGATCTTCCGAACTTCGCCGAATTTAATGGTTTCTACGGAAATTTTTCCCAGCCTGTGCTTCATGACCGGCGCACAGGCATCGGTGCACATGTAGCGGCGATGGCCTGGGCGAGCGTGGTCGGCATGGCCGTGGGTGATCAACGCACGGTCCACGGGTCGCCACGGGTCGATGTAGAAATCGCCCGAAGGGCAGTAGATGCCGCGATCGGTAAAGGTAAGAACGGTGTTCGACATGGGTTAAGTATAGTAGGTGCGCATGACATCGCCAGAGGCTTGCCAAGCTGTTCGGGCTGCTTAGGGTGTCGGGAACCAGACCACCGGGAGGCACGTCATGCAAATCGCTAGTTTTCGACAGCGGCTTTTGTCGCGTGTGCCTTTGGCGGGTACTTTCTTGAAAACTCCGGCGCTGCAACTGATCGAAGTTCTGTCGCAATCGGATTTGGATTTTGTCTGCCTTGATGCGGAACACGCGCCTTTTGATCGCAGCGCCATTGATGCCTGTTGCGCCATGGGGCGAGCGCTGGATTTCCCGGTGCTTGTTCGGGTGGGTGATGGATCCGCACGCGAGATACTACAGGCGCTGGATTGCGGTGCCGTGGGAATTGTTGTCCCGCATGTAGACAGCGCGACGAAGGCGGCAGAAGTTGCGCGCGCCGCTAGTGTTCCCCGCCTGACATAGGATTCCCAACGCTGCTGCGTCGTGGCATGATTGGCGGATGAGACGCTCC
>CANNCS010000193.1 GCA_947503115.1 uncultured Marivita sp.
AATTGAGGGCATACCATTCTTCGGTAGGAAATTAGCCATCAAGAAGCAATTGAGGATCAGAGTCGCGTAGTGTGGCGACCTACTGTGAAATAAGTGTGAACAGCTTGGTTCCAGAGCAGAGCACAGTTAGCATCCGCCTAGAAGACGGGAGAGGTTAACGTGGCCGCAGGGCTTGAGATTTCCTTATTTGGATCATGCGTGTTGCGACGCACCGGTGCGCTTGTGCAGGAGATCACGGGTGCCAAACATCGTGCCTTCTTTGCACTTTTGGTGACCGCCCCTCTGAACCGCCGCTCCCGAACCTTTCTGCAGGAAACGCTTTGGGGATTGGCCGATTACGAAAGTGGCCATCAAAACCTGCGGCGTGCCTTATCCGATTTGCGCAAGATACTTGGTGTCGACTTCGAGACGATTCTGACCGTCACAAACAAAGAAGTCGAAATCGACATGAATCGGGTCAAGGTGATCGGGCACCCATCGGACGGCGCATTCCTTGACGATCTGAATGTGCGCGAACCGTCCTTCATCGCGTGGCGCGATACCATTCGAGCCGATCCAAGCTCAGTCAAAGCCCTGTGTTTCATTTCGAACAAACGGGGCCCAATTCGGATCAGACCGCGCGTCTGCGCCCTTCCTCTGACTGTTCCTCCCGGCGATACGGAACTGGCCATCGCTGGGGATTGGATTGCAGAAGAGACCAGTCGCATGATGTCGCGCTCAAGTCTTCTGTCCGTAATCTCTCACCTGTCTGGGCGGGCGATGTCCCAGCGATTTATAGACATCGTCAACGTGCGCGACACACTTGATGTGGATTATCTGCTGACAGGAGCAATCAGACGGCAAGGGGACACTCTTATCGCGGATGTCGACTTTACCGATATTCAAAGCGGTGCGCTTTTATGGAACAGGCATTTGTCCTGCCCGATGACCCATTTCTCACAAGAGGCGTCGGACTGGTTGGTCAACGTGGTGCAATCTGTTGGACGCGCGATCGCTGAAACCACTTTGCATGCCGGGCGGCAAACGCCCTTGCCCGATCTACCAGACCACAAACTGCTGATCGCGGGCGCGACTGCGATGCACCATCCAAAACTGGGGGATTTCCTCCGCGCCCGTCAATTTTTGGACGAAGCCGCTATTCGGGCACCTGCCAACCCACATGTGTTTGCATGGTTGGGCAAGTGGTACGTGTTGAGCATCTTCAAGAATTACAGCACCGACCGTAAGGGAGATACACAAAGGGCGTTGGATTGCACAGCGCGCGCGCTGGATCTTGATCCACAGTCCAGTTTTGGGCTGACGATCGATGGATTTGTGAACGGCAACATTCTCAAAAACATGGACCTGGCGGAACGGCGATACAGTGCCGCGCAGGACATCAACCCAAGCGAAAGCCTGTCTTGGCTTCTGCGGGGATCATTGATGGCTTTTCGAGATGAAGGGCAATCCGCGATCCGCGCAACCACCACGGCCCGCGACCTGTCTCCGATTGATCCGTTTGGGTATTACTTCGACAGCTTGGCAAGTTCAGCATACCTTGCAGGAGGCGATTACATCAAAGCGCTGGAGCTCGCGGACAAGTCGCTGGAATCCAATGATCGCCACATCTCGACACTGAGAACCCGGATCGCGGCGCTTCATGCATTGGACCGAGAGGCAGAAGCCCGCGAAACCGCTCAGGATTTGCTACGGCGGTTCCCGTATTTCAGTCTCGACGATTATCGTCGAACACACCCCTCCGCCGAGAGCAAAACCGGGAAACTGGTGATCTCGGCACTGTCATCAGCGGGGCTTTCTTAAAACAATTTAAAACAAAGGATACAATTCATGGCTCAGTATGGTGGATTTGGAGGGTTCGGCGGCTTTGGTGGCTTCGGCGGCTTCGGGGGATTTGGCGGCTTCGGGGGGTTCGGAGGTGGAACCAATTTTACCGGTCTGGGCGGATTTCTGGGCAGCGAAGACCCCGGTGGATATGACCCCATGACCACGCACGGTCTTCAGACGACAGCCGAAGGTTTGCGGCATCTGACAGAAAACGGCGGCACACCTACAAACAAAGAGTTGGGGTTCTCTGATCCTAACAACTTGAATGGCTTGGCCACATGGGTGCGCGGATCGCTTTATGTTGGCGAATACCTTGCAGGCATTGGGTCAGACGCGATGGTCGGCACCGGCGGTGCACCGGACCGGGTGGCACTGTCCTTTGACGGAACAACCTGCCTGACCCTTGATCGTCCGGCGAACGACCTTTTGAGGTCGCAGTGTCGTTTGGTGTCGGACTATGCCACTTTGCGCGCGGAACGCAGTGCCGAGATCACATCGCAACTTGGGTTCCCTACACCCTATTTCGCGATGATGCTTGGCCTACACAGTGCGCAGAACAAAAAGACCTTCGAGCTGATCACTGCCACCCAAGTGGCCGCCGCACACACCGCGATGATCGTCAAAAACCACCTCGCCATCCGGCGCCCTGACCAGTTGGATGCACGGCTGATGCCGATGATCCCGACTCCGGGCCACGGCAGCTTTCCCTCGGCCCACGCGACCGAGGCCTATGCCGTGCTAACGGTTCTCGAAGCATTGGTAACGGCGTGGGATAGCCTGTCCGACGGCGAACAACGCATCAAGGCGCTGCGCGGTCTGGCAGAGCGTATCGCGGTCAACCGGACTGTGGCCGGCGTCCATTACCCCATCGATAGTTGGGCAGGCGCCGCCCTTGGCCGGATCGTTGGTCAGGTCGTGCTGAACCGCGCAGGCGCAGGCGGACCGCTCGCGGAACTCGGATACAGCGCGGGCGATCACGATTTCTTCGACGAAGATCAACGCGACCCAGCCATCGCCGCTGCCAAGGGCCTTACCGCCACCGGGGCCTCAGTGACTCTCTCAGCCAAACCCACATTCTCGTGGCTCTGGTCTGGGGCCGTGGCTGAAGCGCAGAAGGCTTGAGTCATGTTCCCACACCGCCACGACGATGAACGGATCGACAAATACACCGGTCCCTATGAACGCTGGATTTTTTCTGAAGATCTGGGTCGTCCCTTTGCCTTTCCTGCCATTCGCAAAGGCTCCTCCAGCCATATCACCGCCCTAATGGAAGGCGAAGGTAAGCTTGCAGGCACAGACGATATCGAAATCCGCATCCCGCCGTTATGGAACGAACATCCCGAGGTCACTCCTTTTGCCATGTGGAACAAGGCTCTCGACCCAGATAGCGGTCCCGCGCACGAAGACGCTGAACTGGCCCGATGCCTGTATGCGCTGGACGGCACCCGCTACAGGCTCAACATGCCGATTGATCCGGTGACATGGCCCGCAAGTTATGACCCGACCGCGACGCCCGAAGGCTGGCAAAAGCCCAAGGTGAAACCCCGCGTCATCATTGGCGTGATTGATGACGGCATCCCATTCCTGCACCGTGCCTTCCGCGATGCGGCAGGCGACACGCGGATCAACCTGTGTTGGCTGCAGGCCGCGCGGGCCGACACCTCGGCGGCAGTGCCCTTTGGCTGTGAAATCACAAACACCCGGATCGATCAGCTGCGTGCGCAATTCGGCAATCAGGAGGTCCGCGCCTACAAAGCGGCCCATGCCATTGACGCCGATCTGCCAGAGGTGGACACGGTGCTGATGCACCACGCGACCCACGGCGCGCATATCGCCGGGATTGCCGCTGGGAATGACCCTTATGTGGGTGCCGCCGACCTGCCCGACGATGCAGCGGTGATCGCAGTGCAACTGCCCAATACCATTGCCTGGGACACCTCAGGCTTTGGCAAGGAAATGATGATGCTCAGTGCGATTGAATACATTTTCAACCGTGCCCGCATGATCGCTCAGGCGTTCGACAGCCCTGAGATCCCTCTGGTGATCAATTTCAGCTACGGCTGGAGCGCCAATCGCCACGATGGGCAGTCGAGTTTCGAACGAGCAGTCGACGCGTTGATCACTGACCGGCGTAAAGAGCAGCCATGCACGGAGCTGGTCATGCCGACCGGCAACAACTTTGCCAATGACATGCACGCCAGGTTCGCACCCGGCGATCTGAACCACGGCAAGGTCCGATTTGGCTGGCAACTCAAACCAGATGATCGCACGTCAAGTTATCTTGAAATCTGGCTGCCGCCGGATCGCGATCCGCATGGTTGGACTGTTACTGTAATACCAAAGGGGCTGGCTTCTGACTCATTAGGGATTTCTGAGGTTCCCAGCTCGCCCGCGCTCTGATTCCAT
>CANNCS010000194.1 GCA_947503115.1 uncultured Marivita sp.
CTACCGGACGTCATCACGTCAATCGGAACCAGAGATTGGGCGAAAGTGGGTCAATGATCGCAGCCCTTGGTATGAGTTGGACAGGTATGGAAACCCATATGATCTTTAATCTTGGCATGGATTTGCCCGATTTTGCGTCTTTTCCGTTGCTGGAAACCGAACAGGGACGTGCGCTTCTGCGAAAGCTGTACGGTGATCAAATCGCTGTAGCACAGGAAACAGGCTGCGGTGTCTGCCTAGAGAGTGTGACCTGGATGGCCAATGCGGATCGCGCGGCGGCTTTGGGGTATGACGCAGAACGTTTGGAGCGGGTCAATCGGGACGCAATCGATTTTCTCAAGGAACTCGAGGCCGAGATTCCGGTGTGTATCTCGGGGCAAATCGGCCCGCGGGGTGATGGCTATGAGGCGGGGGAAATGACAAAAGACGCGGCGCAGGCCTATCATACCCGGCAGATCGCCGTGTTGGCGGGGGCTGGCTGTGACATGATTTCTGCCTTCACCATTGGATCGGTGGACGAGGCAATTGGCATGGTGCGTGCGGCTGCGGTTGTGGGTGTCCCAATCACCGTGGCGTTGACGGTCGAGACGGATGGGCGATTGCCGGATGGTACAAATCTGAACGACGCCATCACACGCATCGACGCTGCAACTTCGGACGGTGTGAGCGGCTATCTGGTGAATTGCGCGCATCCTGACCATCTTGTGCTTGAGGAGGCTGGGGCGCGGCTGAGTGGGTTGGTCGTCAATGCTTCGCGGCTCAGTCATGCTGAATTGGACGAGGCAGAGGAACTGGACGATGGCAACCCGGATGAGTTGGGTCAACAGATTGGTGACTTGGCCAGAAAGTATCCTCAAATGCGGGTTTTTGGCGGTTGTTGCGGCACAGATATGCGCCATCTTCGCGCGATTGGGTGTGGAGTGCATGGATGACGGCTTGACGACCCGCGTCTCTCGCGCCATCCCACACCTAGCAAAAGGAGATCGCCCATGACCCGCACCGTATTTGTGAACGGAGAATACCTGCCCGAGAATGAAGCGAAGGTGTCGATCTTCGACCGCGCATTCCTGATGGCGGATGGGGTTTATGAGGTGACATCCGTTCTTGGCGGTAAGTTGATTGACTTCGCGGGTCATGCAAAGCGGTTGGAACGGTCTTTGAATGAGCTCGAGATCAAAAAGCCGGCAGTGTTTGATGATCTTCTGGAAATCCACCGCGAACTGGTTCGAGTGAACGAGATCGAGGATGGTCTGGTGTATCTTCAGATCACCCGTGGGGCACCCGGCGACCGGGATTTCGTCTTTCCTGACCCGGAAACGACCGAACCGACCGTCGTGCTGTTCACCCAGAACAAGCCCGGTTTGGCGGACAGCCCTGCGGCCAAGGTGGGGATGAAGATTGTCTCGATCGAAGACGTGCGCTGGGGGCGACGCGACATCAAGACAGTGCAGCTTCTCTATCCGTCGATGGGGAAGATGATGGCCAAGAAAGCCGGTGCCGATGATGCGTGGATGGTGCAGGACGGGCATGTGACCGAAGGTACCAGCAACAACGCCTACATTATCAAGGGCAACACGATCATCACACGCGCATTGTCAAATGACATCCTGCACGGAATCACCCGTGCGGCTGTGCTGCGGTTTGCCAAAGAGGCGCAGATTCAGGTTGAAGAGCGCAACTTCACCATCGACGAGGCGAAAGACGCGGATGAGGCGTTCATCACTTCGGCTTCGGCTTTTGTCATGCCAGTGATCGAGATTGACGGGGTGAGCTTGGGTGACGGCACGCCGGGCGCTCGAACTGCGCGTCTGCGCGAGATTTACCTCGACGAGAGCCGCAAGGCCGCGATCTGATCCATGGGCACGCGGCCCGCACGAGACAGCTATGATGTGGTGATCGTCGGTGGGGCGATTATGGGGTCGGCGGTTGCCTGGTTCCTGACCGATATGGGTTTCGACGGCCGGGTTCTGGTGGTGGATCGGGACATGAGCTTTGAGAACACCGCAACGGCCACATCGACCTCGTGTATCCGGCAGCAGTTCTCGACCGAGTTGAACGTTCGGATCAGCCAGTTTGGGGCGGAATTCATCAACGACTTGCGCGGCTTCATGGGGGGCGACCCGCGTGTGCCGCAGTTGGGCATTCGCAATTTCGGTTATCTGTATCTGGCGGACACGGATGCCTTTGCTGACGACCTTCGGGCAAGGGCCGCAGTGCAACAGGCTGCGGGGGCGGCAACACGTTTGCTGTCGCGTGATCAGATTGCGCGGCTGTATCCGTTTTACGCGTTGGACGACATTGTTCTTGGGTCAATCAACACCCGGGACGAAGGTTATTTCGACAGCATGGCCGTCTTTGAATGGTTGCGCAGGCAGGCGCAGGAACGCGGTGTCGAATACCTTGAGGCTGAGGTTGTCGGGATGGATGTCTTGGCAGGGCGCGTTCAGTCGGTCCGATTGGCCAGTGGTGAGCGGATTGCTTGCGGACAGGTGGTGAATGCGGCTGGCCCGCGCGCTGAACATGTGGCGCGGTTTGCGGGTATCGATTTGCCGGTGGAGCCGCGCAAGCGGTACTCGTGGGTCTTCAAGGCCGAACAGCCGTTGGATCGGGACTTGCCGCTGACGATTGATCCGTCCGGTCTGCATGTGCGCGAAAACGGTGGAGGCACCTATCAGGCGGGTGGGCATTTTGGCGATGATCCGGCAGTGGCGTTCGATGATTTCGCGATGGATCATGGCTTGTGGGAGAACGAGGTCTGGCCTCTTTTGGCGGCGCGTGTTCCGCAGTTCGAGGCGATCAAACTGACCCACAGTTGGGTTGGGCATTACGAGATGAACACCTTTGACCACAACGCGGTTCTGGGGCCACATCCTGAGATTGGTAATTATCTGTTTATAAATGGATTTTCGGGTCATGGCTTGCAGCAAGCCCCTGCGATGGGACGTGGTTTGGCCGAGTGGATTTGTCAGGGCGGATATCAGACGCTGGACCTGACAGAGTTCCATTATTCTCGTTTGCTGAGTGACGCGCAGCAGATCGAAAAAGCAGTGATCTAGGCCGGTCTGACCTTTAGCCAGACACCACCTTCGCGACGGAGGGTGATGGTTGTCACCAGATCGGAATCTGCGCCTTAAACTGGATTGAAACAGAATTGTCTTAGCAAGGTGACAAGGATGATCACTGCTTCGACCGGGGCGATGGGCGTCGGTGCAAGGCTCGCGCACATCGGTTGCGTTATGGGTTCAAGTGGCCGTTCGGATCATGGGGATGTTTGCGCATCACCAATAAGTCAGCCCACAGTTCGCGGGTTGCAGTGGCGTTGCGTTGCGCCGAGTACGACGCTGGGTTAGACAGAACCGGATAATTGTACGGGGGGTCGCGATGCGCCGCTTTTTTGTTGCCGTGCCACTGCTTCTTGCGCTTGCCGCCTGTGGTAGTCCTACCCGTGACCTTGAAGGCCCAACAGAACCTATGGGCGATTTCCGCGTCGGTCATATCGGGGTAGTCGCGCCCAACTTGCAAAAGCTTTTGGTGTCACGCGACGCCACCGAAGACGAGTGGATCGCCGCTGTGACGAAGGCGCTGGGTGACCGGTTCAATCGCTTTGGGGGCGACAAGTATTACCACATAGGCGTCAGCGTTGAAGCCTATTCACTGCCGCCACCCATCATCCCGGGCAAGTCTGCCGTAGCCCTGAACGTAACGCTGTGGGACGATGCAGCGCAGGCCAAGATGAACGCGGAGCCGAAGCAGATTCAGGTGATCAAGGTGTTCGAGTCGCGGATTTCCAAGAACCGGGAACAGCAATTGACTGGTTTGGCCGAAGAGGCCGCACGGCTCGTCGAAGTCTGGATGCGCGAAATGCAAGAGAGCGATGGATGGTTCATGGGCTCTGCTGACACCACCTTGCCTGCGGCTCCGATAGTGTCCGGATCAGCGCTTCCGGCTGTGCCACCCGGGCAGACAACCGTGGGCGAACCGCTCTCTGCGACGCGCTGAACAGGGCGGTGTTGTTGCCGCTGTGTCGTCAGCCAAGCTCTTGATGCGTTTGGGCTTGATTTTTCGCTTTTCTGAGCATAGATCGCCCGCGATGAAAACCGGGTCGGGTGGACCCCCCAATTCACGAGGCGTCTGAAGAGATGGCAAAGGAAAAGTTTGAGCGCGGTAAGCCGCACTGCAACATCGGCACGATCGGTCACGTTGACCACGGCAAGAC
>CANNCS010000195.1 GCA_947503115.1 uncultured Marivita sp.
GTTCTTGCGCGATTACGATAAAAACGCATACAAATGGCGGCACTTGATCGAGAATTTCTTCGCAAAGATCAAGGAATCCAGAGCCATAGCGACCCGGTACGAGAAAACTGCGTCCAGCTATGCTGCCAACTGGCATCTCGCAGCTGTAATCATCGCTTCAAGATAAATGTCTACGGGCCCTAGTAGGTTAATTGCGATAGGTTGTGGAATGTTCTTATGAGCGGATACGAAGACACCCCGCATTGAAATATTGTAGGTCATTGACAGGAACCGTTGACAGAATGCCGTCCTTGCCAAACAAATCAGTAGGCGCATGGTCTTCCATTAATCGGTCCAAATGTCGTTGTCGATGGTCATACCTGGGTATTCTCTTCGACCAGTTACGGCGTCGGGACACAAAATTCAGGAAAATCCCAGGAAAGACTGATCGCCAGAGGAACCCCCACCCCAAAGGCAGTCTCGCTTTCGCTACCTGGGTCTGTGCAAGACTGGGAGGATGGACCGGCTATTACGGAAAACCGGGACCAATTGTCATCCTCTCAGGCTGGACCAATTTCCAATCCATCAAGCACGGCGCTCAACTCGCAAGGAATATGGGGCAGAAAATCAACCAAAATGTGTGAATCTGATAGGGCGATACCTGCGCGTAAAATAGCAACTTCTGACTGCTGGCATCCGCGTCGTGAATAATCCCGGTTAGGTTTTCTTAGAAGGTTGTCAGGGTGTTTCCCCTAGACATGTCACTTTGATAAAGACTAGTGTTTACAGGTGCACAGCTATAATTTAGGTCTATAATGTCGTTTCCTTTTGATGGCAGTTTTAAACGCCTTTTCGGAGGCTTGGCAGGCAGTCGCGCCGTAAGGCGCGCTGCAAAGCGCAAGAACCGACTGCTTCAGAGGCGGCATCCCGGTTACAAATTCGAGGCGCTAGAGCCACGGATTCTCTTGGCTGCTGATCCCTTTACTCTAAATTTGACCAATCAAACTGCGACGGTGGAAATTGAGCATAGTTCAAGCACCGAAACGCTTGTTCATGTCACTTTAGATACAGGGGTCAAAACGACCACCTCAATTTTGGAGGGCGTCAACGACGGTCTTTTGCTGCAAGGCACATCTGGTGGCGATGACATCACAGTCATTTGGGTTGAGACTGCTAATGACGGTGCGGGCAACCTCGGTGCTGGTTTTAGTGTCGAAATTGATGGGGGCGATGGTCACGACACTGTCAAATTAATGGCTGGAAATGCCAGCGACTTGGGTCTCGGTTTGCTTGGCACATTGCTCGGTCCACTCAACCTGTCGGGTGATACATTGGCGGATGTGCTTGCAGACGGGGGAACACTGTCTGGAGGCACGTGGGATCTGGAAGCACTAACGGTGCGTGCGGAGGATATCACGCTCTTAGACAATACTCGTGTGGAGGCAATTGACGATATCGTCTTTGAGGCCCATGTCAGTGCGACTGATCAATCTCCGGGGAACAGTGCCATTACCTTGGCAGGTGGGGTGGTCTCCAGCGCAGGGGGTGTTGTTTTGGATGCCCTATCCAGCTGGACTTTTGCGGGCGCAGCACCTGCAGTAGCGTTTGCGCAGAATTCTGTTATTCAGGTTTTGGGCGATGTCTGGGCCTCGACAGACATCGACATGAGCGCTGTTGCGCAGGCTGTTCTGGATTTAACCGACGCATCCGAAATCCAGATGCCGGCGGGTAGTGCGCAGACTGCAAGTGTCGTCTTGGGTGGGCTTGCGGATCTGCAAGGGGCAAAGGTCTCTCTGACCTCTGAGGCGGGGCTGGACTTGTCGGCGATCGTGACGCCCAGCTTTGCTGGCGCTGCAGTTACGGTTGATATTGATCAAAGTGCCAGGACAGAAGTTGCTGCTGGAGCGAATATAGTAGCTTCCAGTACTGATGTTGATGCCCTTTTACTTGATGCGTGGGTCGAGACAGGAGTAAATGTTGAAATAAATCCAAACGCATTTTCAATTTCTGAAGTACTTGGTTTGGATGCATTTCAGGCAACTATTGACCTCGTTCGGCACGCTGACGTTGTTATTGGAGATCAAGCTGGGCAAGCTACAGTTGATCTTGCCGCTGAAAACTATGGGAACACTGCGCGTTGGTCTAAAGTCACATTGCCGGCTGAAACTTATCAAAGTTCTGACGGCTCTCAAGCTCTTGCGGTTGGCGATATTGTAAGGGTTGCGACTGGCCATCCTGCAGGTGGTGACGTAGGGGAAACCTATGTATTTCTTGGTGATGCTGATGCTGCCACGTTAGAGACTGCTGGTGACGCCACCCTGTCTGCCAGGCTTTCAGACCATGAGTCGGTGGCACCTCAGAAGGGTGTTTACATCGACATCCAATCCAACCTTTTTGGTGATGGTGATTTAAAGCTGGATGATCGTGCGGTTGTACACGGCCAAAATGTACAGCTTGCTGCCAACAACCTCACGGCGTCAGCCACGGCCGACAACACCAGCTATGTGAAGGCCCAGTTTGCAGAAATCTCTGCTGTTGGAGATGTCGCAAGCGAATTCAAAGGAATTATGTTTGACGCGCCGTCATCAGGTGTGCAGGCAAGCCTTTTACGCGTTGAGGCGCTAGATTCTGCTGAATTTCGAACACGGTCTTCTGATTTTGAGTTGGACGGTGGAGCAGGCATTTCAGTTGTTGATATTGAAGCGTTCGGCGCAATAAATTCTATCTCTCGATCTGTGCGTGCAAGCTTATCCGGTGGGTCTGTTGCGGCTGAGCTGATCACGGTAACCGCTCTCGCAGAGCAGACTGTAGAAGCGCGTGTTGATGCGCAATCCGTTGCGAACATTCCTGCTGTGCTCCCGGTGGATGGTTGGGCATTGGGCGCAAGTTATGCTATTAACAGCATTTCTGGTGGGGTAACCGCATTCCTGAGCAATTTGCATGTTGCTTCGGATGTTGCTTCATCCACTACATCTATTGATGTGTCGGCTGTTAATGCCATGCAGATCAACGCTCGCGTTGAAGCTGGTAGTAAAGCTATAGGTGGAAGCGGCGTTGCTGCTGCTGGTATGGTTGCACTGAATGTCATTGGCAGCTTGACGGCTCCAACGGAGAGGGTTGTTGCTGACCATAATGATACAGATACAGCCGTCACTCTTCGGCCGGATGATGTTGTTGAAACTTCAGAAGGCGTTCTATACCGGTTTATGGGCTCTTCAGAAGAGGCCGGCGTTGATCTGACCTCAGAAGACTTTACCAATATGGATCGGTGGGCACGTATCTACCGCCGTGTAGTGGAGGATTTTCTTCTGCTGCAGTCCTCTGGGAGTGCCGAAGAAGCAAGATTTGATACTGAGGCTGTTTTACGGAATACAGATGTTGCAGTGGGCGGACAGATTTCCGTCAATGCCCAAAGTATAGCATTAATTAATTCAACGTTAACCAATGCTGCGGTCTCGGAATCTGCAGCCTTATTTGGTGCGGTCGGAGCTGGTGCAGCCGCAATTATTGCAAGCAATACAGTCCAAGCAGCGACCCGCGCAGTATCGGATCGTAACAGAATTCATGGTTTTGTGGGCCCGTCCACCTCGTCTGGGCGCATGTTCGTCACTGCCGAGGACATGGCCGAAGTCTATAGCAATGTTAAATTAGTGTCGTCTTCAACAACCGCTAACGATGGTGGTGCAGCTTTATTTAACGATCTGCAACGTCAGTTGCGGGCAACTTTCCAGAGCACTGCGACAAATGTTGATTTGGAATTTGGCGACCTTGTTTACATTGCTGATGGGCATGCCGCTGGTGGCGATGTTGGCGGTCTCTATCGGTACCTCGGCGCCGTACAGTCGATTGCTGATTTAAGTGCTGTTGATTTCACAAATCTTGATTTGTGGCAGTCTGATGATCTAGCCGCTTTGTCTCTCGGAAACTTGACTGATAGCGATGCAATCGCAATCGGAGGGACATTTGTTTACAACAGAGTGCAAGGCGATGCAGTTGCCTTAGTAGATAATAGTGACCTCCAGACTGAAACTTTGAACGTTGAGGCTGACAAGTCCACAATTATTCGCGCGGAGCTTGATAGTTTTGCGGAGAGTTCAGGCGGGTCGTCGTTTGGCACGGGTACGTCGCTTGCGGTCAATGGCTCGAT
>CANNCS010000196.1 GCA_947503115.1 uncultured Marivita sp.
CTACCGGACGTCATCACGTCAATCGGAACCAGAGATTGGGCGAAAGTGGGTCAATGATCGCAGCCCTTGGTATCATTGGCTGGTTCGTGTTTGCAAGCATTACGGCGGCCATCGGCACAGGCGGCGCCATGGCGGCCGGACTATACGGAACACTGCTGGGCCCACGCAAATGAAAAAGTGGTCTTGAAAGACCGCTCTGACGGTTTGCTTCGTCCTCAGCGACAGACCAGCGTAGTTCCAGAAGCCCCCCAATCCCTCGACGGATTGCTCCGCGCTATACCCCCAAGCGGTCAATCAGAGTTCGCAGAACCACACGATCCGCATCGCTCTTTTCCGCCACTCGGCTGCGGAACAATGTTGCCTGACTTTCCAGAACCGGCCGTTCATCAAGGATCTTCAGGTGGTTTGCTCTCAGGGTTTCCCCGGTCGTGGTAATGTCCGCAATCGCCTCGGCTGTCAGGTTCTTGACCGTGCCTTCAGTCGCACCTTGGCTGTCCACCAATTGGTAATCCGCCACGCCGCCCCGGCGCAGGTAATCGCGCACCAGTCGGTGATACTTTGTGGCAATCCGCATCCGAAATCCGTGACGGGTGCGGAATGCAGCCGCAGCCCCATCCAAATCATCCAGCGTGTCCACATCGACCCAGCATTGCGGCACCGCCACGATCAGGTTCGCAAAACCAAAGCCCAAAGGCGCCAAGGGTTCGACCTTCTGATCCCACTGCACCAGCTTTTCCTGAATGAGATCGTTCCCCGTCACCCCAAGGTGAATGCGTCCCGCTGCCAGCTCGCGCGGGATTTCCCCCGCCGAAAGCAACACCAGATCAACACCGTCGACCCCGCCCACCGTGCCGGCATATTCGCGGTCTGATCCGGTCCGCGACAGGGTCACACCCCGTGCGCCGAACCAGTCAAAGGTCTTTTCCATCAACCGTCCCTTGGACGGCACACCCAGCTTGATCGTCATCGCAGGCCCCCAAGTTCGAGAACCACGTCCGGTCGGATCACCCCGCCGACGGCCGGGTTTTCGCGCCCCTGCCCCAACCGCCGCGTCAGCGCATCATAACGACCGCCAGTGGCGACGGGCGGCAGATCGGGTCGTGTTTCGCTGTAAAAGCCAAACACGAAGCCGTCGTAGTACTCCATCGACGTGCGCCCGTAGGACGCCTCAAACGGCAGCGCGTCCACGTCAATCCCGCGCTGCTGCATCGCCTCGCAGCGCGCCTCGAACCGATCAAGAGCAGGCAGCAGTCCGGGCAAGTCCACCGCGATGTCACGCAGTCGCTCCAAGGCGTTCGGGCACGTTTCAGACACTGCCAAAACAGCCGCGATCAGATCGACGATCTCGGACGACATTCGTGGTTGAGCCGCATCCGCGCGCAACGCCGCGATGCGAGTCGCGATCTCGCGCTCGCTCCGCAGCCCGATCATCACGCCGCCTTCCGGCATCTCGGTGTCCGCAGCAAGCAACGCCGCGCGTGACGGCGGCACCGGTGTCAGCCCAGCAAAGCGTTTGACCAAGGCGGTAAATCGCGCGGGCCTCCAGATGTGCCGCATCAGCGCAGCGCGGCGGTCGTCAGTCGTGTTCAGACCTTCGACCATGGCAATCAGAATGCCGATATCGCCGGTCGCTGCGCGCAGGCCCAGCGGCGCCAACGCACCAGAGAACTGCCCAAACACATCAGCATCAGCCGCGGCGGCATTGGCCCCACCAAATTCCTCGTATCCGACCTGCAAGTATTCGCTACGGCGGTCGGGGTGGTCTTCCTGTTTGCGGAAAACCTCTCCGAAATAGGTGTAGCTCGCGGGGAAGCCATCGCCCGCCATGTGGTACTGCACGACCGGCACGGTGAAATCCGGGCGCAGCATCATCTCGCCACGTTCCGGGTCGGTTGTCACATAGGCCCGTGCGCGGATGTCCTCGCCGTACAGATCCAGCAAAACCTCGGCTTGCAGCAGGATGTCGGTCTCGAACCGCGCGGCCCCGGCAGAGATGAACCCGTCGCAGATAGCCTCAGCTTCGATCCTGACGCGGGACTTATAGGGAATGTCTTGCGCCATCAGGAATAGCTTTCGAGGATCTCGCGAACCTTGGACACAAGCTGATCGCGTGGCACTTCAAACTGGTTGGGACGATCCTGCCACTCTTCCAGACTTGCGCTTTCCGCGATCTTGGCACCCAGGATCAGATCCTTGATTTGCACAACAACATTGGCCTTTTCGTCGCCGCCTTCGATCACGGCCACAGGCGAATTGCGTTTGTCCGCGTATTTCAGCTGGTTGCCGAAATTCTTGGGATTGCCCAAATAGACTTCGGCCCGGATACCCGCGCTGCGCAGTTCGGCCACCATCGCCTGATAATCGCCCATGCGGTCGCGGTCCATGACAGTAACCACAACCGGACCCTGCGTCTTACTGCCAATCCGGCCTTTTTCACGCAACGCGGCCAAAAGCCGGTCCACACCGATGCTGACCCCCGTGGCGGGGACCGGCTGACCGGTAAACCGCTTGACTAGATCGTCATAGCGCCCACCGCCCGCGACCGATCCGAACTGCCGTTTGCGGCCCTTTTCATCAAGGATCTCAAAGGTAAGCTCGGCCTCGAACACCGGACCCGTGTAGTAGCCAAGGCCACGCACCACGGATGGGTCAATGACGATGCGATCCGGCCCATAGCCGCCAGCAGCCAGCAGATCAGCGATCTGCTCAAGCTCTGCCACACCTTCCGCCCCAATCGTGCTGTCACCAACCGCCGCCTTCAGATTCTCGATCGTCTGCGCGGCAGTTTCGCCCTTGGAAGTTAAGAACGCGATAACAGGCTCGGCTTGCGCTTCGCCTAGGCCCACTCCGTCGATATAGGCGCCAGACGCATCCAGCCGCCCCTTGCCCAGCAACTCGCGCACACCCGCTTCGCCAACCTTGTCGAACTTGTCGATGGTGCGCAGAACTGCGTCACGTTGGGCGTCGTCATTCAGGCCCATGGCCTCAAGCACGCCGTTCAAAACCTTCCGGTTGTTCACTCGAACGATGTAATCCCCGGGCGGAATACCCACGACTTCCAGAGTGTCGGACAACATCGCGCAAATCTCGGCATCAGCCGCAACCGAACCAGACCCAACCGTGTCCGCATCACATTGATAAAACTGACGATACCGCCCCGGCCCCGGCTTTTCATTACGCCAGACAGGCCCCATCGCGTAACGCCGATACGGCAGCGGCAGATCATTGCGGTGCTGGGCATAGACCCGTGCCAAAGGGGCAGTCAGATCATAACGCAGGGCAAGCCAGTCGCCCTTGTCACCGTCATCGTCCTCTTGCCACGCAAACACGCCTTCATTGGGGCGGTCCACATCCGGCAGGAACTTGCCAAGCGCCTCAACGGTCTCAACCGCCGAGCTTTCCAAAGCGTCGAACCCATAGCGATGATAGACCCCGGCGATCTGCGCCAACATCTCGGCGCGTTCGGTCACTTCGGTGCCGAAATAGTCGCGGAAGCCCTTGGGCGTCTGCGCCTTGGGCTTGGGGGCTTTTTTCTCTTTGGCCATGGTCAATTCCCGTCTGGGCTTGAGTGTCGCGCCTCCTCTAAACGCTGGAACCCGAGGGGGCAAGCAGAGCCGCACCTCCCGTATGGATACGTTAGTTAACAAAATATTAAATGGGCCGGATCGGACCCAATGTTTCGCGCGCGAAACAATAGGTCACTTTGCGGACCTATTGCCTCTTGCTATCGCCGCGTGGTCGGCACATCTGTGAGTCATGGATACCACCGCTCTAGAAGAACGCATCGCGCATCTGATGCGCATAACCGACGATCTGTCCGACACCGTGGCGCGACAGGCCAAGGAAATCGACCGCCTGACCGCGCGGGTCGAAATGCTCATGATGCGCGAAGCCGAACGCGAGTCCGAAGGATCAGGCGGTGTCGTGCTGGGTGATGAACGCCCGCCACACTACTAGGCCACAGCTTATACCAAAGGGGCTGGCTTCTGACTCATTAGGGATTTCTGAGGTTCCCAGCTCGCCCGCGCTCTGATTCCATGG
>CANNCS010000197.1 GCA_947503115.1 uncultured Marivita sp.
ATTGAGGGCATACCATTCTTCGGTAGGAAATTAGCCATCAAGAAGCAATTGAGGATCAGAGTCGCGTAGTGTGGCGCGGGGGGAGAGGAAGCCGGTATAGGCTTCGCGCAGAATGAAAAGTGCAGCGATGATGATCATCACACCTTCCAGAACGGCGCTGAAAAACTCTGCCTTATGGTGTCCAAACGGGTGATTGGCATCGGCCGGACGCTGCGCCACGTGGATGGCGATCAGGGCGGCAAAGGCGGTGGTCAGGTTTACTGTGCTTTCCAGCGCGTCGGACAAAAGCGCGACTGACCCGGTGATGCGCCATGCCAACGCCTTGAGGCCCAGCACGACAACGCCCACAAGCAGGCTTCCCAGAGCGAGTTTGAGCGCGGCGGACATGACGTTCCCCTTTGGATGGGGGCGCTTTACAAGCGGAGTTCGGGTCGCTCAAGACCTTGAATCTGCGGTTGATACTGACTTGCAACTGGCGCGCCGCGACATACGCGGATGCATCCTGGATTTTCGTCGACCAAAATCGGCGTCAGACAGATAGGCGCGACGCGTGCGCGCCGCGTTCGCGGTAGGGCGTGGTTTCGTAATGCGCACGGTAGCATTTCGAGAAATGCGACGGCGATGCAAACCCACATGCCAGCGCCACGTTAATCACGCTCATATCGGTTTGCATCAGCAGGTTTCGCGCTTTTTGCAGGCGCAGTTCCATATAGTACCGCTTTGGACTGCGGCTTAGGTAACGCCGGAACAGACGTTCCAATTGGCGGGTCGACATGCCGACTTGTTGCGCCAGGACCGATGGGCTGATCGGTTCTTCGATGTTCTGTTCCATCATTTGGATGACTTTGGACAGTTTCGGATGTCGCACGCCGATGCGGGTCGGCACGGACAGTCGCTGGGTGTCCTGATCTGTTCGGATCGAGTTGTAGATTAACTGGTCGGCAACAGCCCCCGCCAGTTCTTCGCCGTGATCGTCGGCGATCATCTTTAGCATCAGATCGACGGATGCCGTGCCACCTGCCGTTGTGATGCGGCTGCCATCGACCACAAAGATTGACTTGGTCAGCGTCACCTCGGGGAATTCCTCGGTAAAGCTGTCCTGATTTTCCCAGTGAATTGTCGCGCGTTTTCCGTCCAGCAATCCAGCCAGCGCCAAAGAATAGGCCGCCGTGCACAAACCGCCGATGGACAGCCCGCGTCTGGCTTCGCGGCGTAGCCAGTTGATGATACGCTTAGTGGTGGCCTTTTGTACGTCGATCCCGCCACAAACGATGACGACGTCGTCGCGGTTCATTTCGATGAGGTCTGAATCCAGTCTGAACGACACACCCGCAGAACACGTGATCTCTGTTCCGCCTTCACCGACAATGGTCCAGTCATAAAGTTTGCGGTTCGCCATCCTGTTTGCGATCCGCAAAGACTCTACTGCTGCGGCAAAGCACAGCATGGTGAATTCTGGCAGCAGGACAAATACAAACCGACGCGGCCGGCTTGGGACGTGATCAAGTTCAACGGTCTGGCGTGTCGGTAGCATATTCAAGTGACCTTCGGCTGTGCTCTGCGGCACGTTGCAGGTCACAAGGTCAGAAGTGACGCCCGGGGTCAAGCCGTAGGGGACGATTCCTTACTGGTCAGACCGGAGTGGTTTCTATATAGCGGGTCCGCTAACGCTAACTTACTTGGATTTACCGGAGAAGAGACGATGACCGAGTGGCAAAAATCAGGCTGGCGCGCAAAACCGCGGGTGCAGATGCCTGACTATATGGATGAGGCAAAGCTTGAGGCTGTTGAGGCCCAGCTTTCGAAGTATCCGCCGCTCGTATTTGCGGGCGAAGCGCGGAAGCTGAAGAAGGCCCTTGGTGCGGCGTCGCGTGGCGATGCGTTTTTGCTTCAGGGCGGCGACTGCGCCGAAGCGTTTGACCAGTTCAGCGCCAATTCCATTCGCGACACGTTCAAGGTGATGTTGCAGATGGCGATGGTTCTGACCTTTGGTGCCAAGGTGCCTGTGGTCAAGGTGGGCCGCATGGCCGGCCAGTTCGCCAAACCGCGCTCGGCTCCGACCGAAGTCGTGGATGGTGTGGAACTGCCCAGCTACCGTGGTGACATCATCAACGAATTGGCCTTCACGCCCGAAGCGCGAATTCCCGATCCCGGCAAGATGTTGCAAGCCTACACTCAGGCGGCTGCAACGCTGAACCTGCTGCGCGCGTTCTCGACCGGTGGCTATGCTGATGTTCATCAGGTCCACCAGTGGACGCTGGGCTTTACCGATCGCGAGGAATCGGAAAAGTACCGCGACATGGCGAACCGGATCGGTGATACCCTGGACTTCATGAAGGCCGCTGGGCTTGATTCTGATCGCGAGCCATCGCTGCAAACGGTGGATTTCTACACCAGCCATGAATCGCTGCTGCTCGAGTATGAAGAAGCTCTGACGCGTCAGGATTCGACCTCTGGCAAATGGTTGGCAGGCTCGGGTCACATGATCTGGATTGGTGACCGCACCCGTCAACCCGACGGTGCGCATGTGGAATTTGCGCGCGGTGTTCTGAACCCGGTGGGTCTGAAATGTGGTCCGACGACCACAGCTGAAGACCTCAAGGTTTTGATGGCCAAGCTGAACCCCGAGAATGAGGCTGGCAAACTGACGCTGATTGCTCGCTTCGGGGCTGGCAAGGTGGTTGAGCACTTGCCGCGTTTGATCAAGGCCGTCGCCGAAGAAGGCGCAAACGTAACGTGGGTCTGCGATGCGATGCATGGCAACACGATCAAGTCGTCCACAGGTTACAAGACCCGTCCGTTTGATCTTGTCCTGCGCGAGGTGCGCGAGTTCTTCGGTATCCACAACGCCGAAGGCACCGTCCCCGGTGGCGTACATTTCGAGATGACCGGTCAAGATGTGACCGAATGCACCGGAGGTGTCCGCGCGGTGAGCGAAGAGAATCTGAGCGACCGCTACCACACAGCCTGCGATCCGCGCCTCAACGCCTCTCAGTCGCTGGAACTCGCTTTCCTCGTGGCAGAAGAGCTGACATCGCGTCGCGAAGCACAAGTTGCCTCCAAAGCGGGTTAATCGACTGGACTGATTTCGGAAAAGGGCGGCTCTGCGGGGCCGCCCTTTTCATTTTGGGCAATAGCCCCCGGCAAATGTGGTTTTTGAAGCGAGGCTGGGTCCAGCAGGAACAGAGCAAAAGCTGTTGGGACGATTTTCCTGTCTGATCTCCGCTTGGCGAACAAAGCCAACGTTTGTTTGCCCTAATCGCGTTCCTTGTCAGGTGTTGTCGACGACCAGACGCAAGGTTGCCTTGGTGGCCGGGGTCGCGTGAGTGGTGATCCGAGCAAGTCCAAACGGTCCCGCTTTTTGGGATGCATCGCTGACTGGGGCCAATCCGCCTAGGATTTGCGTCACCCGCCCCGTGGTGTCGCGCAGGGGGTACAGCACCATGCGGGCGCAGATATCTATGTCCGCAACAAGCTCCAGCGCAACCGCATGGCGGTGTTCACAACACCTTTGCAGCGCGTCATTAAATGCGGCGCGGTAGTCTTGGCGGATCCACAGGCTCAATGGAAGTCCATCGCAATCTGTCCCACACATGTCGGCAACGGCGCCACCCGCGACCCGGATGCGGGCGTGGCAACGGCCATAACGTTCGGCAAGAAATGCGTGATCCAGCGCATCCTGAAACGCTCCGGGATCAACCATGGACCACAGCGGTATGTCACTGTCGCGAGAGAGGTCTTTCCAATACCGATCCAGAATGTCCAGCGCCCGCGCTGCATGGCGGTTCAAGGTCTGTTGCGTCAATGACGTGATGATCATTGAAAGTCGTCCCATCTCATACCAAGGGCTGCGATCATTGACCCACTTTCGCCCAATCTCTGGTTCCGATTGACGTGATGACGTCCGGTAG
>CANNCS010000198.1 GCA_947503115.1 uncultured Marivita sp.
CCTACCGGACGTCATCACGTCAATCGGAACCAGAGATTGGGCGAAAGTGGGTCAATGATCGCAGCCCTTGGTATAAAAGAAAGTAGGCGTGTCGCGCCCCGTTAGGGCAGGTGTTCCAAGGTATCCCTTTCAGCAATCGCCTTCGCAGCTATCATCATCTATTGGCCATGAGTCCTGAGCCTAGTTCGGTGCTTTCGCGCGCAGGACTGTTCGTATTACCCGCCAACGTCTTCTTGTCAGCATCGCAAGCCCCCATCCTGATAAAAGCTCCGATTTAAAAAGACGTCTTGGCCCCTACATCATGCTCTGGATCGCTCATTGCCGCGAGTTCGCCCAGCGTTACCGGCTTGAGCGGCGGTCGGATGCGGTAATACCCCGTGTCATCCGGAGTTTGCCCATGCGCTTGCGCAAGCAGCGCAGTTACGGTCAAACCACAATACCTTCCCTGACACGACCCCATTCCAGCGCGACCAAACGCTTTGGCTTGGTTCGGACCTCGGCAGCCCAGTTTTGCATAGCCGCGAATGTCACCCGCAGTGACTTCCTCACATCGACAGACGATAGTATCATCGTCGGGTGTAAGCGCTGCCGCATACGGCGGATAGGCGACATCCAGAAACGGGCGAACAGCGTGTTCCCGCACCAGCGCGGAGCGTAGCAGTCTTGCGCGACTGTCCCGTTCGGCCACGGGCAGATACCCCGTCTCTTCGGCTAATTTCAGTGCAACCAAGCGACCAGAGATTTCGGCCGCTTTTGCTCCTGCGATACCGCCACCATCGCCCACGACATACAAACCCCGCACATTTGTTCTGCACCACTCATCCAGCTTTGGCGTAAAACAGGCTTGTCTGTCGTCCCAGCAATGAATTGCCCCAAGGGATCGTGCCGCCTGTGTGTTTGGCACAATCCCGTGATGTAAGAAGACCGTACTACAGGCGATACGATGTTGTTTCCCATCCGTGGCGAAGGAGATCGCTTCAGCTGTATCTTGCCCTTCAATTGCGATGTTTGTGGCGCTGACATAACGCGGCACTCCGGCGCGTATGATTTCGGAAAGCAACCGAAGCCCCTTTATCAAATACTGCCAGCCGCGCATCGCGCCGCCCAAATGGCGCATGGCTGAGATCAGATCGGCGCGAGTTTGGGTTTCGATTAGCGCGACCGGGGGCGACCCCGCCCGCACCATTTGTGCCGCGGTCAGATAAAGAAGTGGGCCAGACCCGACCAGTACAGCGTTGCGCGCCAAGACCCCGGATTGTTTGAGTAGGATCTGCCCTGCCCCTGCCGTCATGACACCGGGCAACGTCCATCCGGGAACAGGCATGGGGCGCTCTAGCGCGCCGGTGGCAAGCACCACCTTATCCGCAACAACTTTTGCTCCATTGCCAGCTTTGGTGAAGAAGACGCGGAACCCGTCTTCGATAGACCAGACCATTGCCCCTGTGAAATGAACGAGGCTTTCGCGAGCCAGTTGATACGTCAGTCTTTTGCCGTACGTATAGTCCTGGCCCAAGATCGCAGCACGTGCGGGTTTCACACGGTCTACATCGCGATAGATTTGCCCCCCTGCACGGGGCTGTTCGTCCAGAAGCGCCACGCGCAAACCGAGCGACGCAGCCTGCGATGCGGTTGTCATACCAGCCGGGCCGGCCCCGATGACCGCCAGATCAAATCGCTCCATCGCTGCCCCCAGCGCTATGAGGTTTGTGTACAATCAACCCGTCCGACACTTTGACCATGCAGGCTTGACGCATCACGCCATCAATTTCGACCTGACAGTCAAAACACGCCCCCATCATGCAGAACGGCGCTCTAGGTGCGCCTGACATGGGTGTCGATCGAAACACCGCGACCCCCGCGGCGAGCAGGGCAGCGGCAAGATTTGCACCATCAGGCAAGCACAGTTTTTTGCCGTCGAAGACCACGTCCACACAGGTGAGATCGTCCAATTCAAAAAACGGCGAAACGGGCTTCACTGAAGGCCTCCAGATCAGGTGCTGTGTCGCTCCCTTCAAGCCAATCTGGCAAAAGGCGCGCGTGGGCGGCTGCAAGGGTGATGCCGCTATGGCAGGTCACCATGTAAGCTCCCGGCATGTCAGCACTTTCCTGATAAATCGGCAAGCCATCAGGCGACAGTACACGCAGCGCTCCCCAAGAACGGACAAGTTGTGCCTTGGAAAGCGCCGGATAGGCCGCAATCGCTTCAGCAGCGAGACCGGACAGCCCCCGTTGGGTGACACGATCATCAGCGCCGACCTCTTCGTTGGTGGCACCAATCTGAATACCGCCTTCATCGACTTGACGCGCGATAAGGGACGGACGGTTGATCAACTTGGGAAGTTTTTCAGTGATCAGAACTTGTCCGCGCTGCGGACGAATAGGCGCTCGGAAGCCCATCCTTGGCCCAAGCAGCGCAGCGCCAAGCCCTGCCGAAAGAACAACCTTCGACGCGCCCAGCGTCGCTCCATCCGAACAGGTGACGCGAAACACGTCTGGTTTGGTGACCTCTGTTACAGTTTTCCCTGTGACAACCCGACCACCAAGGCGGCGCACATCTGCCGCCAGCGCCATCAACAGCTTAAGCGGGTTCGCGTGGCCGTCCTGATGATGCAGGATCGCACCAACCACTTTGGGGCCGATATGGGGTTCTTCTTTGCGCAGTGCATTGTGGCCCAGTACGTCGAACGGATAATCCCCGCCCAACCGCTGTTTCAAATTCTCGTATTGCTCGACAGTTGCGTGAAGTGTTTCCTCCGAGAAATGCAGGTCTAGGCCGCCCTTTTGCTCTAGCGGAACAACAAAGCCCGTATTGTCACCTAGCTCATTTGCGAATTCGGCCCAGATTGATGCCGATTGCTGAGACCATTGGGCGTAGCGGGGTTGCTTCATCCCTTTGGATTGCACCCACACTAGCCCGAAATTTCCACGGCTGGCCCGGAACGACCCGTCATCGCCGTCAATCACGGTGACCGTCCGCCCGCGCCGGAGTAACCCCCAGGCGACCGACAGGCCAACAACCCCGCCTCCGATTATGGCATAGTCAGTTTCCATGGGTCCGATCTGCGATTTCATGTCGACGCAACAGGGCGCATAAGCCACCCCGCCCTTACTTGGCTCAGGTGCCGCCAGCGGCAACCTTGTTGAGAATGCCCTACACCCAATCGTCACCCATATCTTTGAGAACCGTTGGCCAGACCTCGTCGCGAGCATTTATGGTCATTGCTGCCAATTGGTCGCTGCTGAGGACAGCGACGAATGCCTCGGGTTCGGGATAAAAACACTGTTCGGTACGCCCGTAATACGCTGCAGCCTCGTTCCAACGGGTCGCCTCAGACGGTGTAGCCTTCCCCTTGAGTGCAACGTGATGTTCAACCGACTGCGCGGCAAGGTTTCCGTTGGGATTGGTCATGTTACAGACTTCAAGGACAGCGTTGGTGAAAGTGTAAGTCTTGGTCACGACATTGACCACCATGCCTGCATGAAACGGCGGAATTGTTCGCTAAGTTGGGTTGCCCAATTGCCGAAAAACGCAAACACCGTTCCTTCAAGATGATGTCGCCCACGCACGACATCATCTACACTCAGGGCCAACGCAACTGACGCACACGAGCGCGCATCAGCGCCCGCAATTCTTCCAATGACCCACTGGCCGATGACAAAGAAGGACGCTGTCCTCCGGGTCTCCAGTTCAGCGACTGGATCCGAAAAATCGCGTCGGCGAGAAATATCTTTTGATATGAATATATTCTAAATTACACATTAAAAACAATAAATTAAAGAAAATACCCGACACAAAAGCACACTACACGACACAGGGCGCATTTCGCCAATTTTAGGGGTGGTGCCGACCGGCGAGATGGATTCTGAACACGG
>CANNCS010000199.1 GCA_947503115.1 uncultured Marivita sp.
GTCGGAGCGTCTCATCCGCCAATCATGCCACGACGCAGCAGCGTTGGGAATCCTATGTCAGGCGGGGAACACTAGAAAGCCAAGGGTAGACACAGGCAGATCATGGGTCAAATCGTGCTGGACATCGGCATGATCGATATTCAACGCGCCGGTCGCTGGGTTGTGGCAATAACCCTTTTCGGTGACCGTCAGCGTCACGATCCTTACGTCCGGTTTCGCCATCGCGGCCAGCACTGCGTCGGGGTCTTCGGGCGCGACCAAAACGTCATTCAGAACGGTGATCCAGCGCGCCTGTTCCCCCTCGGGTGCGAGCGAAACCGACGAATAGGCCCAATTCTGCCCGCGCAACGCATCCCGCGTATCGGGACTACGCAGGGAAACACCCAAGATGCCCCATTCTCCACCTCTGGCGGCCATCGCATCTTGGATGAAAACGCAACCAAAGGCCCGGAAAAACGCACCAAGACCCAGATGGACAATGCCGGTTTTCGGTTGATACGTCAGGTCAGCGGGCAAGCCAGCCACCGTCCACGTTCAGAACCGCGCCATGCACATAGCGGGCGGCAGGCGTACATAGATATACGGCAGCCCCGGCAATATCTTCAGCCTGACCCCAGCGACCTGCCGGAATGCGGTCAAGGATCGCTTGATTCCGGTCGGGATCGTTGCGCAAAGCTTCGGTATTGTTGGTTTCGATATACCCCGGTGCGACAGCGTTAACGTTGATGCCCTTTGCCGCCCATTCGTTCGCCAGCAGCTTGGTCAGCCCAACCACACCATGTTTTGACGCAGTATAAGACGGCACGCGGATGCCGCCCTGAAACGACAGCAGAGATGCGATATTCACCACAGCACCGGTCCCATCCCGCGCCAGCGCCGCCTTGGCAAAAGCCTTCGTGGTAAAGAACAGCGCCTTGAGGTTCACGTCCATCACAGCGTCCCAATCAGCCTCGGAAAAGTCGACCGCATCGGCGCGGCGGATGATACCCGCGTTGTTGATAAGCAGGTCGATCGGTTGACCATCGAATAGCTCTTGCCCTGCCATCGGATCAGCGAAGTCTACCAGCATCGAAGACGCGGTCCCTCCCGCCTTGGTGATTGCTGCGACGGTCTCGTCACAGGCCCGACGCCCGGCACAAACAACCTCGGCCCCAGCCTCGGCCAGACCGATGGCAATCGCTTGCCCAATGCCAGTGTTGGCACCGGTCACAAGCGCGCGGCGTCCCGTCAGGGAAAAGGCCTTCACCGCAAATCCTCCATCGCAACCATATCCATATCGGTGAAATCGACATTATCCCCCGCCATCGCCCAGCAGAACGTGTAAGACGCCGTGCCCGCCCCCGCATGGATCGACCAAGGTGGCGAGATCACCGCTTCCTCATTGGCCATGACGATGTGACGTGTCTGGGATGGCTCGCCCATGAGATGGAAGACGCGCTGGTTTTCCGGCAGTTGAAAATAGAGATAGGCCTCCATCCGGCGATCATGCAGATGCGCGGGCATAGTGTTCCAGACAGACCCTTCCGCGAATTGCGTGTAGCCCATCAAAAGCTGGCAGCTTTGGCACACTTCGGGATGCAGGAACTGGATAATCACCCGTTCGTTCGCCGTCTCCCGTGCGCCCATTTCTACGCGTCGCGCCTCGGCCAGCGTGATAAGCCGCGTCGGATATGCCTGATGCGCCGGGGCGGATAGCACATAGAACCGCCCGTTGCCGCCGAATGTCACTGGCCCAGACCCCATGCCAATGTAGAGCACTTCGCCAGTGCCGATTTCCTAGGTCGTGTCGCCGACTGTCACAGGCCCGGCCTCACCGATGTTCAGCACCCCCATTTCGCGGCGGTCTAGAATGCAGGGCGTGCCAGCTGCCTTTACCTCATCTAGGGTAAGACTGTCGCCCGCGGGCACCGCAGAGCCTAGGATCAACCGGTCGTAATGCGTGTAGACAAGGTTAATCTCTCCCTCTGCAAACAAGCCACCAACGTGGAAATGCGCCCGCAGCTGATCGGTATCCAGCGTCTTGGCAGTTGCTGGGTCAATCGCGTGGCGGGTTTGGGTCTTTAACATGGTGTCAGGCCTTTCAGGTCAGAGAAATTCGTGTTGGATTGGCGTCACATCTGGATCAAGGCGAAGCTCATCGGCACCGCAACGACAGTCGGAATGGCCATGATGTACATGTCCGACGAAAGAAAACTCACGTCGCAAGCCGAGACACCAGCGACACCGGCCAGCGTGTCCGCCTCAAGTGTTTTGGCGCGGCTCATGGTGTCGGTCCCATTGTAGTGGTCAAAGCCGATAAGCTTGCTTTGCAAGCCGATATGCTAGGTCATGAGCGACCTCGAAGGCTTCGTCCTCTGCCAGCCGTCCCGTGGCGATCAGGTTGGCCAAGAACGCGCAATCGACCCGCCGTGCCACGTCGTGACGCGCGGGGATGGAGCAGAATGCGCGGGTGTCGTCGTTGAACCCAACCGTGTTGTAGAACCCGGCGGTTTCCGTCACCATTTCGCGGAACCGCGTCATGCCTTCGTAGCTGTCATGGAACCACCAGGGCGGCCCCAGTTTCAGAGCAGGATAGACACCCGCCAAGGGCGCCAATTCGCGGGCGTAGGATGTCTCGTCCAGCGTGAAAAGAATGATCGTCAGATCCGACCGCTCTCCCACCGCATTAAGCAGCGGTCGCAGCGCATGGACGTAATCAGTGCGCGTTGGGATGTCGTATCCCTTGTCCCGCCCGAACCGCGCCATGATCCCGTCGGACTGGTTGCGAGCAGACCCCGGATGGATTTGCAGAACAAGACCATCATCAAGGCTCATACGCGCCATCTCGGTCAGCATATGACCACGGAAAGCGTCGGCCTCATCTTCGGTGCAGACATCACGCAACGCCTTGTCGAACAGCGCCGCCGCCACGTTCTGTGGCAAGTCTTCGGTGCGGGCAGTGGCGTGGCCATGATCCGAAGATGTAGCCCCGAATTCTTTAAAATAGGCGCGGCGATTGCGATGGGCGGCCAAATAACCTTGCCACGTCGTGGCATCCTCACCCGCCATTTCCCCAAGCTTTTCGACATTTTCGGCAAACCCCGAAAACTCCGGGTCGACCACTGCATCGGGTCGGTAGGCGGTAATCACCCTGCCGTCCCATTCACTGTCGCGGATTATCCGATGCCATTTCAGATCATCAATCGCGCTTTCGGTGGTCGAGATCGCCTCGATGTTGAATCGCTCAAACAGCGCACGGGGTCGGAACGCATCTTGCTTCAGGCAATCGTCGATCCGATCATAGATGACATCGGCGGTCTGGGACGAAAGGCGGTCGGTGATGCCGAATACGTCTTGCAATGCGTGATCGATCCAAAGGCGCGTCGGGGTGCCCCGAAACAAGTGGTAGTGCGATGCAAACAGCCGCCAGGTCGCGCGGGGGTCTTCTTCGGTCTCGCCCCCATCGGAGCGGGGAACGCCCAGTGCTTCAAGCAGGACACCCTGCGAATGCAACATGCGGAACACGTAGTGATCCGGTGTCACGAACAAACGTGCCGGATCGGGAAACGGGGCGTTCTCGGCAAACCATTGCGGGTCTGTATGCCCATGTGGGCTGATGATCGGCAGATCGCGGACTGAATCGTAAAGTGAACGAGACAGCCCACGCAAAACCGGATCGGGCGAAAACAGCCGATTCTCATCCAGTAGCGCCATGTTCCCCCCAATTTCTTCACAGACCAGGGGGCAATTCAGCCAGCACCCTCAACTAATATCCTAGTGCTCCGAGTCTGACGCTTCTTACCTGTTTCCGCGGATTTCATCGAGCGCGTCCAGCGCACGGCGTTCCCTG
>CANNCS010000200.1 GCA_947503115.1 uncultured Marivita sp.
GTCGGAGCGTCTCATCCGCCAATCATGCCACGACGCAGCAGCGTTGGGAATCCTATGTCAGGCGGGGAACACTAGCGAGACCCGTACTTCCCGTCCAGCAAACCGCTCACCACAATACGTCTTGCGAGGATTACAATTCTTCGACGTCGAGCACGCCGCCCAGTGACTTGATCGCGCCCTTGATTTCCGGCGTCACCGGGAACTCGTGCGCCAGTGCCACATCGACTTCACCGGGTAGGCCCGGCGCATTGAGGCAACAGATACGGATCGGACCCTTGCCAGCCTTCGGCAATTGATCCGCTGCGCGAGTTAGCACCGAGGCCACGTGTGGGACGACATCAATCTCGTCGACAAATATGCGCAATCCCATGCTGACAGCATCGGCCACGGCAATATCCACCGGGGCGACAGATCGCCCTAGCAGTTTGAGCTGATCGGACTCAAGTGTCGCCTCAACGGTGATCATGACCTTTGATCCGGTCTCCAGATGATCGCGCGCCGCCTCAAGCGTGTCCGAGAACAGGGTGACCTCATATGCCCCGGTCGGGTCGCTGAGTTGGGCAAAGGCAAAGCGGTTGCCGCGTGCCGACTTGCGTTCCTGCCGCCCCGCGACGACCCCCGCCATCTTGACCACGCAGGGCCCGTTTTGTGCTTTGGCCAGCACATCATCCAGCGTCATCGCGCCTTTGCGTTTGAGCGCGGTCATGTAGTCGTCAAGCGGATGGCCCGACAGGTAAAAACCCACCGCCTTGAACTCTTCCGAAAGACGTTCGGCAGGCAGCCAATCGGACACGGGCGACAGGCGCGGTTCTGGCAGGTCATCGCCTGCTTCGCCAAACAAAGACACTTGCGCCGAGGCGCGTTGTTCGTGGATCGCTGCGGAATACCCGACCAGCGCATCAAGGCTTTCGAACACGCGTCGGCGGTTGCGGTCCAACTGATCAAACGCACCAGAGCGGGCAAGCATTTCCAGCGGGCGCTTGCCGACGCGCTTCAAATCCACGCGGCGGGCGACGTCGAAAAGGTTAACAAATGGTTTATCGCCCCGCCCGTCGACGACCAGCTTCATCGCTTCGACACCAACGTTCTTGAGCGCGCCCAGCGCATAAACCAGCGCCCCGTCCTGCACATCGAACATCGCCTGAGATCGGTTCACACAAGGCGGTACCCAAGGTAGGCTCAAGCCTTTCTTCACCTCTTCGAAATAGACCGCGAGCTTGTCTGTAAGATGAATATCGCAGTTCATCACCCCGGCCATGAACTCGACCGGGTGGTTCGCCTTCAGCCATGCCGTCTGGTAGCTGACCACCGCATAGGCGGCGGCGTGGGATTTGTTGAAGCCATAGTTGGCGAACTTTTCCAGCAGGTCAAAAACCTCGGAGGCTTTCTTAGCCTCGACGCCATTCTCGGCCGCACCCTTTTCGAATTTGGGGCGTTCGGCGTCCATCGCCTCTTTGATCTTTTTACCCATCGCGCGGCGCAGCAAGTCGGCGCCGCCAAGGCTGTAGCCCGCCATGACCTGCGCGATCTGCATCACCTGTTCCTGGTAAACGATGATGCCCTGCGTTTCCTCAAGGATGTGGTCAATCAGCGGGTGTACGGATTCCCGTTCCTTGAGACCGTTCTTGACCTCGCAATAGGTCGGAATGTTCTCCATCGGGCCGGGACGATACAGCGCCACGAGCGCCACGATGTCTTCGATACAGGTGGGTTTCATGCGCTTGAGCGCATCCATCATGCCCGAGCTTTCCACCTGGAACACCGCGACAGTTTTGGCGGCAGCATAAAGCTTGTAGGTGGCCTCGTCATCCAACGGGATATGGCCGATATCGTTCGCAGCCCCCTCGGCAGGTTGGTACAGCTCTGTACCGTCCGCGGCGATGTGCAGATCCCGATGCGACTTAAAAATCATGTCCAGCGCGTACTGGATCACCGTCAGGGTCTTGAGACCAAGAAAGTCGAACTTCACCAGCCCGGCCTGTTCCACCCATTTCATATTGAACTGGGTCGCCGGCATGTCCGAGCGCGGATCTTGGTAAAGCGGCACCAGCGCGTCCAGCGGGCGGTCCCCGATCACCACCCCCGCCGCGTGCGTCGAGGCGTTTCGCAACAGGCCCTCAACTTGTTGACCGTAAGTCAAAAGCCGGTCCACCACCTCTTCCTCGCGCGCCATCTCGCGCAAGTGGGGTTCGTCAATCAGCGCCTTTTCGATGCTGACGGGTTTTACACCTTCCACCGGGATCATCTTCGACAAGCGGTCGACCTGCCCATATGGCATTTGCAACACGCGCCCTACATCGCGCACCGCCGCCTTGGACAGAAGCGCACCAAACGTGATAATCTGACCAACCTTGTCAGTGCCGTACTTGTCCTGCACATAACGGATCACCTCTTCGCGGCGATCCATGCAGAAGTCGATGTCGAAGTCCGGCATCGACACACGTTCCGGGTTGAGAAAGCGTTCAAACAGAAGCTGATAGCGCAGCGGATCAAGGTCGGTGATGGTCAGCGCATAAGCCACCAGTGAACCCGCACCAGACCCCCGCCCCGGCCCCACCGGAATATCATGATCCTTGGCCCATTTGATAAAGTCGGCAACGATCAGGAAGTATCCGGGGAACCCCATGCCTTCGATGATGCCCAGCTCGAATTCGAGCCGTTTTTCATAATCCTCGACCGAGGCCGCATGCGGGATCACCGCAAGCCGGTCCTTCAGGCCTTCGCGCGCCTGCCGCTTAAGCTCTTCGACCTCGTCATCCGCAAATTTCGGCAAGATGGGATCACGCCGATACGCCATGAAGGCACAGCGTTGTGCGATTTCCACCGTGTTTTCGATGGCTTCCGGCAGATCGGCAAAAAGCGTCGCCATCTCTTGCGGCGATTTGAAGTAATGCTGCGGCGTCAACCGGCGGCGCGGCTCCTGCTGGTCGACATAGGCGCCCTCAGAAATGCAGATCAGCGCATCATGCGCCTCGTACATGTCGGATTTCGGGAAATACACATCGTTGGTCGCCACCAGCGGCAGCCCCATCGCATAGGCCATTTCGACAAACGGCCTTTCGGTCAGGCGTTCGCTCTCGGGCAGACCGTTTTCGCCCGGGTGGCGCTGCAATTCGACATAAAGCCGATCGCCGAACATCTCGGCCAACCTGTGCATCAACGCCTCAGCCGCGCCGCGATTGCCTTGCTGCAAGACGCGCCCCACCGCCCCGTCCGGCCCACCGGACAGGCAGATCACACCTTCGCTGTGCTGTGCCAACTCATCCAACGTGACATGCGGCAATTCCCCGTCGCGCCGCAGATACAGGCACGAGTTGAGCTTCATCAGGTGCTCGTAACCAACCTCGGTTTGCGCCAGCAGAACCACAGGCGCAGGCGGCTTTGCCCGTTCGCCCGGCACGGGTTCGGCGACCCGCAAATCAACCTGACAGCCGATGATCGGCTGAATGCCAGTCCCTGCCGCACCAACCGAAAATTCGAGCGCGGCAAAAAGGTTGTTGGTGTCTGTCAGCGCAACGGCAGGCATGCCCTTGACCGAACAGAGATCGGGCAACTTCTTGAGCCGCATCGCCCCTTCCAACAACGAATATTCGGAATGGACGCGCAGGTGAATGAATCGGGGATCAGCCATGGCACCACGATATGCTGGGGTTGGTCCATGCGAAAGCCCCAGACCTCGGTTTTCGACAGGAAGTCGCGCGACCACTGCAAGTGCCCGGACACCTGACTATTTGGGTTTGATACCAAAGGGGCTGGCTTCTGACTCATTAGGGATTTCTGAGGTTCCCAGCTCGCCCGCGCTCTGATTCCATGG
>CANNCS010000201.1 GCA_947503115.1 uncultured Marivita sp.
CCGTGTTCAGAATCCATCTCGCCGGTCGGCACCACCCCTAAAATTGGCGAAATGCGCCCTGTGTCGTGTAGTGTGCGAACTTAGGGACCCCGGACGGACTTATCCCACGGCCACAGTGACGGGGATGCCGAGCGCGGTGTAGCCATTCAGCACGGCGATGCGGACCTGCAGTTCGGCGACTTGGCGATCGAAGTCGCGAGCCATGAGGGATTGGCCGAGTAACTTGATGCAGTTCATCTTTGCCTCGACACGGCTCCGACGGTGGTATCCGCACCAACGTAGCCACAACGTCTTGCCCAGATAGCGGGACGCACGCACCGCCTCGTTTCGGGCGATGGCGCCGGTGCTTGTGGGCTTCCAGGGCTTGGCGTTTTTGCGGGGTGGGATGACGGCATGTGCGCCACGTGCGGCAATCGCATCATGGCATTTGCGCGTGTCGTAAGCTCCGTCAGCGGTTACCGATCCGACATCCTGGTCTGGTGGGATTTGGTCGAGCAGTTCGGGCAACATGGGCGCGTCGCCGATGTTGCTGCCGGTGATCTCGACCGCCCGGACCTCCAGCGTTTGCGCATCAATTCCAATGTGTATCTTTCGCCAGATGCGCCGCTTGGGGCCGCCGTGCTTGCGCGCGTTCCACTCGCCTTCGCCCTCGGCCTTGATGCCGGTGCTGTCGATCAGCAGGTTCAGCGGGCCCGTGCCGCCACGGTAAGGGATGGCCACGTTCAACCTCCGCTGGCGGCGGCACAAGGTGCTGAAGTCCGGCACCCGCCAGTCCAACCCGACCAGGCGCAAAAGGCTTTCGACGAACCCGGTCGTCTGCCGCAACGGCATGCCGAACAGCACCTTCATGGTCAAACAAGTCTGGATCGCAGCGTCGCTGAAACTCGGCTGTCGCCCGCGCTTCCCCGTCGGCGCCGGTCTCCAAACCATCTCGGGATCAAACCAGATCGTCAGCGATCCGCGTTGCCGGAGTGCTTCATTGTAAGCCGACCAGTTCGTGGTCTTGTACTTTGTAGGGGCCCAACTGCTCATGACCTCCTGCTATCATGCTGGATTCACGCAGTGAATCCCTCATCCGATTTGTGCAACAAGGCCCCTGCGTTGCAGTAGGTACCTAATCTCCTCGTATCAGGGCCAATATACCACCATTTGGAACCGGTCCCGATCGGTTCCTTCGAATACCAATAGGTTTTGCCGTCTACGACCCTCTTCTGGACTGAGCCGCGAACTTTGGCGACCATGCCATCCTTGGCGAGCCTTAACAGGTCGCTATAGGCAGAACGGGCGATTGAGCTGAGATTGGCGATTTTGGCACCTGTCTACGAGACACTACTGCCGTAATTATTTTTTCGGGCACAGGAAGCTTCATTCGCTAATAGACAAGCCCGCATCATCAAGGGCTTCCCTGTCTGGTAAGTCGTGCAAGCTTTCCAGTCCGAACACCTCCAGAAACCTTCGGGTGGTCACAAAAGTGAACGGAGCCCCACGTTTTGGTGACCTCGGCCCTGTCCCGATCAACCCTTGAGCATTCAGGCGGCCAATCAAATCCCGGCTGATCTCTTTTCCGAAAATGCCAGCCAAGCCCTCGCGGGTGATGGGCTGATGGTATGCAATGGCGGCCAGCACAGCGGTGTCAAACTTGCTCAAATCGATCCGCTGTTCTCCAACGTCAGCGGCTGCGTGGATGACAGGCGCATATGACGGGCGAGTCCGGAACATCCAGCCCCCGGCCACCGAAACAATCTCGAAAGCTCTGTCTTCAAAACTGGCCGCCAAATCTTCAATCAGCAGGTCAACAGAAGCCCCCTGCCCCACGATCCGGGCAAAGGCTTCGCGTGGCACCGGCGATGCACTTGCAAAAAGAACCGCCTCGATCCGGCGCATCCATTCGCTCCATCGTAACTCTGGCTGGAGATTATCCAACTCTCGGTCGATGTTTTCACTGGTTTGAGCGCGCGCCATGTCAGAGCCCGTAGATCCGGAACACATCCCGACCGGTCAGTTCTCGAATGGCCCCAAGAGCCACAAGGCGATCACAGAGGCGTCGAGCGGAACGATCTGGAAGAGGAAGTGCCCCTGGTGTGACAGCATCGCACGTCAAAAACATCTCGGCCGCCTGTGCCGCCTGCTTGGCCCGCAGCTTAGGTACCAAGGACTTCAAATGTGCCGCCCGACGGGCAAGGTCACGGGCCATCCGGACGGCCTCAATGCATCCCAAGACAATTGCGCGGTGACAGGTCAGCCTCAGGTCACCTCCCCTTTTTGGGAGGTCAGATCGTTTCAGGCCGTGCGTCAATATCGGGATCAGGTGATCCCACCCCAACGCACGCGCCAAAACAGCATCCGCGAGCACCAAGGCAGTCACGTCATCTCTCGGGGCATCATCGAGGATCAATTCCAAAACACAGGCCGCCTTCGAAACTGGGCCGCCCTGCCCCGCATCCAACCAGTCTGCCAGTTGAACTGGATCATGGCTTGGGAATGCCCGACGTAGACCGGCCAACGAGATTGGGCGTTCGACCGCGCGGCGCCAAGTCAGGAAGACTTCACCCGCCGGGCCTGGCAGATCACCCGGCTTCATCAGGCAAACAGCATCTCTGAGGTCACCTGAGCGCTCTGGCCGCCCAGAAAACACCATGGTCGCCTCTGCAGATTTCATGGCAAGCCGGTCTCGAAGCAAGGTCATCGGGACACGATCATCGATTAGAATTTGATGAAGGCAAGAAAGCGCTGCACCCGAAGAAAATATCACTTCTTCAATATCTTGGCCAGAAGCCCTCGTTACCCAAGGCGGGAGGTTCGGTAACCCTCGGTCAGTGGTGGTAACCAAGTTTTTCGCGTGCTTCATGCAGAAACTTGTAAACAATAACGGCGCTTTGGCAATAAATTATTCCCATAAAACGCCTCAATCTGCATGCTATAATTATGTCCAATAAGTTTGCATTATCGGACATACTTAGCGGCATGTCAGTGTTGTTTTAGTTTCATGGGTGGATTCTGTCGGATGACCGGAATTCATGAGATTCAAACACTTCCCTGAAAAACGAACCAGGGTTCATGAGATTCTGGAGCGGTATTTATGAGACTGGATGCGTCGGTATTTGCGAGACTGGCGCTGTCTCGCGGCTTTTTCCGCAGTCTGGCGTTCCCTCTCGTCGCGCTCAGCGCGCCAGAACCGGGCCGAGATGCGTCTCCTCAAAGAGAGAGGCCATGAGCGGAGCGCCTCGCGAACGCGCTCTTGTCCATCCACGTCGCCCTTCAGCAAGATCGAGATCGCCTGATCGACCGGATTGTCGGCGACCCGACCGATCGCCACCGTCAATGCATAGGCTTGCAGCAACGAGCCCTGCGCCAGACCATGCAGGCCCGGGCGCACCGGTTTGGTGAGGACCGGTGCCACCTCATCATATTCTGGAATGACAACTGTCAGTGCCTGGCGGATGATCGGTGTGGTCAGAAACTCGTGATAGTCGCGCCGGGTCTGAAGCGACATGCGCGGTTGCTCGGAAAGAGACGGTGGTGAGGCTCGGCGGTGCCGTGTGGTCAGAAGGGACAGTATCTCGACGGGACCCAAGTCACCCTGACTGGTTCCCTGCGCCCACGCATCGAGAATAGCAGCCCCGACCTTCGCTGACGCTTCCACGATCGCCATACGTTTTGTTCCCAGCATGACATAGGCTTTGAGACGGCGAAAGCCCTTGCCTGCTTCGAGCATGCCGGCTGCGGTCCAGCGCAGCGCCATCTGCGCATC
>CANNCS010000202.1 GCA_947503115.1 uncultured Marivita sp.
CAGTCCATCAAAGTCCTGTTTCAACCACTTGTTCAGCGCGTTTGACGCGTGTGTGGCCTTGCAGGTGCCATCCTTGATGTATCGCGGGAACAACCATTCACCATCTGAATGCCGAGTCGCCTTCACCATGGCCAACTTGGCGTATCCCAACAAAGGAAGTGTTCGTGTCGAGTTCGGTGTCTTTAACCGTCTTGCCGTGTTTGGGCGTATGTGAATTAGGTTTTTCTCAAGGTCGATGTCTTCCATTCTCAAACCAACAATCTCTGCCAAACGACACCCCGTTTCACCCAACAAAGGCATCAGGAGCTTCACCGTACTGCCAGAGGACAGAGCCTTGTCGTATCCCTGCTTGAGTTGTTCATTGGTAAACGTGCCCCTCTTGTGCTTGTCCTCGCCCTCTCCCTGGATCATCAACCTAGTGAAGGGGTTCCGCTTGTCCAGATCAAGCTCTGAGTACGCATAGTTCAGGATTGCTGAAAGACTGGTGATCCTTCGTCTGATCGTCGCTGTCTTGTTTCCTTTCATAACCAAGTGACGAACGAACAGTTTTGCATCCTCACGGGTGTACTGAATCACCTCCCTGTCACCAGCCAACATGAGGAACGTGTCCAAAGCTACCCTTGGCGGTGCCTGGTCGATCTTCCTCAGTGACAGATATTCCTCTGCCATCTCTGACAGCATGACCAACCTTGGTTTGAAGCTCTCAACCACCGCCACAACGTCAACTGGTGCTTTGCATGTGCCATGACTCCATGAGGCCTCAAGAACATTACTCAGACGTTCCGCATAGGCTTGGGCTTCATCTGGGTCTTTGGACAGGGCTTGCCGAATGTATGAACCGTAGGTTCCAACCGCATGTTTGGGCACACGACGATTATAGAAATAGGTTCCTGAACGGTAGATTGTGTACTGAATGTGTGAAACAAATGTCTCCTCCGATGTTAAATTTCGAAGGAATTTCAGTAGGTTGTCTGAATGATATGGTGCGGTCGAGAAGACTCGAACTTCCACGGGAGTTACCCCACAGCGACCTCAACGCTGCGCGTCTACCAATTCCGCCACGACCGCACTGTCTTGACTTGGTAGGCGGGTGATTAGCGAAGGTCGCAATCGGGGGCAAGGGCAAATTTCGACAAACTTCATGCCCAGCCCCATTGACCCAGCCGTGGCAGGAACACACGCAGCGCGACCAGCCCGAAAAATGCCGCGATCACCACCCAGCCAAGCTGCGACGGTTCTCCGAACAGCACCTGATTCATCGTGCGTCCCGGTAAGAACGTGAATGCCCCCGCAATGATCAACCCATTCGAATAGAGACTGCGCAAAACCGCTTCGTGCCGCGCGATATCTTGAGCGATGGCCGCCTTAATTCCGGTCCAGAGCGACCACAGCGTGAGCACGGCGAATCCATGCAGTGGGCCGATGCCGATCGACGTGAAGTGTGACGGGATCAGAAACGAGCCGACCGCAAGCACGGTCATCGCAGTGACCCAAGTATAGCCAACCACTTTGTGTGTGTGGTCCCGCTTGCGGCGGTAGAGCGCGACAGGCCCAAGGGCCAGCGCCAATATAGCGGCGATGATGTGCACCTGAACTGGCAGCGGGGCGGAAAGAAAAGGCAAAAGCGTCATGGCGTCCTCTTGTCGTTGGGGAGGTGATGAGGCACCAAAACGACGCGGCAGCGACAACCGCCAGAGAGGATACGCAAATGACGGCCCAGTTTCGTGAGTGACCCGCAACCGCAATTCGCGCTTCGTGAATGGCAGCGGCACTTATTGCACCCGCTGACCTTGACGGCACTGGTCGCAGTCAGCGCGGTTCTGTGCCTGATCGGCCCGTTCGGAACGCTGACATCCCTGTCGTTGCCGCCGCGCGCCGCGTATTGGACGTTCTTGACCTTTGCCGGGTACACAACGGGCTATCTGGTCAGCTATGCGGTTCTGCGCCCTTCGGTGTCGGGTGTCGCGCACCTGATGCGCATCCTTGTGGCAGGTGCGCTGACAGGATTCGCCATGATCGCGTTGGTGGCCGTGCTGAACTGGTTGGTCTTCGGCATTGCACTGTTTGGGGACGAGACACTGAAAGTATCTGGCACGACGCTGGTGATCTCGGTGATCGTGATGGCGGTGCTTGATCTCTTTACCCGCCACCTATCCCCTGCCCCTGCGCCCGCCGATGCCCCCGAGACCGTTCCCCTGCTGGACCGCATCCCCTTGGACAAACGTGGTCCACTGATCGCCATCTCGGTCGAGGATCACTATGTCCGCGTACGCACCATCAAAGGCGAAGAAATGATCCTGATGCGCCTTGCTGACGCGATCCGCGAAGTGGGCGCCACACCGGGCGCGCAAGTGCACCGCTCGCATTGGGCCGCTTTCGATCAGGTCACCTCAGCGACCCGCGATGGAGACCGTGCACTGTTGCAGATGACCAAGGGGGGTGACGTTCCCGTCAGTCGGAGACATATTCCGACCATCAAAGAGGTCGGGCTGCTGCCCCGATAGCGCACCCCGAACCGTGGCCGGGATGCGCCTTTGTGCAATACGCTTCGACTTTATTCCAGAACCAACAAAGGCAATGCCGCTTGCTGTGGCTGCGTGGCACCCGCCGGAGCACTGGCCTGGCCGGTCATCATCATTGCAGCCTTGTGCACAAGGCCCATACGTTCCGGCTGACCCGGAGCGAAGACAGACACGCCGTTCGCGTCGAAAGAGCTAAGCGCCGCATCATACCAAGACGCCGCGATTTCACCGCGCTTGGACGCGCCGATGCCTTGGCTCAAATGGTGCCCCAGCAATTCGGCGTAGCCTGTTTCGCCCAGCGACGTGAGCAGAAGCGCCGACCCCATCGCTACATCCATGTCGTCGATCCGGTAGCCCACGGACAGACACACCCGCGCAGTGCCCGAAAGCTGCTGGGGCGACATGCCGCTCGACAGGATAAAGGACGACACGCCTTGCAGTACTTCGTCACGCGACTTGAGGGAAACAGCCAGCACATGATCCTTAAGCACCGGACCAAAACCCTTGCACTGCGCCGTGATCTGATCCGGCGTTGCGCCCTGCACCTTGGCAATCAGGTCTTCGCCCTGCGCCATGGCGTAGGTCCGCGTCAGGCACATCTGTTCCGCCAACGCAAAATCCGGGTCGCTCAGCGTGGCCTCTGTCACGAAGCCCCCGTTTGAGCTCGTGAGCAAACTGACCTTATTGCAGAACGACGCCAGCGACTGTTGGGCCGGAGCCTGACCGCCCACCATGAATGAAGGCAGTTGCGCTGCGGGGGCAGCGGCTGCGGCGGGCACCTGACCACTTATACCAAAGGGGCTGGCTTCTGACTCATTAGGGATTTCTGAGGTTCCCAGCTCGCCCGCGCTCTGATTCCAT
>CANNCS010000203.1 GCA_947503115.1 uncultured Marivita sp.
AAGGCCTACATCAAGTGGGAATGCCAGGAGGCATGACCCGCTCTCAGAAAAATTTCCAGACAGCAGGTTGCTCAATCCGCTGATGGCGCTCCCCATAATGTTCGATGGCTTTGTCGAGGAAAGAAAGCGCGTCTCGCCGACATGCCTGATCAACTTTGATCGCACCCGTTATTCTGTGCCCGCCAGCTTTGCGAACCGGCCAGTGAGCCTGCGCATTTACCCCGAGCGGCTGGTGGTTGTCGCCGAGGGGCACGTGATTTGCACGCATGAGCGCATCATCGACCGGTCGCACCGCCAGCCAGGGCGCGTGATCTATGACTGGCGCCACTATCTGGCGGTGGTTCAGCGCAAGCCCGGGGCGCTGCGCAATGGCGCCCCCTTCGTGGAAATGCCCGAACCCTTCCGCATGTTACAGGCAAAGATACTGCGCCAGCCTGGCGGGGACCGCGAGATGGTCGATATCCTGTCCTTGGTGCTGCACCATGATGAGCAGGCCGTGCTGTGCGCCGTGGAATTGGCCTTGGAGGCGGGTGTTCCCACCAAGACCCATGTTCTGAACCTGCTCCACAGACTTCTGGATGGCAAACCGACCGACCAGCCGGATGTGAACCCTCCAGCGGCTCTTTCACTAAGCAAAGAGCCAGAGGCCAATGTCGCGCGCTATGATGGGCTGCGCACTCAGAAAGGAACCCGTCATGCATCATGATCCAGCGGGTGCTGCCCTCATCATCATGTTGCGCAGCCTGAAGATGCCAGGCATGGCGCAGGCCGTGCAGGATCTACTCGATCAGGGAGCGCCTGCATTCGAGGCTGCCATGCCGATCCTGTCGCAGCTGCTCAAGGCCGAAATGGCCGAGCGAGAGGTGCGCTCGATCGCGTATCACATGAAAGCCGCTCGCTTCCCCGCCTACAAGGATTTGTCCGCCTTCGACTTCGCGGCCAGTGAAATGCGGGAAGCTCTGGTCCGCCAGCTCCATCGCTGTGAGTTCCTAGAAGCCGCAGAGAATGTGGTGCTGATCGGTGGTCCCGGAACCGGGAAATCACATGTCGCGACGGCCCTCGGCATTCAGGCCATTGAGCATCATCGCAAACGCGTGCGCTTCTTCTCAACCGTCGAACTGGTCAACGCGCTGGAACAGGAAAAGGCCCAGGGAAAGGCTGGCAAGATCGCCGAGGCGCTGGTGAAAACCGACTTGGTGGTCCTCGATGAGCTGGGATACTTGCCATTCAGCTCCTCTGGCGGGGCCTTGCTCTTCCATCTTCTGAGCAAACTCTACGAGCGCACCAGCGTCATCATAACCACCAACCTGAGCTTCGCCGAGTGGGCAACGGTCTTTGGTGACGCCAAAATGACCACCGCGCTGCTCGATCGCCTCACCCACCGCTGCCACATTCTGGAGACCGGCAATGACAGCTACCGCTTCAAGGCCAGCTCAGAAACAGCGAAAAAGAAACGGAAGGAAACACCAGCATTGACGCCATCATGATACGCAGAACATAACCACTGGGTGGGTCAGTTCTCGGTGACAATGCCGGGTCAAATCTCAGTGGCAATCAACAATCGAAAGTCTCTTGGATGCGGCCTCCCAGCCGCATATCAAGCTGGCCATTCTTTTGATGCTGTCAACCGCAGCACGTGTCGGCGCAATCCTCGAATTGACATGGGATCGTGGCGATTTCGACCGCAACCAGATTGATTTGCGCAAGTCGGCCTCTGGCCCTCGAAAGGGGCGCGCGGTGGTGCCAATGAATCCAGGACTGCGCGAGGCCCTGTTGATATTCATCTTCGATACCTTCCACAATCGCTGCCGCCCCACTGATATGAATAAGATCAATAATACTCTGCAATATGCATTTGCCACGATCTGACAGCCTTGCCGCATGAAGAAAATGCCGATCTACTTTCACATAATCCACAGGCACCGAATGAAGACGATGTAAAGTCGAATGGCCAATACCGAAATCATCTAATGCAATACAAATACCCAAATCACGCAGTTTTGCTACAGCATCAGACATCCTTTGATTATCACCATCGACAATCGTTTCAACCAGTTCAAAAATAACCATTTCATGTGGGACCTGACCAATAATCTCACTTATCCAAACAGGGCCCTCATTTATAAACTGGTACAAAAACGCCGACGAAATGTTGAATGCTATCTTCTTTTTTTGTTTAACCGTGGCCCATTCCGCAGTTCTATGTGCTGCCGCAAGAGGAGGTCTTGTGTCAAAATTATAAGCCGCAGTCATTTGATCGAGGAAGTGCTCTGGCCCTAGCACCTCGCCATTTTCTCTACTCCATCTCAAAAGAGATTCATACCCGATACAAGTGTGAGACCCGAGATCATAAATTGGTTGAATAAAATAGTCTATCTCGTCTTTTTGTAATCCGTGTCTTAACTCATCCACAGAAGGTTTTCTATAGCTTTCACATTTAGGCTTATTACAAAATTTTCTAGCTTGCTTTTTCCCTGACGCTTTGGCAAGCCGAAGGGCACTATTTGAATTTACAACAACATGTTCCGGGTCATGAATTTTATCAAGAACCACAAAACCAATTGATATTGTCCTTGCAATTGAAACACCGTCGACTGTTACACTTGATGTTGCTGCAGTCCTACAGAGCGAGTTTGCAAAGTCATTTGGATCAGAAAAGCGACACCCTGGCATCAAAATAAGAAATTAATCACCCGCTAAACGACCTACTCCTCCAGCAGAACCGACGCTGGACATCAAGTCATTGGCGATCTCAGATAATAGACGATCGCCAACATCGTGGCCATAGAAATCATTGACACTCTTAAAATCGTCAATATCAATGAAAAATAGTGCATCACCAATATTGGCATTTTTTTCAAAATAGCTATAAAAACCAAACTTTGACATTGTCTTTGTCAGCTGGTCATAATTAAGGCGCCGCTTTAATGCTTCAACCTCATTCTTCAATGAAGCATTTTCTTCCAGAATAGATATCTGGCTTACGGATTTATATAAATTCAAATTATCAGTCATCAGATTTTGATCCATTATTACTCGCAATGGTGGCGCACCGCAGCACGTATTCAATGAAAATCTTTTATGAACACAATCACCGGCTGAGGCGCGCAATCAGGTGACGTCCTCCCTGCAAACCTGACCCGAAATTCTCTTGCTCCTTAGAGGCGCCTTATCCGCAAACAAGCTCATCTCACAGTCTTATACTTAGCGTGTATGTTTTACTCAGCATGTCAAGCTCCGCTACAGCTGATTAAAACAAGAGCTATGGCTGAATCTGGTGTTTGGGCGGTTTGAAAGCTGGCGGTGCATCTGGTTGGTTTGATGTCGCCAAACAA
>CANNCS010000204.1 GCA_947503115.1 uncultured Marivita sp.
TCCGGCGACGGTTCCGAAGTCATCGCAACCGGCTTCTCGCGGATCGAAGAAGAAATCGGCGAGTATGACGTTTACGGACGCTTCAACTCGGTCAACGAAATCGAAGACCAGCCGATCTCCATCAATATCGACCTGCACAAGGTTGGCCGTGGTGGCGACGGTGGTGACCTCATCATCGGCGGCAAGGCGCCTTCGGTTCAGGACGGCATTGCTCGCGGCATCGAAGTGTTCAACATCAACGTTCTGGGCGCCGGTAACGACGATCCGAACGGCATGATGACCAAGCCGTCCAGCCTAGGCACGATCGAATCTACTCGTGGCGCCCTTAAGGTTGTCAACATCGCAACCGATCCGGTCTATGCGGCAGGCGACACCTATGCCAGCCTCGAAGTCCGTGACGGTTTCGGCGGAAATCTATCTCTGATCAACGCAGACGCGTTCCTGGGCGACCTAAAACTCGACGCGGATAACGCCGAGACGATCACAGCACAGGGTGGCGGCGACGTTGATCTTGACCTGTCATACACTTGGACTAGCGGCGACGGGGTCAACAGCGTGACAACCGGCGGTGGCGACGATGTTCTTGACATCGATATCTCTGGCGACACGTTGGATCATGCCGGATGGTCCTTCAGTGTAGCCACGGGCGACGGGAACGATCGCGTCGAAGTCGAAGTCGACGCGATCGTGGATGGCACAGGCTTTTCCCAAAATGGTGAGCAGCTGAACCAGGCGATCCTTGACAATATCTCGATCGACACAGGCGCAGATGACGACGTCATCCTACTCTCCGGCAACGGCGTTGCAAACATCAATGCTGGCTCTGGAGACGACACCATCGTCACCGAGGCCATTTCCGCCTCATCATCTTGGTGGTTCAACTTCGACGCTGCACGTCTCAACGCAATAGGCGGCCTCGCAACGGTTGCCTCCGATGTGCCGGGTGAGCAGACCTCGCTGGCCTATGTTGGTGGCGCAACTGTAACCGTGACACTCTCGGGTGCCGGTGTCGATGGTGACAGCTCAGCCGGTGGCGGTGTCATGGCATTTGACAACGACGATCCGACCGGTGCCTCGGCTGGTCAGGACGGCTACGAAGCTTCTTCTGTCATCAGCGATCTGATCAATGGCAACGATTTCTACGGTGACCAGCGTGACGTAAACGCAGCCATCATCGATGCGATTGAAAATGATCCGATCCTCAGCCAGTTGCTGACCGCAACCATCGGTTCCAACAACACCCTGAAGATCACTTCAATGGCAGGGGGTGCATACGACTCGTCCGACCTGCGGATCGAAATCGAGCGTCCGACACTTGACAGCTGGACAGCTGTTCAGACGGAAGCACGTTCGGTGTTCAGCGACTCTACAATCGCTGTAAGCAGCGTTGCAGATGCTGATGCCCCGACCGGTCAAGACCTCGAGTCTTCGGGTGGTGCGGATGCATGGTTCGACGGTCTGAGCGCCGCTGGCGATGAGGCCAACTCGACAAATGCGGGTGTGGGCGAAGGCGAAAGCAACCATCCTCTTTATTCTCAGTGGTCTCCGCTCCCATCTGATCTCGAAGTTGACACTGTCATCAACGGTGGCGCTGGCGACGATCTGATCGTTCTCAACACTGCCTCGACTTACAGCCCTCCGGAAGACTTCACTGTCAGCAGCAACAACGCGCTGCTTAACGGTGCGTCGAACGAGACGATCGTTCTGACCGGTGACGATTTTGGTGACGATACCGTCATGAACTTCACAACCGGCGTGCAGACGCAAACGATAGTCGCCAACACCGCCACGGTTACAGTCATATCACAAGGTGCGGATGCTGTCTCAGGAAGTCCTGAAGTGCCTGCTGAACCTGAAGTGTTCGTGCTTGAGCTGTCCGATGCTGAAGCCGGAGAGAGTGGTACAATCGACTTCGCCGGTGGTTCCGTTACAGTTGTGGACACGGACACTGCAGAGTCTCTGGTGGCCAAGTTCCTCGATGCAGGTTTCGCCCCGACAGGCTGGGAGACATCGGCTGGTGAGACCGGAAGCACTGTTACCTTCACATCAACGGTGCCAGGCGCTCTGACAAACGTTGACGTAAGCGATTTTACCACAACTGGTAACGCGGGTGGCGTCTTGGTTGGTACGGTGACCACGGATGAAGGGAGCGACTTAGTAGCCGAGGGTACCGGTACTCTGGCAACTACTGAGGGATTCATCGTGACCTTCGGAAACTCCACAATTGACACGACCTACCTTTTTGATGGCGAAACCATCCCGGTGTTGGAGGATCAGCTTGGGTCGGACATTGCCGCGGCAGTTGCAAACGGTGTCTATGACAACTGGGAGGTGACAGGTGTTCAAGGAGCCACGGTAAGCTTCCAAGCAACTGAAGCTAACGTGGGTGACATCGCAGACGTCGTAGACAGTGACTTCATCGGTGCAAACATCGAGACGATTGTTGAGATTGCGGCCTCGCCACTAGACTCGGGTACCGACTTCCTCGACTTCACAGCCTACCTGACCAGTGAAGAAGATGTGTCGACTGGCACGCCGGACAGCACGGACTCTGAACAGACGATCGCTGTCACGCTGAACCACAACCCGGCGTCCGCGGCCCCAGGCGCAGATATCCAGGCAAACGAGGTCGTGACGGTCGTCTATACAGACGACACAAGCGCAACCGGCACCTTCGCCAACCTCTCGGCTGCGGATATTGAAGGTCTGTTCAGTGCCGTTGACTTCGACGGCGGTGCCCTGGCAGCAGCTGACTTTGACGTTGTTGACAGCCAGACCGATGACCAGGTTGTCGACGGCAACGGCAAGGCCATCATCATGGTCGAGAACGCAGGCAATGACGGCGAATACAAGGTGTTCGAACTGACTTGGGATGCGAGCGAAGGCGATGGTGACGAAGGCGTCAGCGCTGTTGAAATCGGCAGCCTCGACTTCGGTGACTCGCTGCATGACCTTTACGAAGTCAACCTGGTTGGCTCTGATTCTCATGCAACGCTGCTGGAAACCGGCTTCAATACGTTGGTCTAAGCTTCACTTCCAAAGTCCTTCGGGGCTTTGGACCTGACATTCAAAAGCCCCCGGGATACCCCCTATCAGATTCACACATTTTGGTTGATTTTCTGCCCCATATTCCTTGCGAGTTGAGCGCCGTGCTTGATGGATT
>CANNCS010000205.1 GCA_947503115.1 uncultured Marivita sp.
CCTACCGGACGTCATCACGTCAATCGGAACCAGAGATTGGGCGAAAGTGGGTCAATGATCGCAGCCCTTGGTATAAGGTTGTCACGGGAACGTCGCGCAGAAGTGCCTCGAACCCGGTGAGCGAGGTCATAGTCCACACTGCGTCGATCTGCGCCAGCAGGCTGTCCATCGGGATATCTGTTACGACGGCATCCGCCCATTGCGTCGGGTCAGCAACTGCACCCGGACGCAGTCCGGCAACCACATCGGGGTGCGGTTTGTAAAGAATGTGCGCCTCGGCATTGGCGTCGCGCACCCGTTTCAGCAGCGCTTCGTTTGATGTGATTTCGGGGCTTCCGACTTTTACGGACGCATCATCTTCAACTTGTCCTGGAACCAACAAGACGGGTGTTGTGCGCGGGAGATCCAAATGAACCAACGGAACAGCTGTCGCGTACTTGGTCACTCGCTCTGTCATCAAACGTAGGATGATCCGTCGGGCACGGGTTAGGGCGTAATCTGGAAGGTTTGGGCTTTTTGCGATGAGTGTCTCAAGTCGAGATGGACGCGTAGGGTCGAAATAAATGCCGGTGTCGTCCAGGACCAAAGAGAGTGGCGGGACAAGTTCTGCACCCAGCCCCTGAGATCGAATGAATCCATCTTCGACGCAGACGTCACCGTCTTGTGCCGCCATGCCCCATGCCATCGTTTTCATACTGCCATCCGGGCGTGTCGTGCCAAAGCGCATAGGTTTCTCGGCGCCGAACATGGTCTGCATGTGGGGGCGTTTCCACAATCGGATGTTGCGTCCAACCCAACCGTTCCGGTCGTCGATCCACGCGCGCTGCGTGGCTTCAAGCGTGGCCAACACGCGTTCAAGGTCACACAGGCGATCATGATACGGATCATACCAGATCGGATAGCGCATCATCGCCCCAGCAAAAAGCTGCGCGCGGGTTAGTTTGCGCTGGCGACGGATCAGTTGGTGTTCGTCGTGCGTTAGCCCCCAACCCGCGTAGAACGGCGTGCCGAACACCCGTGGTTTGTGGCCAGCAAGAATTGCTTCGAACCCCATTTGCGAAGACAGCGTGTAAACGGCGATTGCCCCCTCAAGCAGGTCCATCGGCGCATACGCACCATCCACAAATGAAATACGTCCTTGCGCTTGCTCTTTGGTGAAGTGGCCCGGTCGCTTCCCGGCTTGGGTCTCGGGGTGTGACCGGATCAGTATGCGCGCTGCAGGATGCTCAGTCTGTGCGTAGTACAACATCTCGGCAAAACGCGCGCGGGCCATGTCGGCGCCGGGCACAGATGCAAGGACCGACGCGTCGCCTTCGGCTTGATCGATGACCAAAACATAACCGGGCTCAGGCAATGCCAGATCAGGATCATAAGCGCTGTATTTAGACAGGCGTGACTGGCAGAGCCGTGCTGAAAGATCGCGTGCATTGTTCAGCAGTTCGGAGTCATCCAAAGGGTCTTCGATCAGCAGAGTTTCAAGGTCCGAAGGTCGCGACGCGTCAAAGTGGAGTCCGGTTCGGTCAAGTACCAACCCCAAAGGAGGTTGTTTTTCGACGCGCCCTGGATGCAGCGACCGCAGGAATGCATCTTCGACGCGCAACACCGGTGCATCCCGACCTTCCGCAACAGCGAGCCCCCGCTCCGCGCTTGGCGCAGCCCCCCAGACACCGACCCAATCGTCACCCGAGGGGCGACCCAGAGCAACCGACCACCCAGACAAATGCAGGATGCGTTTTACCCGGCTTTGGGTCAGGAAACCTGAATTGTAGACACACAAACGCCGGGAAGTGCCCCCCCCGGCGTTTGCCAATGAAGTCGGAGGCTGCATCGCCCCGTTACTCGGAAACCGTTCCGCCTGCTGCCACGCTTCCCAAGCTCTGCGCGCCACCCAGCGTCCCAGTGATCGAAGCAATTGTGCGGTTCCATTGAACGATTGGTGCTTCGGTCACGTAGATCGTATCGCGGTCGCGGATCAGGAAGTCACGCGCCATGAAGAGACCGTTAGGTTCAGTCAAGTCCATCACGTAGATCATGCGCTGCGCGCCGACCAAATCACTCCGGCCCAACACTGCATTGGCGATTTCCGCCGGTTCGTTGCGGAATACGAAGACACCGGTCGGGTCTGCTGTAGTCGCGCTCAGACCGCCAAGCTGCGCCAAGGCTTCTACCAGAGACAGCGTCTGGGTGTCGAACGTCATGCGCGTTTGACTGCCCGCTGCGCCAAGCGCGGTAAAGGATCGTTGATCCGCTTGGATCAGAATTCGATCGCCATCGCGCAGCGCGATATCCAGCTCTGGGCGATCATAGAGGTCTTCAAACCAGATGGTTTCGCTTACATTGCCACGCGTCAGCGTGATCTGCGCGATTTCGGCCGCTTCTCCGACGCCGCCGGCACTGGCGAGCATGGCCGCCAAAGAGCGTGTCGGGCGGGTAATCGGATAAACCCCCTGAACCCCAGCGGAGCCTAGGATCGACACTGTGGCCCCATCGCCCGCAGTCCGGCGCACTTCAACCTGAGGGTCGGGCGTCTGTTCCTGCAATTTCTGGGTAATGATCCGGCGTATTGCCTCGGGCGTGTTGCCTGCGGCCTTGATACGCCCTGCATAAGGCACGAAAATAAATCCAGAGCCATCAACCTGCACGCTTTCCAGTGCTGTTGCGTTCGATGTGGCACCGGCCAATAGGCCATCATCCACGTTCTCCCAGACAGTCAGGCCCAGCACGTCACCGGGACGGATGATATCGGCGCTTTGCACACCTGCGTTTTTAAGCTGGTCTGAAAAGCCCAAGGCTGGGACAACTGCGGTTGATCGAGTGACACGGTCATTGATCGCAACAACAAACGCATCTCCCTCGCGCTGGACGGAACCTGCGAAGATCTGGTTTTTGTTCGGGCCTACGCCCGGCAAGCCGCATGAGGCCAATACTGATGCCGAAAGCACCATAGCGATGGGCCGAGCCCACCGGAATTTCGAACTGAACACTGCTCGGTCTCCTCGACCAGTTATTGACTGCCTCGGTTCACACTACGCGACTCTGATCCTCAATTGCTTCTTGATGGCTAATTTCCTACCGAAGAATGGTATGCCCTCAATTG
>CANNCS010000206.1 GCA_947503115.1 uncultured Marivita sp.
CATCGTCTCAAACGTCGCGACCAAGGATTCTCATCCTGATTGACGCGCTCTTCTCATCCAGATTGTCGCGCTACACCTGGGCATTTGTGCATCTTTACAATACCCGTCCTCGTACATCAGCCCAGCCTCCCGGCCTGATCTGATGTGTCTTACACCTTGGAAAGGTTCTTCTTAGTTGCAGCATCGGGGCAACACCGCCCTGCATAACACGGCAAGCAGCATTCACCATATTCACATCACCACATCAGGCCGCAAATGTTTTTAACATTAAGATTCTACAGCGTTCGGTGACCCACATGTTCAACACGCCTAAAGATACCAAGTCTAGCCTGCCAGAACAGTTCGGCAAAGCTGAGGTCAACCGGCGTCGGTCTGTGCTACATGATGGCATACGGATCGAAGGACAATGGGTGAGTGACGGAATCGTCGAGTTTGGCGGGCAGTTCCGAGGGGGGCTCTCAGTTGAAACACTGGTCCTGACGAAAGACGGCCGCATCAATGGCGACATCCGCGCGCAAATCGTGACCATTGAAGGGACTTTAGATGGCACGATTTTGGCGCAATCTGTGAATATCAAAACGTCTGCAACGGTGAAGGCCGATATTCAGACCGAAAGCATCTCCATTGACTCAGGCGCTGCATTTGAGGGCAGAATTTCATGTAAGGGCGTGCCATCAGATAGATAGATCATTATTTATTGAGGCACTTGATTTTGACGATTTTAGATGGTGAAATGTAGATAACCACAAGATGTAGTTCTGGGCATGCAAGCAGAAATCTTCCCTGATCAGATGATGTTACGGCGTGAAGCCACCTTTGATGATGCCCCTCGATTCTTCAAAATGGTCGTTCACCGAGACCTTTTTGGAGGCGCTTCCCTCATGCGTGAAAGTGGTCGCATTGGGCATGTTGGCCATTTGCGGATTGATCATCATCAGGACGAGGGCAGTGCAGTTGACGCTTTGGCACTGCTTGCCGCAAAAAAGCGGAAATACGGCTACCGGTGATTACTCCCTTTACAGACACCTTTCTTGACCAAGTCTATTGCACTCCCATAACAGTCCCTGCCGCAGGGTGACCGTCTTGGTGTGCAACAGCTCACCCTAAAACCCAAAATTTATCGTGATTGACGGCTCTGAAAGTGCCGGACACTTGATCGTGGAAGATTTGCTATTCGTTGTGTAGTGTTTCGCGAAAGAACCACGGGACAGCAGGGGATGCCCCTAGTTGATGTTGAACTATGCGAAAAGGGTGGCTTTGCTTTCACTGAGCCGTAGGCTCCCGGATCATGCACTTACTTGCTTCGATCGCTAGAGACCCGTCAATCCCGAAAAATTCGAGTGTTCACTGACTCCGAGTATAGCGTAGTCTATCCATCAATTTTCAGCCGCGCGCCTTTAGTCAACTGCCCCTTGTTTCCCGCGTTCACGCTGACTTTCATGTGTTGAGAGGCCCGAAACACAACAACTGTGCGAGCAGAGATCGCTTCCTGCAAACCGGTTTTGGGGTTTCTGCCAACACGAGCTTGCTTTGAGCGCAGGGTGAAGGTGGCAAAGCCTGAAAACTTTGCGATCCCGTCCTCAACAAGACCGCCCATGATAGCGTCTAAAATATCATCAACGAGTTCTGCGCTTCTTGATTTGCGCAGATCACATTTCCGCGCAACCGCCTCCGCCAGGTCCAATCGTGTTAAGGCTCTGCCAGCCATCCAACAAATCTCCGAGGGTTTCAAAATCGATGCCATTAAGATTGTTATAGCATATTGTCATTTCTGAAAAACGAGTGTGCTTACCTAAACGTCTTCGAAACCGTCTCGGCACCACGCGCCGGGATCGGCACCTGGATTAGATACTATAACGGAAAACGCCTCCACCCATCACATGGGATCCTGACCCCAGACGAGGCCTATGACACCAATCTCCTGAAACTGAAAGCCGCCTCTTCACATGAAACCCATGCGATGAATTATTTTGCCCGCAAACTTGCCGAAAAATCAGGTCCACCTCTAGAGCCATGATTGGCGTATAAATCCATTCGAAGCGATCCGCTCGACAGGGCGATGCAAGTGCACTATGGCTATCGCTGTGTATGGGCCTGTAGCTCAATTGGTTAGAGCAGAGCGCTCATAACGCTTTGGTTGCGGGTTCAAGTCCTGCCGGGCCTACCATACATATGCCCCCTTGGCGGAATGGTAGACGCTGAAGACTTAAAATCTTTTGCCTTAGGGCGTGCCGGTTCGAGTCCGGCAGGGGGCACCAAGTTCATCATACAGTAACGATCCAGGCTAGCAGGTAGTGCCTTGAAAGCAGGCGTAAAAGTCGGTTTCGCTAGGCCCAGCACGGTAGAATAACCTCCTTTTTCACGACAGAAGATATCTGATAGCTACCAAAAACTAACCCCGTATAGTTCACGCGATCTGCAACGTTGAGGCTATTCTCGGGTTTTGCGTGTCATACTAAGATGAGGGTACTAGCCCCACGCTTAGGGTCAGCACAAACTTACGAACAAGTCAAAAAATACCCCAGGAGCATTTTGTAGAGCTTCTTATAGTAGGCTGGCGTACCCCAAAGGGGATTATCATCAATGCGCGCATTCAAGATATCCAAGTCAAGGTTTAGAACCACCCCATAAACCTCATCTACATCAACATTAAGATGCTGTGTTGGTGGGTTTTGGACCAAATAATTAACCATAATGGGCGCTAAGTTTGCCATATGTGGATGAAAATCGGCATGTGCCAGTGCGTGTTCACGCCAAAGCATCCGCACAATTTCATTCGGAATAGTGCAATTAGCACCAAAGAAGACATCAGCAGTAAATTTACAAAATTCGTCAAGCGTTCTTTCATGGTCGCCTAGATGGCGTTCATAGACTCTAATGGATAGGTCACAGGTCAGCTTATATCCATTAAGAAGAAAGCCACTATATCCTTCAAACAACCGAAAAAACGTTGAGCGGGAATATCCTGCCTTTTCTACAATCTGCATCAAGTTAAAACCATCAAGAGACTTAGGGTCCGTGGACATTCAGAATTCCCAACCGGTCTGAATTCTGATTCAAGCTTCCAAAATGGAGGTTTGAATGAAC
>CANNCS010000207.1 GCA_947503115.1 uncultured Marivita sp.
GATGTCGGAGCGTCTCATCCGCCAATCATGCCACGACGCAGCAGCGTTGGGAATCCTATGTCAGGCGGGGAACACTACCGAGAATCTTCGTACGAAGATTCTCAGATCACCCATAAAATTCTATTAAGCGTTTGCAGAAATTGCCTTTCCTTTATTCAGCAGCCCGCACCGCCCCAGGGTTGTTTGGATGGGTTGTCCAATCTCCATGCTCCGCCGCAACCGGGCGGCCAGTCCGAGCGTCAATCACACCCGCATCCAATTGCTCCATGGTGATGCACTCCTCGACCGGACAAACATTGACACACAGATTGCACGCTACACACTCGTCATCCTTGACCGTGAACTCTCGGTCTGCAGACATGGCAATCGCTTGGTGTGAAGTATCCTCGCACGCAGCGAAACATCGCCCGCAAGAAATGCACAAATCCTGATTGATACGCGCCTTGGTCACATAATTCAGATTCAGGTTCTGCCAGTCGCTGATATTCGGCACGGCACGCCCTACCAGATCAGCGGTCGAGTCCAGGCCTTTCTCATCAAGGTATTGCGACAGTCCCGAGATCATCTCTTGAACGATCTTGAAACCGTAGGTCATCGCAGCCGTGCAGACCTGCACGTTGCCTGCACCCAGCGCCATGAACTCCGCCGCATCTTTCCACGTCGTCACGCCGCCAATGCCAGATATTGGCAAGCCGCGCAGCTCCGGTGTTCGCGCGATCTCGGCCACCATGTTTAGCGCGATCGGCTTCACTGCAGGCCCACAATACCCGCCATGCGCGCCTCTCCCATCAATCGTCGGCTCTGGCGCAAAAAGATCGAGATCAACCGACGTAATCGAATTGATCGTGTTGATCAGGCTCACCGCATCGGCTCCTCCGGCATGCGCCGCCGTCGCGGGGTTGCGGACGTCAGTGATATTCGGAGTCAGTTTAACAATACATGGCATGCGCGTGTTCTGCTTTACCCAGCGCGTGACCATTTCGATATACTCGGGCACTTGCCCCACCGCGCTGCCCATGCCGCGTTCCGACATGCCATGCGGGCAACCGAAGTTAAGCTCGACCCCGTCCGCTCCGGTTTCCTCAACCAGCGGCAGGATGGCCTTCCACGCTTCTTCCACGCAGGGCACCATCAAAGAAACAATCATCGCTCGGTCGGGGTAATCGCGCTTGACCGCCTTGATTTCCCGAAGGTTCACTTCCAAAGGCCGATCGGTGATCAATTCGATGTTGTTCAGCCCAAGCAGACGCCGATCCGCCCCCCAGATTGCACCATAGCGCGGGCCGTTGACATTCACGACCGGAGGACCCGCCTCCCCCAGCGTCTTCCAGACGACGCCACCCCACCCCGCCTCAAAGGCGCGACGAACGTTGTATTCCTTGTCCGTCGGCGGCGCCGAGGCAAGCCAGAACGGGTTCGGGCTTTTGATACCCACGAAATCGGTTGTCAGGTCTGCCATTTTCAATCCTCCCGGATCAGGCGCGCATGAGCGCGGCGTGGATGTCTTCGGCGGCATCGCGCCCTTCGGCGACCGCGGTCACGGTCAAGTCTTCACCACCGGCGGCGCAATCCCCGCCAGCCCAGACCCCCTTGACTGAGGTGCGTCCCGGCCCGGTAACGGCGATCTTTCGTCCGTCAAGATCGGGCAGGCCAACTCCGGTCAACGTTTGACCGATGGCCTTGAACACCTGATCGGCGGCAAGACGAAAGGTCTGCCCGGTGGGGGTCAAATCATTGTCGGTGAACTCGAATTCGATCTCTCGCACAGAGCCGTTGCCATGCACCGCAACAGGCGCGGCGTTGGTAATGATCCGCACACCCTTGGCAGCCGCCAAATCCTGCTCCCAGACCGAGGCATTCATCCGGTCGCGTCCACGGCGATAGACGATGGTCACATTCAACGCGCCCAAAAGCTTGGATTGAACCGCAGCATCGACAGCCGTCATCCCGCCGCCGATCACCACCACATCTCGGCCAACCGGAAGGCTGCTCAGATCAGTGGCTTGCCGCAGATCGGCGATGAACCCAACGGCATCGAGAACCCCCTCCTTGTCAGCGCCAGGCGCGGTCAGCGCGTTGACGCCGCCTAGCCCCATGCCAAGGAAGACGGCATCGTATTCATCTTGAAGCGCGGACAGAGTCACGTCGCGGCCGAGCGACATGTTGTTGCGAAGCTCGATGCCTCCGATCTGCAAGAGCCAGTCGACCTCGCGTGCTGCGAAATCCTCGGTGCTCTTATAGGCCGCGATGCCGTATTCGTTTAGGCCGCCCGCCTTGGAGCGCGCATCAAACACCACAACATCGTGCCCGTGCATCGCCAGACGGTGCGCGCAGGCCAATCCAGCCGGTCCGGCCCCAACGATGGCAATTCGCTTGCCCGTCGAGGCCGCCCGGGAGAAAGGATGTACCCCTTGCGCCATCAGCGTGTCGGTTGCGTAGCGCTGTAGGCGGCCGATCTGCACTGGCTCACCTTCGGCTGCTTCGCGCACACAGACTTCTTCGCAGAGGGTTTCGGTCGGGCAGACTCGGGCGCACATGCCGCCCATGATGTTCTGCGCCAGAATCGTCTTAGCCGCCGCTTCTGGCGTGCTCGTCGCAATCTGGCGGATGAAAAGCGGGATGTCGATATCGGTAGGGCAGGCGGTGATGCAGGGGGCATCATGGCAGAAATAGCAACGATCCGCCGCAACCAACGCCTCGTGATCGGTCAGTGGTGCGTGCAGGTCGGCGAACCCGGCGCTAAGCGCGTCGGTGTCCAATCGACCCGAAACAATCCCTTCTTTCAAAGCTCTGGCGTCCATCTTCACACTCCGAAGTCAACTTGATCCTTTCTCGAAGGCTCTCACGGGTCAAAAATTTTATCAACTGGTAAAATTTTTGGATCTGCATTTTTACCCAATGCTGCGGTGCAGCGTTATGCGTTCAGAGCGTGGCGGGTATTCCAAAGCGTCGGTACTCAACACGTTTTCAAGGACTTAGATGTTCTTGTGTAATTTTTGACACACTACACGACACAGGGCGCATTTCGCCAATTTTAGGGGTGGTGCCGACCGGCGAGATGGATTCTGAACACGGA
>CANNCS010000208.1 GCA_947503115.1 uncultured Marivita sp.
CATTGACGCGATCCGGTTGCCAGCCACGCTGCCTCCCGAGGTGCTGGGCGGATGAGCGGTCACATCATCCCTGACATCGAGGCCTTCGAGGAGCGGGCGGCCATTGCTGAGTACGATGGGGGCCTGACCCGGTCCCGGGCGGAGGACATCGCCGCCCAAGCCCAGGGCTTCCCATCCGCCCAGGCCTACTGGCAGTGGCTTGCTGACTACGTCCTCCGCAGACGTATCGGGTAAGGCCCACTCCCCACACACGACCCCAAACCCCACCCCTGTCCGGCTGCTCATCACGAGTGGTCGGGCGGGGGCACAAAGCCCGGTTATTTTTTTCTCTTGGGCGGGAAGCGCGTGGATTTTGTCTTCTCTATACGCGCGTTCACCTTGGAAAATACAATCAAAGGAATGAAGCTTGAGAGTACCATTAGCAATGGTTCTAGCGCACCTGTGTGTCTCCCATATGGATAAAATAGGGCAAAAGTTCCCACTAGAAAAGCTGGCAAACTGTAAAATATAAAGAATATTATAGACATCCAGAGCAAAAATTTCATACCGAATGGCGCTGCTCTCATAGCGTCTTGATGCTGCTTGCGTTGTTCAATCTTTGCCGCTTTTTTTGCCCTGCTCCGCTCTTCTCGGCGAAGCTGTATTTTCTGGTTGAGATCCACGGTCGGTGCCTACTAAGTTTATAGACTGGATAATGATCCGAGTTTATTTCTTCTTTCGAAATACGCCTGCTGCATTTGTGATACCAAGCTTTGACCCGGTTAGTGCACGCTTAATCGAGTCGAACGTTGGATTACGCTGTTCCAACGCACTTGTGATGCGCTCGACAGCCATTTCTTCCCTTTCATCAATCTTTCCATCTGCCTCTGCGATCTCGGTTAACAGCAAGCCGAGACCCCGTCGCACTTTTTCAAAGTCACAATCCGGGTTCTGGTCAATGAATTCGGAAATCGATCCTGTAATATCTGTTAATCTTAAGTCTTCCGTCGTTTCTTCCATAAAATTCAAAGCTTGTGTTACGTAGGCTGGGTTATAGCCCCATTCTGCTGTGAAATAATCATGAATAGCTTCACGTTCCGCTGGGTGTATGTATCCATCAATTGCTGCAACTTTAAGGGCTAAACTACCGACCAGGTCCAAAAAGGACGCACCTAGCACGTCTATTTGCGAGTTAATAAACTTTGGCACTGCTTCAACGCGGGTGCCATAGTACCGTTTGTGTAAGCTTGTCACTCCGTAATACACGCCACCCGCAGCTGCGGCTGCGCCTACGACTAAAGCTATAGGTGGTGATGCGCCAAGAGCGGCTGCCAGCCATGATGGGCCAAACGCCCACGAGGCGGCCCCAGCGCCTGCAACTGATGATGTGCCGACACCGCCGATGGTGCCGAGGGTCTCGGTCACCTTCAGGGAAGTAAACGTGTTAGCCCCCGCGCCAATTTTCAATTTGAAGCGTTCTACATTCGCAATTACACATTCGATGTCATCGAAGCGGTGGACTTGTTCGTCAATATCAACTGTGTCAGGCATTATGCGGCGGGCCGAAAGTGGGCGAATTCTGCTTCGAATGAATCCATGGGTTCCTTCATCGCCCCCTGCCTGATGTCTTCGACGGCACCATAGGTTAAGCCAATAATTGGAAGAAGCTTAGTGAGTGCTGCCCCAATGACAGGTATCGCGCCGATGTTGATGATTGACACAATCGTAACTGCTACCAGAAGCCCTAATGTTGCGGTTGGAAAGCGTTTCATCAAGCCCATCGCAAAGTCGATGATCCTACGACCCACGGCGACAACGGCCTCTCCCACTTTTATTGTGATGTTTGCGATGTCAAATAGTAACGCCTTAGCATCTGCGGAAAGGTTGGTGCTGTCCAGATATTCTTTAATCTTTCGCAGTGGCAGTGAACTGACGACTTTTCCCATAGCTTCATCAAATGTTGCGCCATTGGCATGATTCCCGGCGTGTTCAAGCATAATTTTTCCTTTTCGCAGACTCGTTTCTAATGTCTTTCGGTTCGCAGCGGTGGTGTACCGTAACGGAAAATCATTTTCTATGTCCATGTGCTTTCCACTTGGTTTTCTTCGGCGCTGGCTGGTCAATTGGCACCTCATCCAACTCCCCCCGCATGAGAATGGTGCTGGTAAAAGCCTTTCTTGGGTTGCGTGTCGATGCTTCAGAAGTTTCCAGAAAACACAAATCGGCTTATGGTACGCCTCGTCTCGTGAAGCTTGGGCAGGGTAAGGAGGACCGGTTTCAGGACCAGATCGACTGGTACTTGGCGATATTCTCTTCATCAAAACAATGGTTTGCTGTGGTGTTGGATTTCCCTTCAGCGGCACCACCCATCCAGAACTTCGCGGTCGGTTGCAAACACGGTTTCATTGTATTTGAAGGCTGCGTCATTGGGATGAGACACACACCGAAACCGAAGAATTTGCGATTGCGCCTGACGAGTGAGTGCTTGTGTACCAACTGGACGCGAAACGGCGCAGCATAGGACTCTGCGCCGCTTGCTTTTGGTAAGGTTGGCGATCCTAGTACTGCACCAATAGGTCAAACGATTTGGAAGATCGCGACTTCCGATGACAGGGATTTGGACGCTTCGCCGAGATACTTACAGGCGGACGACGTCTCAGATGCCATTTGCGTATTCTCTTGTGTCATCGATTCCATGTGCCCCAGCGCTTCGTTGATCTGTGACAAAACCGCGGATTGGGTCGTGATGGTGTCGGCAATTCGCCCGACCGTCATGCTGAGGTTTTCAGTGCCATCAAAGAACTCGCCAAGGTCAGAACCAACACGGTTCACTATATTTACACCGTTGGACACATGGGTCTCGCTTTCAGCGACGAGGCCTCCGATCTCACGTGCAGATTCAGAACTGCGTTGGGCCAATTGGCGAACTTCAGTTGCCACCACTGCGAAACCTCGTCCCGCATTGCCAGCACGCGCGGCTTCAATCGCCGCGTTATACCAAGGGCTGCGATCATTGACCCACTTTCGCCCAATCTCTGGTTCCGATTGACGTGATGACGTCCGGTA
>CANNCS010000209.1 GCA_947503115.1 uncultured Marivita sp.
AATCAGAGCGCGGGCGAGCTGGGAACCTCAGAAATCCCTAATGAGTCAGAAGCCAGCCCCTTTGGTATAAGAAGCGAGATATCCAACTTCTTTCTGGTGCTTCACCGCGACGACCAGAGCCACGTCCTGCTGCAATCGGTAGAGCGCAACATAGCCGCTGGCGCCAAAGTTGATCGGCCATTCCTGAAACTCTGGGTCCATGTCATCGACGGGACGGCCAACGTCTGGATGTTCCGCAACGATCTGCATCCCGTGACGGATTACGCTTGCCGCACGTCTGGCTGCGTCAGGGTTTTTCTCGGCAAGAAAACGGTAGAGGCGCTGCACATCGGCCAGCGCCTCGGGTGACCAGATCAGACGTGGCAAGCGGGCGGCTCCTGATCGTCACCAGCGGCAAGCTGGGCCAGCCAAGCGTCTGCCTCGGCATGTGTCACGTGCAGCCCGGTCTCCTGGTAGGCGTTCCAGGCGCGGATACCGTCCTGGCGGAATGCTTCGCGTTTTTCCTCACGCTCGACGTATTGCGCAATCGCCTCGCGCATCATCCAATGCGGGGATCTGTCCCGCGCTTCGGCTAGAGCTTTCACGCGGCTGTGGATGTCTTCGTCCAGCTTAACGGCAACGGGTGTTGGCATGGCTTTTCTCCATAGGTATAACTTTATAATACCCATGGAGGACAAACATTACCAGACCCCACCTTCGCCGATGCCATCCTCGACCGGTTGGTTCATAACGCACACAAGTTCGCACTCGATGGGCCATCGATGCGCAAACGCTCCAGCCAGACGCAAAGTCCGGACGCCGGATGAACGCAATAAACAGCCTCACGACCCCCTGCTCAGGGGTGGCCAAGTGTTTGTGGAATGACCGGCCAAGTCGTGTGGAATACTCAGAAAGAACTCTCGTTTCGGGAAATGTATACTCATCTGTCGTGGGTGAGCGCTGCAGCGGCGCGCTCGTTGACCCAATCTCTGAGGCTTCGCCACCATGAAATCCGTAGTGCTGCTCACAACTGGGAGGTCTCTTCCTTCACGTTGGAATAGTTCAATTCGTACTGCTACCGACAATCACACCCCTCGAGAACGCAAGCACCCCAATCGTCTCCGACCCCGGGAAAGATGTCGTAGAAGTTTGCAAACCAAACTGTCTCGAAGAGCTGAACGTCTTCCACTTCACGTCCACTTTATCCGCAGAATTCTGGGTCTGGGTATCTGCAACAGCAATCATGTCCGTGAAGCCTGTTGGCGGCGACCAGTTGTAGAAGCTCGTTCCAAACACATTGAAGCTTGTCGCAACGCCCGTATCTGCGCTACCGCCTCCAGACATCGCAATATAGCCAACGGTCTCTGCGGGTCGTGACGTGGCATTGTAAGAGTTTGCCGTATCAAGACGCACATCAAAGCCATTGGCGGTGATATTAAGAGGATCACTATCGACCGGTGTGACGTTGTTTTGCGACATTGTCGTTGTGACAACGACCGGCGGCGCCGTGAACCCAGCTGCAAAACTCACACTGCCACTGGTCTCAGTTGCTTGAACGTGACCAGCCTCGATGAGGCGCCCATCTGCCAATTCATGTACGCCAGCTTCTATGGCCACCCACTGAACATTCACATTCGATAGGCTGAAGCCAAATTGGTTGGTCCAGTTTTCTACAATGAATGAGAAGCCGTTGGCATCGCTGGAGACCACGCGCAAGCTGTAGCGGACCCCAAGGGCGTCGGCACCGGTGAGGGATACAACTGCATTGTCGATCGGGCCCGTATAGTTCACTCGGATTGGGTTGTTGATATTGAACGAACTGACTGAGATCGTCTTACTGCCCGCTTCGCCAATCACTTGCGTAGAGAGGCTCTGCGCTGCTTGTTCAGCAGCAGCGAGTTCAGAAGCTGTTACCAAATTCGCATCCCCAGTGCGATTGCCCTGTAACGCTCCAGCCTCAAAGGCTGCCACCCCTACCCGTTCACCAAATGTCCGTAAAGTCTCGGAGTCGCTCGATTGCTCTTCCGCAACAAAGATGGATGCCCCTGTTGAAGACTGCGAACGTAGCATGAGGCTTTGCGCATCGGCTTCAACAAGCGTTTGGGTATCAGCCACAACAACACTTTGGGTGAAGGTTTCACCGAAGCTCACGCTCGTAGTGTTGTGCGTCACATTGGTCTTGGCCTGAACAGTTCCACCAACCGAGAAGGCAATATAACCAATCAGCTCCTTCGCTCTGGGACCTTGCAAGGCCTCTTCTTGCTGCAGGCGTACATCAAAGCCAGTTGTTGTGATGTTCAAGGGCGAGCTATCGACCGCACTTGGATCAAGAGACGACATCACAGACGTGAGCACGACAGGAGCGGTTTCAAACTGGGCTGCAAAATTGACCGATCCACTTTCATGATCTGCGAGCATGGTGCCCGCTTCCACCACACGCCCATCAGAGAGGGTGTGTGTACCGGGGGCAACCGCAACCCAGTTCACATTGAAAGAGCCAAATCGTGATGTCGTCTGATATTCCCACTCATCAACCATAAAGCTGAAACCTGTCGCATCCCGATCAACAACGCGAAGCGTGTACGGTGGCGAACCCAATGCCACGGTCCCAGTCAATGCAATGATTGCGTTGTCGATGTCAGAGCCAAAGTTCACACGAATCGGCTTGCCAATGTTGTTGGCACTTACCGAGAGCTTTCCGGTTTGACCGATATTACTAAAGGTCTGTCCAGACGTTTCTGCTGCAACATCAAGCTCGGCTTGAGTGACGAGAGCGGCATCTCCCGTTCGCGTGCCAGTCAAAGCGCCAGCTTCAAACGCCGCAAATCCAGCGCTCTCTCGGAGCACTCTCAGCCGCTCACCATCCGCAGAATATTCTTCCTGCACATACAAATCAGCCGAGGATGAGCCAGGATTCCGCCAGAACATTAATGCCTGTGCATCAGTATCGTTTCGTGTCTGCGTATCAGCCACAACAACAGGAGCACTGAAGCTCACACCATAGTT
>CANNCS010000210.1 GCA_947503115.1 uncultured Marivita sp.
CCATGGAATCAGAGCGCGGGCGAGCTGGGAACCTCAGAAATCCCTAATGAGTCAGAAGCCAGCCCCTTTGGTATGACCCGCGCTTTACCGCCGCAAGCAGCGCCGGACAGCGGGCGGTCCTATTATTCTGATACAAATTTCCAATTGTTGGGTGCGGTGATTGAAGCTGTCACCGGCCAAAGCTTTGATCAGGCCCTGCAAACCCGCATCTGCGTGCCATTGGGGCTAACGCAAACCGCCGCGATGATTGGTACAGACGTTGGTCTTCCTGTTTATCAAAAAGATCAACTGCTCAATATTCCGCAGATCCTGACCAGTATGGGGCCAGATGGAGGTATCATCTCAACCTTGGACGAGATGATGATCTTTCTGCGCGCCTTCATGCAGAACCAGCTATTCCAGCCAGAGGCGGCAGCGCAAATGCGCCAGTGGAACCGCCTTTTCTTCCCATTTAGCTATGGCTACGGCCTGATGCGGATCAATCTACCTCTCTGGATGACGCTATTCCGATCGACACCCGAGTTGATCGGTCATTCCGGTGCCAATGGAGCCTTCGCCTTTTACGCACCCGAGCTGGATGTCTACGTTATTGGCACCTTCAATCAAACGGACGCCCCGCGGCGCCCAATCGGTTTCATGTTCAAAGTGCTGAGCCTAATCACAAAACATGGGGGGGAAAGATGAAGACTGCTTTGAAGTGGTTCGCCGGCCTTTTGGGCAGCTTGATCGCATTATTCCTTGCGTTGTTTATCGGAACCCGTGGCGAATACCCAGTTGAGCGTTTGGTGACAGATGATCCGTCTTTGCCCTCCGAAACCGTTGCTGGCATCCAATTGCACATGCGCATAGTTGATGGGCCAACAGGTGCCCCAACGATCTTCGTACTGCACGGCGGTCCAGGTGGGGATTTTCGATCTCTGCAAGCTCTCGATGCTTTGTCCGACAAGTATCGGGTGGTTTTTTATGACCAACGTGGCGCAGGGCTCTCTGAGCGCGTCTCGGCAGATTTGCTCACGCTCGAAGGTCATCTGGATGAACTCCAAGCCGTGGTCAATCTCGCCTCGCCCGATCAAGCGCCTATCCTAATTGGCCACTCCTGGGGGGCGATGCTTGCAACGGCCTTCATTGGTCAGAACCCCGACACTGTGCGGAGCGCGATTTTGATAGAGCCCGGATACCTTGATGCTTCTGGTCGCACAGCATGGGAGGCGGAAAGTGCGACCTATATGTCCGGGCTTCACTACATTTGGCAGTCTGTAACCACAGGGTTTCGCGCGCAACATGTGCCCGGTCCTGATGCGGCGGCGCCAGATGATTTCCTTTTCGGTCATATGGTTGGCGTGTTCACAAATCACCCAGACAATCCCTATCACTGTGGCGAGGGGTATACCGCGCCCAACTGGCGCTTTGGAGCGCTCTCTAGTAAAACTTGGCGCAATGCATCTCCTACAATGGTGGATCAACTCGGATCAAAGGCTGCGGCGTTTCAGGGCCCTGTCCTGCTCCTTGCGGGAGAGTGCAACGAATGGCTTGGGGCGTTGCAAACCGAGCACCTTACCCGGTTTGCAAACGCGGACTTGATGACAATTCCAAGCGCCGGGCACGATGTCGTTTGGGACAATCCAGATGGAACGCTCGCTGTCATTCGCGGCTTTCTGCATCAGTAGCACTATGTCCATGCGGTCAAACAGTGGGCGTCTCGGGCGAATGATAAAACCCTACGAGGGATCACGACACACAGTCGTTGCGATCAGCCTACGGAGCGAAACCCGTCAGATCGCCGGCTCGGGACAAAAGAATACTGAAACCAGCTGGGAAGACCTCATTTTCGAGATCGGCTCGATAACCAAGGTGTTCACCGGCATTTTACTCTGTGTGCTGATCGACGAAGGAAAAATCGACCCACGCGCGCCATTGTCTGAGGTGTCAGATAGTCTGTCAGATGTTCCTAATTGGATCACGCCAGAACGTCTCGTGTCTCACACAAGCGGCCTGCCCAACATCTATGTCCCCATCTGGAAAGCTTTGTTACAACAGTGGCCCGAAGGTCCGTATGCCGAGTTTTCCCGCGAGGATTTGTTCACTTGGTTTCAATGCTGGCCTGGGAACGAACGTCGCGTTGGCCGCCGACATGGATATTCGAACCTAGGTTTCGGGCTGTTGGGGGAAGCCATGGCGCTGCGGGAAGCGATACCATTTGGCGACTTGCTCGCACAGAAAGTAATCCGTCCGCTTGGGATGAAGGACACAGGCGGTCGCCTACACGACAATCAGAAAGTGCGCTTCATGCAACCCCGAAATACATCTGGCAAGCCCGTAATGCCGTGGGCCTTCGACGCCCTAGCAGGGGCAGGCTTCCTACGTTCAACAGCGCGCGATCTTGCAAGCTTCTCAAGCCGCGTCATCCAAGCAATCAATGCCCCCGAAACAGCGTTGGACCAAGCAATACGGCGGTCTGCCAAGCCGATCTTCGGCTTGGGTCGCAATGGTGGTACACAACCTTTGGCGCAGTGCTCTGGCTGGATGCGAGTGCGCCGGGCCGAAACGAGCCCGAACATTCTGTTTGCAAATGGCGGAACGGCGGGTTCGACTTGCGCACTTTATGTCTGCCCTGAAAAAGAAGGCGCAATAGTCATCACTTCCAACAATGGCATTGCGGCAAATCTCTGGGCCAGCACTAAGCTCAACTGGGCGAACCCGGTCAGGCAAGCTCAGGACATCTTGTTAGAATCGTGATCGCGGCAGATCTCCTACACGCGGAACGCGTGCCTCCGTGGTCGTGGGTTCAAAGGCCACCTCGGATGCCCTCTATGGGTCCCTTTTGGGCAAGAAATGGCAACCATTTTCATCGACATCACTCTTGTGCCGCGCGACAAACAAGGTGAGAATCCAGCGTCAATCAGGATGAGAACGCGGGGGTGGGGTCTCGGAGGGAGGG
>CANNCS010000211.1 GCA_947503115.1 uncultured Marivita sp.
CCTGTGCTGGGGCGCGCCCCAGCACAGGTTCATGACCCGCAGCTCAAACGAATTTCCAGACATGAGGGTACAGTACCCATCAGCGCAGGCTTCTCGGCCGCCCACACATCTGCGATGCTGCCAGGCAAGGTGCCATGCGCCGTCTCTGCCCATAGAAGCTTACAGCGTTCTTCCAGCCAAGCATTCAGCGCATCCAGATCCGGAAAGGCCGGCATCAGCTGCCACATGCGATGGCGCGCGTCGCGGACATTCTTCTCGACCTGTCCCTTCTCCCAGCCCGCTGCCGGGTTACAGAACTCGGGATCAAAAACGTAATGGCTGGTCATCGCCGTGAACCGCGCATTCACATCGCGCTTCTTGCCAAGTCCGACCTTGTCGACCGCCGTCTTCATGTTGTCGTAGATGCCGCGACCGGGCACGCCTTCGAAGACGCGGAAGGCATGCCAATGGGCATCGAACAGCATCTCATGCGTTTGCAGCAGATAGGCCCGCACCAAAAATGCCCGGCTGTGCGACAGCTTAACGTGGGCGACCTGCAGCTTGATCCGCTCACCGCCGACATAGGCCCAATCTTCGCTCCAATCAAACTGAAAGGCTTCACCCGGCTGGAACACAAGCGGCACGAAGACACCCCGGTCGGTCGTGTGATACGCGCGCTGGCGTTCGCCTTTCCATTCACGAACGAAGGCCGCAACACGCTCATAGGAACCGTCATATCCCAGCTTCACCAAATCGGCGTGCATCAGCTTCGCCGTTCTGCGCTCTTTGCGGGATTTGCGCTGGTCGGTCGTGAGCCATGCTGTCAGCTGCTTGGCATACGGGTCGAGCTTGCTCGGACGATCCGGCGTCTGAAACGCCGGTTCAACAATCCCCTCCCGCAGATATTTCTTGATAGTGTTGCGCGATATGCCCGTGCGCCGTGCAATCTCGCGAATGGGCATCTTGTCTCGCAGCGCCCATGTTCTGATTACCTTCAAAAATCCCATGTCGATCACTCCATTTGCCCCCAGCTGATTCAAGCCAGGGCAAGGTTGCACATGGGTCAATTCTCAATGACAATTTTGGCGGTTGCCGGGTCAAATCTCAGTGGCAATCAACACAGAAAACGCGTCATGCAGGGAGCAGAGTCAGCTAACAGCGGCCTCTCTGTCGCGTATAGCGCGACCCATGTGTGGGTTAGATGGAGTGAGTGATAAAGGCTGTCACGATAGCGATAAGCACTTTGGCGTTCTGCAATATCAGATGCAACTCCAGCGCCACTGTACATCTCTTCCCGAAGATTTTGCTGACAGTGAAGAGGGCCCTGCAACGCGTGCGGCGCTTAAACAATTTCAATCTGCCTACGGCTTAACAGCAGATGGGGTATACGGGCCAAGAACAGCGGAGGCCTTGGCAGGGCCAGTGAATGGCAAATGTCTGTAGCGCTATTTTGTAAGTATTTCGCGTAAACGCGCAAAATCTAGTGTTCGATTGTATATCGGGCTTGTGAAATGTGTCTGTTTGAGCACAGCGGCATGTAAGAGTACGCCACAAGTCTATGAATTTGAACGGTTTTGGATAGAGTAATTTTCCTAACTGCTAAGGTGTTCCCATGTCTTTTCATGCGCGGAATGGAGCTGAATTCGTCGGCCTGCGGTCAATTATTGGTGGGCGTAGGCAGGTGGTCTATGATGCTCGCATAGGTAAGCGTGTCGTCCTAGATATTCGTGATGCGAGCGCCACAGATGACGATATCAACTCGGCTCTGAAAGAAGGTATTAATGCTCGCAATGTGCTGGGCGGTGTCTTGGCGGCGCTCAAAGCGCGTAATATCGATGTAGATTTTGCATCCTGAGCAAATCAGGAGTCCCCTGAGCAGCTGCACTCAGGTATATTGATTCCAACCTCAGACCAACTGAGGACTGTGAGGCAGCATGCAACCTATCATCCACAAAGCGGCGATCGCTTTGGACCTCAATCCTGTATCGATAGGCGTCTCGCCTGGTGATCGAGCATTGTTGTCCATGAACTCTGACACTACCGTCTCTGTGTTTGTTGAAAGGCCCTCACGACTGCCTTTTGGGCTTGGAAAGCCGCGAGTTGTGTTGCTGGGCAAGTTGGGCGTAAGGGCAACAGACATTCTGCTGCCTGCTCTTGAGCGCAAAGCGGACTTCCGTGTGCGCATTATTGAGGTTGAACCTGCCCATCTTAGTCGCACTGGGCGTGCGTCGGTGTATGTATCGGTTTGGGGTAATCCTGCCGATGTAGCTCAGCCCAAATCACGGCCGTCGATATTTAAGCGCAGTAAGATTAATGATCCGGTGCCTCCTTACAGTGAGCGCTGACCATATAGTAGCTCACAGGAGGTTAGGTCTTGTCTCCAAAGTTGAGAAATATAAATTTACTTATCAAGCTAAACAAAACACAACAACGCCCGTTACATCATTCGTGACATATGGAGGCTTGCATGGAAGCTGCGCTCAATCGAATTTTCCCTAAATCATTTGCATATAAAATTCTGTTTGTTGCTTCCTAAGAAACAGCCGCTGTCTCTGGAATAGGCGCCAATTCAAATCCGAGGGTCCTCGCACGCCGTTGGAGGTTTGAGAGCACACGCTGCCGATGCCGCTCGTCATAAGCTTCCGCGCCCTGATCTTGGTAAGTCATGCCATGCCGAACAGCGTTATAAAACAGCACTGCGATCTTGCGCGCCGTGGCGGTGACCGCCTTTTGTTTGCCGATCCGCGCCGAGAGGCGTCGATAGAACGCGCCCAAGGCCGTGTCACTTCGGCCTGCCGCGCGACAAACAAGGTGAGAATCCAGCGTCAATCAGGATGAGAACGCGGGGGTGGGGTCTCGGAGGGAGGGC
>CANNCS010000212.1 GCA_947503115.1 uncultured Marivita sp.
CATCATCGTCTCCCTTTTCAAAAAGGGAATCAGATCAGCTCAATAACTGAAACCAAGATGTGTGAATGTCATAGGGTTGGGCATGGGCAGCGGTGATGTCGGGGGTGTTCTCTGTCTTCGCCGCGAGAAGACGGTTGCGGACCTCGTTGAGGCTGGCATCCTCTTCCAGAAAGCGCCCGGCCATCTGCGGCTGGGCCGCAAGGCGGCAGAGGTCGATCACTGCGCGCGCATGAGCGATGGCCTCGGCACGGATGGCACTCGCCTCCAGAGCAGTGTTGGCGACGGCAACACTGCTCTCGGACGGGCTGGATGGGCGGGCGTTCCCGTCGGAAACACCCGGCTCCTGCTCAAGCGGCGCCGATGGATCCTCTGCTGGCATGGGGGTGTCGCCTGAGGTGATGTTATCTTTCCCAACATCACTTTCGGGCACCGCAGGCGGCGTTGCCTCCGTCGGCTGATACGGATCGCACTCAAAACCGTTGGGGGCGCCAACGGTTTCCGCAACGGCCTCAAGCAGCGAAGGCGGCGCGTTGCGGAACCGGCCGATGTCGAAAGTCGCGGCGATACGTACCGGCTCTGCCATCCGCGTGGCAAAACCCGCCTCAAGCGCGTTCTTCGCGTCGAACCATGTCTCGGCAGCCAGCAGCGCCGCGATCTCATCCTCCGGCTTGCCAGACTTGGCCGCATATCCCCGGGTCATGCTGGCCGCGATCTTGTCCAAGGTATCCGCCATGTCGCGCATGTCCGCCGCCGTGCCCATGACCAGCCCGGAGGGATCATGGATCATCAGGAACGCATTCTCCGGCATGACGATCTCGTCGCCCGCCATGGCGATGTAGCTTGCCGCCGAGGCGGCGATGCCGTCGATCCAGACCGTAACAGTGCCGGCATGACGGCTCAGCGCGTTGTAGATCGCAACGGCATCGAAGACCGAGCCACCGGGGCTGTTGAGGCGCAAATCAATGGGGGCGTCATCCGGCAGCGCGCCGAGCTCTGCCAGAAACCCCTTGGCCGAGACGCCGTAAGCCCCGATCTCGTCATAGATCAGCACTTCTGCGCCCGTTGCCCGGGCGCAGATCGTGTACCAGCTGTTCATGGTGTTACTCCTGTTCGGATTGAGCGTCGGACCCGTCGCCCTCGTCATCTGGTTTCGGCGTCTGGGTCGGTGTTGCCCGAGCGCCCTGCGTCTCTCCGGGGCTGGTTCTGTACCTGAGCCCCAGCTGCTTTGTCCGCGCGGCATCGGCCGCGTTTTCGCGGTCGACCTCTTCCACGTCGTAGCCCGTGGCCTCGACTACCTTGCGCCGCGAGGTCAGCCCAGCCTCCATCGCCAGCACCTGCGCCTGGATGTCCTTCAAGGGATCGACCCAGTCCCAGCGAGGCGGGATCCATTGCACCATCCGCGCAGCAACCTGGTCAGACAGGTCCAGGCGGCCCGCCAATTGCGCTGTTTCCAGCCAGCGTGCCCAGACGGGGCGGCAGAGCTGATATGCGATCACGCCGTGTTGGAGCTGCTGCACACGGCGGCGGAATTCGACCAGTTCGGCGCGCAGGCTCGAATAGTTTGCCTGCCGCACATCGCCGGTCACCAGATGGTACGGCAGACCCAACGAGGCCGAGACTGCCAGCAGCGTGCGATACTGGAACGCCTCGTAGCCACCACCTACATCGGCGGGGCTGGAAAACTTCACATCCTCGCCCGGCAGCAGCACCTGCATCGTGCCGGGTTCGAGGCTGGCGATGGCCGCCCCATCGAGATCAGCCTCCCCCTCTCCCATCATCGGATCTTCGGGGGCCGTCTTGGTGATGATACCCGCGAACATCGCCGCAGTCTTTTTGCGGTCGAGTTCAGCGTCGTCGTATTGATCCAGCAGAAACAGCCGCACCATGGCAGGCGCCACATGCGGCAGGCCGCGTATTTGCCCCGCATAAATCGGCCGGTAGATGTGCAAGACTTCCTCGGCCGGCACGCGAACCGTGTCGGGAACGGCAATGCGCTGGTCAGTGCTGTCGCCCGGATGGCGGCGGCGGAAATGATAGGCCACCCGCCGTCCAATCAGATCGAACTCGACCCCGCAGCGGATACGGTTCCCGTTCGGGTCCGTCTCGGTTTTCTCGAAGGGCAACATCTCCGACTGCAGAAGCTGCAATTGCAGTGGAACCAGCAGCCCGTCTTCCGCCCGTCTCGGCCGAAGGCGTACAAAGCACTCGCCTGCGACGAACATCTCACGCGCGACCATGGCCTGCAGACCGTAGAAGTCGGTCAGCCCGTCCGCATCAGCTTCGTCGGTCCAGGCCAGCCAGAGTTTCTGCACACGGTCACACAGGTCGGGGTCCGCGATGAGCGAGGACGGCTTGATGCCATCCCCCACGAGATTGGCTGCAAAGGCCTCACAGGCATTGGCGGCGTAGCCATTGGTAACGACCAGTTCGCGGGAGCGCGCCAGCAGCCGCGGGCCGCCCGAGGCCACCAGCGCGTTGATATTTTCCAGCGGCGGGTTCCAGCCCCGCAGTCGGCGCTTGGCCATCACCCCCTCGAGACGGGCCCGCATGGCGTCAGCTCCGCCCGGCTTGGGGCGGCGGAATATGTCGAACAATGCCATGTTGGTTAGAGGCCCTTGGTCGCGGTGACACGCACATGTCGAACCATCCGTCGCCCCTCGGCCGCTGCAATTTCGCGGTCGAGCGCCTCAATGGCGCGGTCGATCTCGGCCACGCTGCGATAGTCCACCGTCTTGCCGTCGTAGCTGACCCGGGCCACGCCCTATGACATTCACACATCTTGGTTTCAGTTATTGAGCTGATCTGATTCCCTTTTTGAAAAGGGAGACGATGA
>CANNCS010000213.1 GCA_947503115.1 uncultured Marivita sp.
AACACCCCGAGCCTACGGCTCAGGGAAAGCAACGCCACCCTTCATTCATAGTTCAACATTAACCGGGACATCCCCTCGTCACCACCTCGGGAATCGCCACCGGGCACGAAGCCGATCTGACGAAAATCGAAACATTCCGTCGTGCCATAGGAGAAACGCCACTTGCACTGGCCTCCGGCATCACACCCGAAAACGCGCACCGATATTGCGGGCTTGTCGACTGTTTCCTCGTCGCGACGGGCATCAATTACCCCGGCGACTTCTACAATATTGATCCTAAACAGCTAGACGCTTTGCTGGCCGTTATCCGCAAACAAGGAGAAAAAGCATGACCGATCCTAAAGGCCCCCGCGACGCGCGCTGGTATCTGTCGTTGATGTCCCCCAACACCAAGGGCCCACAATTTGCATGGCTTGATCCCACTTCGATCTATATCAACTCGTCCGCGTTCAGCGATCTGCTCGACGACCTTTGCGCAGACCTAAACGCCGATGAAATAGACGTTGTTGCTGGACTTGACGCCATGGGGTTCGTACTTGGCGCCGCCCTTGGGGCACGATTGGGCCGGGGCTTCTTGCCAATCCGCAAGTCCGGCAAACTTTGCGTCGACACGGATAAGGTCAGCTACGGTAACTATTCTGGCCGCACGCAAGACATGGAAATGCGCACCCCGGCCTTTGCCCCAGGAACACGTGTATTGTTGGCGGATCAGTGGGTCGAAACCGGCGGCACGATGGATGGCGCTGTCCGCTTGATCGAACGTCAGGGCGGCAGCGTGGCTGGCATGGTTGCCATCGCCATGGAAGAAAACGCCGCAACCGACGCCTATCGAAACAAATACAAGGTTACGACAGCCGTTCTCAAGGACACCCCGTGGCAAACCGAGTGCAATGCTCAGCGCCTGTCCAGTTTTGACACCTACGATGCCAGCCGCACGTTCCCAACAGCGGGCCGCACGCGGGCACCTGAACCGGTTGGTGAATGATTTACGACAGGACGTTTGATCGTTAAGAGCCGGAGGACCGCGCCAGAAAGACACAAGACGTATGATGGACGAGCACGCAATCGACGGATTACTTCCCGTCATTCCGAAAGGCGCATTCACCTTCGAAGTGGATACGTCAGCTTCGACACGCTGGTTTGGCTTTCTGCTCTTGCCTGAATTTACGCTTCTGGCTTTCAGCTCGGCTCTTGATCCACTGCGCATTGCAAACCAACTGGCGCAGCGACCGATCTATGGCTGGCGGGTGTTCTCCGAAGATGGAGCTGCGGTCATTTCGTCTTCGGGAATCCCAGTTGGCGTCCACGCAGCCTTCGAGACCGCGGAAAACGACTTGCCAATCTTCGTTTGCTCGGGCAACCGCTGGCCGAAGGCAGCAAGCGAAAAGACCCTCGGTCAGCTTCGTCGCCGGAGCCGATTTGGCGGTGTTCACGGCGGCATCTGTACCGGTGCCGCCACCTTGGCGCGCGCAGGCCTGTTAACCGGCAAGCGATTTACCTTGCATTGGGAAAACCAACCTGGCTTTTCGGAACTCTATCCAGAACTCCAACCGACACAAAATCGCGTCGAGGTTGATGGCCTTTTACGCACCTGCGGCGGTGGATCGGCTGCCACCGAAATGATGTTGGCCGAAATCGCCAAAGATCACGGTTCCGAATTCGCGATCCTCGTGGCAGATATGTGCCTTAACGATCCTGATCTTTCGGGCCGTCGATCCCAGCGATCCTCTATCGCCACGGCCGTCGCCACTCGCAATCCCAAGCTGGTCGGGGTTGTCCAGCAGATGTACCGCAACATCGAAGATCCTCTTCCTTTGGATGATCTGGTGTCAGATGCGGGCGTTTCGCGGCGACAGATGGAACGGTTGTTTCAAAAGCACCTAGGAGAGTCTCCGTCCTCCATCTACCGCGACATCCGACTTGAACGTGCGAGATCGCTTCTTGTCGAAACAGATCGAAGTGTCGCTGAGGTCGCGGCTGCTACGGGCTTTAATTCCGTCGGCGCATTTTCCAAGCACTACAAAACCCGCTACGGAACGACACCTTACGGAACAAGACGGAACTCACAAAACTAAGACTGTCCGCGAAACTACAGAAACGCTGGACGCCCGCGCCCTATACCACCCGAAAGGCATCGCAGGTCACACCGCCTCCGTACCGCATGAAGATCGTCCCCGGATGTGCAAACCGTCCTACAGCCTCGGTCACGGTCGCGCTTTCTGCAGGCCAAGCGTACATGTAGATAACATCGAAATCGAATAGCCCAAAACCGTGGCCTGTGTCGAAGTCATCATCTGGCCTCGTCTGCTCAAACAACGCATCCGGCTTGTACGACCCTTGGTGAAAGGTAACATCAACCTCATTATCTCGGGCCAACTTGGTTGCCTCTTTCACCAGCTTAGGTTCAATTTCGATACCGCACCCAATCCATCCCTGAAGGGCTGCAAGCGAGGTGACAATCCCGACACCGCTACCCCATTCGCAGAATCTCGTAGGTTTAGACCGAACATGGCTTTCGACGGCTTGTAGAAAGCGCCATGCGATCAACCCGTTTGACGTCACGAGACTTGGAATTCGCTCGGAGCCCTTGAGGCTTTGGATTCTGTCGCTGGTTAGGGTTGCGTTTTGAATGAGGCGCGCGTGCTTTTGTGGTGGTTTGTTTTCGGAAAGCACGATGTGCAAAGGTTCGAGGCGGCGCATGGGTTGACCGTAACAGCAACTGGAGGATCAGTGCATATTGCTACCGGTATTATTTGCGTCAACTGAGCGTGTTGTTTTTTTGTGTGCTTGTATATTGGACATGTTTTAA
>CANNCS010000214.1 GCA_947503115.1 uncultured Marivita sp.
TGATTGCGTCGAACCTTCTCTTTGAGATGCTTTGCGCGCTTCCCAAGGCCCAGAAGTAGAAAAGCCGGGGGCGAGCCCGGCTTATTCTTACGCTGTCAAACCTTCGGGTTCGTCTATGCCGTGCGCCCGGCAGCAGGCTGTCAGGGTGTTGGCCAGCAGGCAGGCGATGGTCATTGGCCCAACCCCACCCGGCACCGGAGTGATCGCCCCTGCGACCTCGGACACCTGCGCAAAGTCCACATCCCCCAAGAGCTTGGTCTTACCAGGTTTCTCAGGATGCGGGATGCGGGTGATGCCAACATCGATCACCGTCGCGCCGGGCTTGACCCAGTCGGGTTTGACCATTTCGGCCCGGCCCACCGCCGCGACCAGAATATCGGCCCGACTGCAAACCGCCGCCAAATCCTTGGTTCGCGAATGCGCGATCGTCACTGTGCAGTTCTCTTGCAAAAGCAACTGTGCCATCGGCTTGCCAAACAGGTTCGACCGCCCGATCACAACCGCCTCCAGACCCGACATCGCGCCGATCTGATCCCGCAGCAGCATCAGGCAGCCCAGCGGCGTACACGACACCAGCCCCTTTTCCCCGCTCGCCAGCAGCCCGGCATTCACCACACTCAACCCGTCCACATCCTTGGCCGGGTCAATCCGTGCCACAACCGCCCGTTCATCCAGATGGTCCGGCACCGGGAACTGGCACAGAATACCATGTACCTTGGGATCTGCATTCAACTGGTCGATCAAGGCAAACAGATCAGCCTCGGACACGTCCGCCGGCAGTTTATGTTCGAACGACGCCATTCCAACCTCGACGGTCTGCTTGTGCTTGGCGGCGACATAGACCTCGCTTGCCGGGTCTTCGCCCACCAGCACAACCGCAAGACCCGGCGTGATGCCATGGTCCGACGACAACCGCGCCACATGATCTGCCACCTGCCCACGCACTGTCGCTGCAAAGGCCTTTCCGTCGATGATCCGAGCACCCATGATCCGTCCTTCTTCTTTTCTCAAATATGCAAATGCACCCGATACACACACCAAGCCAGCATCGATCAAAAGCGCCTTGCGGGGTGGCGGGTGGGATCGCCCCACCCGCCATCTCGTCAGAACAAACCTTCGATCTGGCCTGCGTCGTTCAGATGGATGTTCTCGGCCGATGGCACACGCGGCAGGCCCGGCATGGTCATGATCTCACCGCAGACCACCACGACAAACCCGGCACCCGCCGACAAACGCACTTCGCGCACAGGCACCGAATGGCCGGTCGGCGCACCGCGACGGTTCGGGTCGGTTGTGAACGAATACTGCGTCTTGGCCATACAGACCGGCAGGTTGCCATAGCCCTGATCTTCCCAAAGCTTGAGCTGGTCGCGGATCTTCTGATCCATCAGCGCTTCATCCGCGCGGTAGATGCGCTTGGCAATGGTCTGGATCTTGTCCGCCAGTGACATCTCGTCCGGATAGATCGGCGCAAAGTTCGCCTGCCCGGCCTCCGCCACCTCAGCCACTTTCCGCGCCAGATCCGCAGAACCTTCGGACCCCAATTCCCAATGACGCGACAGAACCGCCTCGGCGCCATGCTCACTGACATAGGTCTTGATCGCCTCCACCTCCGCATCGGTGTCGGTCACGAAGTGGTTGATCGCCACAACCACCGGCACGCCGAACGACTTGAGGTTCTCGATGTGACGGCCAAGGTTCGGGCATCCCTTCTTGACGGCCTCAACATTCTCGCCCCCTAGATCAGCCTTGGCCACGCCACCGTTCATCTTCATCGCGCGCACCGTCGCCACGCAAACCACCACAGACGGCGCAATGCCCGCCTTGCGGCACTTGATGTTCATGAACTTCTCGGCACCCAGATCGGCCCCGAACCCGGCTTCGGTCACAACGTAATCTGCCAGTTTGAGCGCCGTCGTCGTCGCAATCACCGAGTTACAGCCATGCGCGATGTTCGCAAACGGTCCACCATGCACAAAGGCCGGGTTGTTCTCGAGCGTCTGCACAAGGTTTGGCTGCATCGCATCCTTGAGCAGCACCGTCATCGCACCTTCCGCCTTGATGTCGCGGCAAAACACCGGGCTGCGGTCCCGGCGGTAGGCCACGATCATATCCCCCAGACGCTTTTCCAGATCCTTGAGGTCGTTGGCCAGACACAGGATTGCCATGACTTCCGACGCCACGGTGATGTCAAAGCCAGCCTCGCGCGGGAAACCATTGGCGACACCGCCCAAGGAACAGGTGATCTGACGCAGTGCACGGTCGTTCATGTCGACCACACGGCGCCAGACGACGCGGCGGATGTCAATATCCTGTTCATTGCCCCAGTAGATATGGTTGTCCAGCATCGCCGAAAGCAGGCTGTGTGCGCTGGTGATCGCGTGGAAATCGCCCGTGAAGTGGAGGTTCATCTCCTCCATCGGAACCACTTGCGCGTAACCACCGCCAGCCGCACCACCCTTCATGCCGAAGTTCGGCCCAAGCGACGCTTCGCGAATGCAGATCATCGCCTTCTTGCCAATGTGGTTCAAACCGTCGCCCAGACCAACCGTCGTCGTGGTCTTGCCCTCACCCGCAGGCGTCGGGTTGATCGCCGTCACAAGGATCAACTTCCCATTCGGGCGATCCTGCACCGAATTGATGAATGACTGGCTCACCTTCGCCTTGTCATGACCGTAAGGCAGAAGATCCTCAGACCCAATCCCGAGCTTCTCTCCTATCTCCATGATCGGGCGCTTCTCCGCCTCC
>CANNCS010000215.1 GCA_947503115.1 uncultured Marivita sp.
CGCCCTACCGGACGTCATCACGTCAATCGGAACCAGAGATTGGGCGAAAGTGGGTCAATGCTCGCAGCCCTTGGTATTAAAACGAGCTTAAGAACTTAAAAGGTTTAACGTCAGTGACAAAGCGGCGGCAACGCCTCAAGTTAAGTACGCTTACAGTAGTTGGATGTCAGCAAGCTTTGCATTGGGGCGGACAAACGGTCGGGTCAGCGCATGCTTACTGCAAGGGGTAGGACATGGATCATTCTTGGGTGACAGACATGGACCAGAAATCCTTTTTTCTGGAGATGGTCCTTAACTTGAGCAGCGTTCTTGAGCAGGTCATAGGATTGCAAGACGCCGAAGGATACCTTGCTCTTGTTGGCAAAAAGGTCGGTCATGACATTTATGAAAGTCAAAAAGCGAACAACGACGATGGTAACATCCCCATCGAACGTCTATCTGAGATTCTAGTCGAACTAAAGAGCCGTATCAGAGGTGGTTTCTCGATTGAAAGCATTGAAGATGGCAAAATAACTCTGGTGAATACGGATTGTCCTTTCGGTCCGCGTGTTGCAGGTCACGAATCGCTTTGTATGATGACGTCGTCTGTTTTCGGTACCATTAGTGCAGAAGCTTTTGGGCATGCCAATGTTGATATCCAGCAGTCCATTGCAACCGGCCATGGCGGCTGTCGTGTCGTCGTCAATCTCAACGACCTTTCTGCTCCAGGTCGCAACTACTTCAAAGCCACATGAGCAAACCGTCTCCAAAGCTTGAAGCTCTCTCTACGTTCCTTGCCGATGAACCGTTCCCATACATTTTGGTCGACGCAAATGGTTCAGTACTTTTTGAAAACCGAACAGCACAAAGACTCGGAGCGGCACGCCATCTAGAGCTCTATTTCGGTACGCCAAGCGGCCAGACCATTCTTCATGACGGAGCGGCGCAAACGACACCGGTTCCGTTTTCTTTTCCCCTCAATGGTCAAGATCATAAAGCGACCATTCGGCGTGCTCCTTTACAAGATGCAAGTGTAATTCTGGTCATCCGGATTGCCAATGTGAACCGTATGGCTGCACTAACCCGAGCCACACAAGCTGAAACACTCGCTTCACTACGAAGCTACGAGAGTGTCCGGAGTGATCACCGTTTTGCAGCATTCTTTGACATGGTGACGGACGGCCATGCGATCGTGTCGCAAAGCGGTCGATTCATTCATGTTAACCAAGCTTTTACGAAAATAGCCAAGCGCTCGAAAAACGAACTGACAGATCATAATTTCTTTGACGTCATCTATGCGCCAGTTGTCCAATTGCAAGCTGAAGAAGAATATCCTGAACTATCCGAGATTAGCCCCGCGACCTTCGATGCTGAGATACTTGTCGGTGAAACAAACGTACCTGTTGCTGTAAGTATTACTTCTAATGGTGCGACCCAGTTTCCAGAATTCTTCGTGATCATACGGGACCTTACGAACTCAAGACGGTACGCAGAAGTCAAAGCATTAAATGCAGAACTTACTCTCGCGAACAAATCCCTCGATGAGTTCAATAGGCTCATGTCCCATGAAATGCGTGCTCCGCTGTCGAGGATCGTATCGGCTGCTGAAACCCTACATCGTGGAGAAGGTTTGCATGGTGAAACAGGCAGGTACATCAAGATAATTGACGATGCCGCGCGCGATGCTCTCTTGCAGTACAGCTCTATCCACAGCCTGAGCCGCGGCGGGAAAAGAGTTTTGGTGCCACTTGAGCCCAAAAACCTGCATCATAAGATCATGCGGCAGCACGAACTGACTGCCGAGCAAAAAGGGATAACGCTTTACGGTGAAATTGTTGATCCCAAGAGAAGCGAAGGGCCACCGTTACCTGTGGATGCGTCAGACGCGTTTCTGATCCTGTCAAACCTCATATCGAACGCAATAAAACATACCGGCGAAGGGGGAACTGTTCGCTTTTCGATCACTGTTGATCGAACGCATTCTATGGTTAAACTCGAAGTCGCTGATACCGGATCAGGTATACCAGAGAAGCTTCGTGATCGAATTTTCGACGCGTTTGTCACAACCCAGGGAGGGACTGATATTCAATCCGGCATTGGTGTCGGTTTGTCCTTGGTGAAACGTGCAATCGAGAACCGAAATGGTAAGATTCAGTTTATCACTGAAACTGCTAAAGGAACGCATTTTTTTGTCGAACTGCCATTTGAAGAAAACAACATCGAAGATATTGGACTTGGCCATGAGATGCAGGACCACTCCAAGATGGTCAATTTATCTCCCGGTGATACCGTACTCTTAGTTGATGATGACAGCGTCAGCTTGGAGCTAATGGCCGCCAGATTGCGTAAACACCAGCTCGAGGTGATCACGGCAACCGGCGGACTCCGAGCGGTGCGAGCGCTTAAAGAGATGAAGAGCCTGCCAAAGCTGATGTTCATTGATCGCAATATGCCCGATCTATCAGGCATGGACGTCGTAAGGACGGTGCGCCGAAGATACCCTGATCAGGCCTGTTTTATCTGTGGACTGACTGCATATGTGGATAATGCAATTGTCGACGATATGATTGGGGCCGGCATGGATGCGGTTGAGCAAAAACCACTTAGTGCAGAAAATTTGGGGCGATATTTAGGGCCCGTGGACATTCAGGAGTCCCAACCGGTTTGAATTCTGATTCAAGCTTCCAAAATGGAGGTTTGAATGAACGAAGAGCGGTTTGTGTTGACAGATGACGTCTGGCT
>CANNCS010000216.1 GCA_947503115.1 uncultured Marivita sp.
GGGAACGCCGTGCGCTGGACGCGCTCGATGAAATCCGCGGAAACAGGTAAGAAGTGTCAGACTCGGAGCACTAGGGCTGCCAACTAACAAGGTGATCAAGCTAAATTATACATTTAGTGTTCGATCAAGTGTCGAAGTTGCTTTTGCAGAAATGCAATGTAAACAATTCGACGTAGAAGAGGAATGGATCATGAGGATTTCTTATGTTGAACCGACTTAAGCCGAGAGGTTACCCTGCCGTTCCAGACCTTGTAATTGGTGGTAATGATGCAATTTCGGTATTGGCCGACAGTAATTTTTCCACAACCAATCATATCCGTTTTGTTGAGGCTCTGTCAGAACGATTGAGAATTGATCTATCTGCTACTCTTTCAGTTATGAGGGTGTTACCCCTTTGGGCTGACGAAAAAAAACATATCGATTTGCGTCGAGAGACAGCTCAATTTTTAAATGAAGGTAGTAATCTAAAATTGATGCGAGCCTCTAGTCGAATCGACCGCATAATGGATGAGAAGCTTATTGGCTCTCAAATAGATTTATTGGATGTTGTGCGAAGCTCAGTAGACGTTTTCGTGCACGAGATTACTGGTGTGCCGCCGATTGAAAAATCTCTTGAAGATATGCCTAGTGTATTTAGCTCGAATCTAGGGATATCAGCGCGCCTTAGATTGGAATGTGCGTTACGTGAGCAAATCGCACTGATGGGTGGTTTGTTTCCCAATGAAACTGATCGCCAGCATTTGATTCGTATCGGTCAATGGGCGATGGGTAGAGACGCGCTTGTGGGTATGCTTTGCCTATCCTTGCATCACTTTTTGGTTGATATCAAAGGTAAAAATTTGAATTTGACAAGCTTACCTGTTATGCCAACTCATACCAGCATCCCTGCGATTGGGCGTATTGCAAAAGATGACAATTCAGTTGCGGGTTGCCCAGTTTCTTCTGGGGCATTAATCGAATGTCGTTTGGATACACTCAGCCATGCTCCCGAGCGATTGCACCGGCATTTCTTTGGTGCTGGCAGCCATGTTTGTTTGGGTCGAACCCTAGCGTTAGATTTTATATCAATCTTTACTGAAAAGTTTAGCGCTTTAGATTTTAGTTTAGTGCCAGTAAGATTTGAATTGCTAAGGCATGACGTATTTGATATCCCTCAGGTGTTTGTTGTGCGAAAGAAATGAAAAGGGAGTTTCGGCAAAATGAATGCAAGGGACGCAGTGATTACGGCTCTTAACGAGACATGCGGGCTCATGGAACGGTCGTCGTTAGTTAAAAAATTACATTCTAATCAGGATTTTGATTTGGTGGAGCTGGATATAGACAGCTTATCTTCATATGAAGTGATCATGCAAATAGAAGATGCTCTTGGGGTGGATTTGGAGCCAAGTATAGTTCTTTCATCTAAAACTTTTTCCGAGCTCTTGAGGAACGTTGAAGCTCTTGCTCGGCTGCGCTGATTTTTTTGTCAAAGATCAGAATGAATAGAGATCTATTTCAAAGGCTGCGTGAGTTAGAGACGTTTTCTACTCCCTTAGAGTTTTTGTCCGTGTGGGATTCCGCAACGCATAAAAGGAACAGCGCATTTTTGACAGCTCTGGGGAACTCGGAGACTATGGCTGTTCTCCGTAGGGATCAAGTGCTTTCGCAACTCAGATGTGAGGCTGACACAAAATATGCTAGATTGCTTACTACTCCAGACACAAAAAGAGAAAACTTACTTATAGTTTTCACCGGCGCTGCTATGCGCCCGATGATGCCGTTACCCATTTTTATTCAAGCTTTGCCGCCAAATACTGATCTTTTAGTGTTATATGATCCGTGGCGTGATCACTTTAGAAGAAATATATTGAATGGAGAACTTTCGCTTTACGATTTACCAAGAGCTCTTAGGCTTTGGGTTGCCTGTTATGAATCCGCTATTTCGATTGGCACTAGTTCGGGTGGATTACCTGCGTTGCGTTATGCTAGGCTGGCGAATTTAGCTAAGGGATTTGCATTTGGTGGGGCACCCATTGACGATACCATGCGTTGTCTTCGAGGTGATGTTCAGCACCCTGCGTTTGATCCACTTTGCAACTGTACGTTTGCGGGCGAGACCGATTTGGTTTTGGTTTTTGGAGAGAAAAATGTGCGAGATGCAGAAACAGCTAAGAATTTAGAATTTGTTAAAAGAACGCGCTTGGTTCCCCTATGGAATCAAAGGGAACATGGAATTCTATGGGTTTTTCATAAATTGGGTGTTCTTGACCAAGTATTAGATTTGGTGATGAATGGGACGACTGAATGTTTTATTAAATTTATTGAGTGTTCAGAATATTTTGCTCACAGAGTTTCAGGCAAGAATTTATCTAAATTGTAGATTGGTAAGGCCAGTGCGCATGACACAAATGATGATGTCGCTTGGCATGTCATCACCTGCTACTTGTCAAAACTTTACACGAAAAGGGCAGGTAGGGCACCCAAAATCAAACTTCTGAAGTGAGTACCCTACTGAAAAAGTATGTTTTAGCCTGCCCTAAGTGCCCTATCCTCTATCATTCGGTGAGCTTGATACCTAACCAAAAGCGTTGACCATTACTCCTCTTCTTCGCTACTCCCCTTGCCTCAAGTCCTGCCGTAAGATTCGCCCAAGAGACGTCTGAACGACCATTTTCCTGACAGTACCGCTCGAAAGTCGTCCTCAAGAGCGTCTGGTTGCA
>CANNCS010000217.1 GCA_947503115.1 uncultured Marivita sp.
GCACTGAAGACGCTGCTCCGACGACGAAGTGCCATCGAGCCTGAGATCGGACACATGAAAAGCGACGGCCGTCTGGCACGATGCCCGCTCAAGGGACTGCACGGTGATGCAATCTTTGCCGTCCTGTGTGGGTGCGGTCACAATCTACGCAAGATCCTGAGATATCTCAGGTCTCTTTTTATCTCCTTGCTCGCCCCAATGCTCAACACAATCCAAATTATGGCAGCCAATACTGCCCGCAATCAGCCGCTATACACACCCATCATGGCCTGAATTGCCTTATTCAGGGTCGACTCATCTGCTTCAGCACACAACAAATCTACACCGCTGGGCCGGAGCCGGAGCTGCTGCGATACGTGAAGTCTCCGCAGAGGCGGCTCCCTCTCGCTCAACCTTCTTCTGTTCCGTCATAAAACACCTCGAATACCCCCTATGCTCATGTCTTGAGCGGTGTCTCAAAAAAATTCTAGCTCGAGGAAACCTCTTCAAGGCAAAATGAAGAGCTAAAGAGGCTGTTGCGCAATCAAAAATTTTCGCAAGCGACATACAAAATATAGTATAAAGGTGACGTAAGGTAGTCCTATATACTGATAAATTGGCCGAAAAATACTCGTTCTGGAACAGGCTTTCAAGAGAAAAACAACAAACATATTGTTATTGACCGCATCATAAATGCAACGCATAATTGAGATTGAGCCAATTAATCAGTAGCAATCCACAGGCTGCAAGCCAAAGGCTGTAGCCTTCTAAACGGTAAAGAGCGGAAAGAGTTTTAAAGTCAATATGAGAAGCGGAACAAAATTGTATCAAAGCACAACGGAGGCAATGCCTAATTTCACACATCCCAATTTTTTTGAAACGTTTGGAATATTGGCTCGAGATTCATACAACTGCGCCGGAGCGTATATTTACACGCTTACCGCATCCATGATGGGATTAGATTGCACATTTTTTCGGCATCAAAGTGATACTAAACGGACTAATCCAGCATTTCCGAAAACATACCATAGACCCGAGTTCTACTCTATTTGCTCCGAGGGTAATTGCATAAATTTTTGGGCTTCTGCATCTGAAAAATCCCTTCCAATGCACGTAGCATTAAATACAAGTGACAAACTGACCATAAAAAAGAATCTAGCCTCTTCAGGTATTTCAACACCAATAGGCGGCGTTGCAAACGCCCAAAATACCAGAGTATTTGAGGAGTTGCGCAAGAACAATATCAACCGCGTCATTGTAAAACCAATTAGCGGGTCCCTCTCAAAAGGAATTATTGCAGATGTATCTTTGGAAGCTGCTCAAAAATTTGTGACGTTGAATAATAATGAGACGTATCTAATTGAGGAATTTATTACTGGGACAGAAATACGATGTCATACAGTAAATTACAAAACAATTACAGCTTATTTACGTGAAAAGTTACATATAAAAGGAGATGGCAAAAAAAACACCGCTGAACTCTTAGAAGAGTTACGAACACTGCAACTATGCAACCCATTTACAGCTACAAACGCAATCAATATCGATGAGAGCATAAAATTTTTGAACACACAAGGCATTGACAAATTATATGTACCTCAAAGAAATGATAAGATCATTATTTCACCATCTAAATTTTTTGACCACAGAAACGCGACCAACATTTCTAACCACATAACGCCAAAACTAAAAGAATCCCTAAAGCAGATATCTAAAGCAACTAATTTACAAGTTGCTGCGATCGATGCAATTATCGATAATTATGATAACCTGTATGTACTAGAAGTCAACACCAAGCCTGGCGGTTTAATTTGGGGCTTCCCACTTTTCGGCAGCTGGAATTTAGATTTTCCAGAGGCTGTTATTCGATGGCATTTCCCAAAATGGCAAGGAAATATACGTAGAATTAAAAAATATAATTTCCTAAGTTTATTCCGCGACTTTCAAAATCAGCCAGAACGTATTAAATTTAATGTTGCCGACTATATTGACTATGATTAATTTATACTGGTCGCATTAAATTATCGACCCTGTACAACGTGCCGCCTAGCATTACAGTTGCATTTTCTGCTTGGTATGACATTGTTGCGCGATAGCTTGGTGTGCTCTTCGCCAAAGCGACCATGCGATGATCGCAGCCGGCTCTATTGATTGCTGCGACATTTTACATGCGATGCGGCGCATCTCCTGGAGCGACCAGCTTATTAAGGCAGGTTACTGGCTATCTTGAGAATTTTTTGGGGGGCTGTAACGGCATTCGCGCGACGCCGGATTGCCGCCATCATGGCGAATGCCATCATGACCAATGATCCTAAGTTCGACAGTTAGTCGGGTAACTTGAGTTCGACAGTTAATCGGGTAAGTGATTGATATTGTTATGGCGGGATCCGCCATTGTGTGACTACCGAGAAGGGATCAAGCGGGTTTTGGTATATCGAGGGTGTCGAATAGCTCCAATTGTTCTGGGGTGATTGTCGAAAGTCCGTTGAGGGTGCGCTCGCCAATTTTGGACGTATGGCGCTGGATGCGCTCTAGCAGATCGAGTGCGGTGCGCGGGCTTGCGCTGTGACCCTTGGCCTTCAGGCGCATGCGCATGACGCG
>CANNCS010000218.1 GCA_947503115.1 uncultured Marivita sp.
GGGAACGCCGTGCGCTGGACGCGCTCGATGAAATCCGCGGAAACAGGTAAGAAGTGTCAGACTCGGAGCACTAGCGAAAAACGAGAGGCGAAATCCGCTTTGAAATGGGTTGAGAACCAAAAAGACTTCTCGGCAGAACTTATCTTTCTGTCAAAGACGATTTTTTGGAGTGATTGGAAGCTTAGAGCGGAAAAAAATATACGTTCCTGTGAAGCAGTAATTGTATTCTCTAGAGATGCGTCCAGCCAAAGCGAAAATGTATCTTGGGAAATCTCAAGCGCCAAAGAAATCGGAAAGCCTGTTATTTTCTATGGTTCAGAGGCTGATCAACAAGGCCTATCCGAAAATCTAAAAAAGATCTACGATTTGTCCGAAGAGTTTGAGTGTTGCTTTAGGGAGAATTTTGCGTCTGCAAAAGAGACCTTTGAACTCTATCAGATTTTGGTGGAAACATCCGAAGAGTTGATCAAGCGTCGTCAAATTGTTTCGGGGTTTTTCACGACCCTTACCTTTGGTATTTTTGCCGGAATAGGTTTATTCGTAAGCGAAGATTTGATCTCAAGCGACAGAAGGTGGGTATTGTCTGTGCCTGCACTTTTGGGGGCATTCTTGTGTTGGTCTTGGCATCAAACTCTTGATAATTTTGGAAAACTGAATTCGGGAAAGTATCGCGTTATTCAAAGAATTGAGAAAGATCTTCCCGCAGCGGTTTTTACTGCAGAGTGGTACGCTCTAGGAGACGGAAGGCGACCAAAAAAGTACAAGTCTTTTACCAATACTGAAAAGCGTGTGCCGCTTGTTGTATTGGCACTGTTTTTACTCTCTGCAGGTTTTTTTCGGATGAATTGTGGCTAGGGCCCATTTTGCGGATGGTCGAATACGTCTTCCCCACTACAGTTGATATTTGAGCTTAAAGTGGTGTTCGGGGTCGGATTTTTGACGTCGTGTGGTGCTGCTCGGCTGCGGATGAGTTCTGAGTAGTAGTCACCCCAGAATCCCCGGCCAATTCGCCTCGCCCTTGGCGATGTTGCCCGGCACGTCCTCAAGCCAGAGTTCGCGGGCGCGGAGGTTGGCATTAAGGTAGAGGCGGTCCTCGTAGATCGTCCAGGCCTCGGGGGTTGTCGGTGCGAGGTAGCCTCGGGAGGCGGCGAAGGCGCAGTAGCCTCCGAAGGCGGGCGCGTATGCGGTGGGGTTGGCAGTGAAGGCGTCAGCTGACGCCTGATCGGCAAAGCGCCATGTGGCACCTTTATAGTCGATGGTCACATCTCCGCCTGCCACAGGGCCGTTTGTGGTGAAATAACCAACCGGATCAGAGCCGTCGATGGCGATGCCGCCTTCTTGATAGATCTCTGGTTCGCGGGCGAGCGCGGGGCGGGCGAGCAAAAGAGCGGGCGCGGCAAGGGCAAGGGTGGAAAATGTGCGGCGGTGCATGGGCGTTCATCCTTTTTCAACAACTCTGGGTCAAACATGGCAAGTAACAGGACGGAAAGAAGGAGTTTGATACACATCTCGCAGGGTCGTGAAATGTCGTCATCGCCCAGCAGCCCCTTGGCATTGGTGCGTGTCCCGCTTATACGCCCGGTCTGATCCCGAACAGCCGGAGGCCCATGATGCAGGGCAGCGCCAATCTCAACATCATGATCAAAGCCGCCCGCAAGGCGGGTCGGTCGCTTAACAAAGACTTCCGCGAGGTCGAGAACCTTCAGACTTCGGCCACGAATGCCGGTGAGTTTGTTTCCCGCGCCGCGGCCGCGGCAGGGGCTTTGCTACGCGACGACCTGATGGGCGCCCGTGGCACCTATGGGTATCTCACGCCAGAGGGCGAAACCGACGGTGAAGACCCGACGCGCCGTTGGATCGTGAATCCCCTGGAGGGTGCTGCAAATTACCTGCATGGACAGCCGCATTTTTCGGTGTCGATCGCGCTGGAGCACAAAGGGCAGATCGTGTCGGCGGTGGTGTTCGACCCGGCCAAGGACGAAATGTTCTATGCCGAAAAAGGGCAGGGCGCCTGGTTGAATGACAACAAGCGTGTGCGCGTGTCGAGCCGGAATAAACTGGTCGAGGCAGTGTTGGGCCATGCGGTGCCGTTCAGTGTGAAGCGGACCTTGCCTGCGACACTAAAGGATTTGGCCCGGGTAATGCCCGAGTGTTCGGGCATGCGTGCCTCGGGGTCTTCGGCATTGGACTTGGCCTACGTGGCAGCAGGGCGGTTCGACGGGTTCTGGCAGCGCGAAGGCGCGATGACCGATCTGGCGGCAGGCCTGTTGATCGCGTCGGAAGCGGGTGCATTGGTCGAAGGGGTGCGCCCGGGGCAGGTGCCGCTCGAAGACGGTGCGGTGCTGTGTGCCAATAACCAGATTTTCTCGGCCCTGGCCAAGGTGATCCGCTCTACCAGCTGAGGAAGGACTACCCTGACCTCATGGCTTGTGTATCATGCCCCCAAACGTAGCTATGACATTCACACATCTTGGTTTCAGTTATTGAGCTGATCTGATTCCCTTTTTGAAAAGGGAGACGATGATGCA
>CANNCS010000219.1 GCA_947503115.1 uncultured Marivita sp.
ACTCGACGACGCGGACAAGGCGGAACGTCTTCTACGCAATCTGGCGCGGCGTCTTGAGCTGGAAGCACCTGGCATCACCCTAAACGGCAACTCTGGGACATATAATATAGAGAATTGTGGTATAGGTTCAAACGACGAATTAGACATAAATGGTGGTACTATAAATACAGCATGTACAGCACTAAGCTTTGAAAAAACAGATGTCTGTGTTGTAGATGGAGAAACAGAAGAGGATATTAATCCGAATGAGTTAGAAGATCCCGTAACTTCCCTCACTACTTGGCCAACAGATCCAAATGATGATGATGTATGCGACTTTACAGGGGCACTTTTAGACGATCTGTCAGAGCCTAAACCTAATATATTGGGAGGCATCATTCAGCCAGTTATTTGCTTGTTAGGAAATTGCCAGATAGATAACTATGTTCTAAAATCTGGAACTCTATGCGTTACAGATTTTCAAACAGATTTCAAAACACTTGAATCAAGTACCGGAGGCAGCACGTTAATTATAAAATCAGGAATTGACGTTGTAATCAGTGGAAATCAAGTAGTGGAGATAAAACCCCCGTCTATTGGTAATTTTCGAGGAATTGCGCTCTATGCGCCTGGCTCCAACGTAACACTGAATGGTAATCCAACTTTTAGCATTACGGAATTAAGTTGTTTTGGATTAGTAGCGCAATCAATGACATTCAATGGTAATGTAATCCTCACAGCAAATTGCGATGTTGAAAATAATCCCCTTGCAGATGGCTATTCTAGTGAGAACGGTCGGCCTCTGTTAATTCAATAGGAATTGAAAACATTTATTTTTCTGTAGCCTGGCATCAAACGTGTGATAGCGATCACTACGGCTCACCACGTTGCTCAGCCCATTTGCGGCAAAATCCTAAGAATGCCATTTCTGGGTTTCGCGGAGCGCTCATTGCCCAACGACGCCATTCCTGCTCAATCATGTGAACATCCCAGCCTGGAGCAGCGGCACGCGCCATATCATAGACTTCTGGATCAAGTGCTGGAATTTGAACCTCTTCCGACCGATCTGTACCAACAGTTCCACGGCTTCGCACGACAAGATGATCGCGCGTATCATCAACGCGCACTTCATAATCAGGCATGTGGTTATACTCTTCGTCTTCCTTGGCAATCGTCACAACAAGACGGCGAAACTCGCGCAGAGTAGAGCCCGACCCACATTTCTTCTGCAGCACAGCCATTGACACGCGCCAATCTTTCTGGCGCCCACAATGCTTGCGTGCCAGTTCATAAATCCGACGCTCCAAAGGCTTACGCAAGCGGAAATACTCTCGACTCAACGTCAGAACTTCCTGGGCCCTGATAGCGTTAAACACCCAATCACTTAACTTGACCTCAACCTCTTGCATGCGGCCATCACGTGTCTCGCGAACAATCTTGGCTCGTTCAATCAACCCAAATGTCTCAAAGATCTCTTTTCCACCCGTGCAGATATTCGTCGAGATCCTCGTGCCGGCTAAACGCTCCATTGCAGCTTTGAGCAAGTTGTACCCACGCCCTGTCGTCATCCGGTTAGTTGCTTTCAGCAGGTCAGCTGCATGAAAGCGCACCACTTGTTGCGGCTCTTTGCCTTCGTTCATGCCTTTGATCAGACTGGAAATGCAATAAATCAAAATATCCCGATCATGCACGGTGGCCAGCCCGTCAACAGATGGCTTGATGTCGATGGTTACACCATTGTGCTCATAACGACGAGGTCTGGTATCCGGCTTCGTTGAAAGTGAAAAAATTGGATGTTCCATGGAGCCCATATCGCCTTTGGGCGCAGCATCCATGATGTCGCAAACAAAAAAATCCCCCTGAGGATGGCGATCTGGAAGCAGAGGATAATCGGTTGTCATAGGGGACCTCAAACGACATTTCACACACAGGGAACCCTACAACGACACTTCACACACGCCAAGTCCAAAACGACACTTCACACACGACGTCTTCGACACTTCACACACGCCCAAAGCCAAAAACGTGATTCGGAACAATCCCTTACACATCGATTTTCAAGGTAAAAATTAAGGTGATTCTGGAATCACCACTTTGCACACGGTGAATCACCACTTTACACACGGTGAATCACCACTTTACACACAGAACAAACCTGTAAGATATTGATAAAATTCAATTAAACGGGAGTTCTCAGAGCCTTAACACTGATATAACACTAATTAACACCACAGATACGTCGTAAACTTACACCGAGGGTCGTCTAAGGCCCGTGGACATTCGGGAGTCCCAACCGGTTTGAAGTCAGATTCGAGCTTCCAAAATGGAGGTTTGAATGAACGAAGAGCGGCTTGTGTTGACAGATGACGTCTGGCTTCGCCTCGCGCCGCACTTGCCTGGCAAGGAGGGCGATGCGGGTGTGACGGGC
>CANNCS010000220.1 GCA_947503115.1 uncultured Marivita sp.
AGGGAACGCCGTGCGCTGGACGCGCTCGATGAAATCCGCGGAAACAGGTAAGAAGTGTCAGACTCGGAGCACTAGGTATATTCTGCTGCGGTGGGATCAGTCTGTTTGTTTAAAATGCCTTGACAGGGACAGACCCGTTACCGAAGTCTGCAGCCCAGCCCAATGTCGTTCATAGTGGGACTTGAAACACCTGAAACCGAAGGCCATGCGACACAAATATATGTTTGATGAAAGAGAGGAAAACAGGGAGTTGGACGCCATTGAATGAGCTCGCTATTTGCGCTGTATTTAAGAATGAGGCGCGTGACATTGCTGAGTGGCTTTATTTCCATGAAGGCGTCGGCGTTACCCACTTTTATCTGTATGATGACGAAAGTGACGATGATCCAGAAACAATTCTCGCGCCTTGGATGTCGAGCGGACGTGTGACGCTTCTGAGCGCTCATGGTCGGGATCAAATGGCTATTTACAATGATTGCATTGAGCGATTTTCGCATGATGCGCGCTGGATTGCTTTTATTGACTTGGACGAGTTCCTGTTTTCGCCAGAGACGCGCAATCTATGCGAGGTCCTAACCCGATATGCCAATGCACCAGCTGTTTTTGTTTTTTGGGTTTTGTTTGGATCTTCTGGCTGTATTAATCGACAAAATGAATTTGTGATTGATACGTTTACCTCCTGCTTGGGTTTGCCTGATGCAGCAACTGAAATATTTGCTCATGGAGATTCTGATAGTGGAGTAGGCTACGTCACGGGCTGGGCACGTGATGGGAAATCGATTATAAATCCGCGCAAAGTCATAAATATGGGCGCCCATTTACCAAGAAAAGTTGTATCAGGCACTGTGATTGACGAGACGTTTGCACCTGCAGTCAGGCAGGGAAGCCCTCGGCCAATTCCTTGTTACACGTTGCGTATCAATCACTATTGGTCAAAGTCCTTGACCGAACTAGAAACGAAGGTCCGGCGTGGTTCTATCTACAAAAAAGACCGTCCCGCCCGCGACCTCGATTTATTCTTGAAGAGGGAGGCATGCCTAAATGGAACACGGGATGAAACAATCATGCGCTTTTGGCAGGAAATCAAACTTGAAAAAGGACTTGTGAGCTAGCATTACAGTTCCACGTCAGTGTGATCTCTGCATCAATGCCTTACCATGATAATGAGAGGGTCATGAATGTCAGGTTTGGCGATAGAAGAGATGTTGGAACTATGGGCGTCTTCGCTTCGAGATGTGAAAGAGCGGTTACGTCCACTTTTCAAGCAATACCGTTCTGCTCAAAGTGCTGGGGCGTTCTTGGATGGTCTTCTTGGTGACGAGCGTCGCAAGACGGGTTGTATGCGCGCCGAAGCTGCCGGCGATCATGGGCCCTAACGTCAGCAAGCTATACTTGGACGGGGAAACTGGGACGCGGACGCGCTGCGCTACATTGTGTGCGACTATGTTGTTGAAACGCTTGGGGATCCGAGAGCCGTTCTGGTTATCGATGAAACTGGTTTCTTGAAGCAGGGCCGCAATTCTTGTGGTGTCGCGCGGCAATACACTGGTTCGGCGGGTAAGATCCCCAACTGTCAGATTGGTGTGTTTGCCTGCTATGTGACGCCTGCGGGACATGCGTTTATTGATCGTGCGTTGTATTGCCGAAATCGTGGACGAGCGATCCCGAACGGTTGACAAAGGCCCATGTGCCCTCAGCTGTGGAGTTCGCAACGAAGCCCTCCCTTGCGCGGCAGATGATCGAGCGCGCTATGGCCAGAGAGCTCCCATTCGCTTGAGTGGCGGCGGATAGTGTCTACGGGGTTGGTGAGATTGAGATGGCTCTGCGTAAGGCGGGCAAGGGCTATGTGTTGGGCGTCAACAGCAGCCACAGCTTCATGTCGTGGGGCAAACCTCTGCTGTCATCGGGGCTGCGCATGAAATAGCATTGCGGCTTGATGCTGCTGCCTGGCGGCGTTTGTCTGCAGGGGATGGCACCAAAGGAGAGCGCTTGCATGATTGGGCTTACATTGAACTTGCAGATCTCAACGCCAGCGACTTTGGGGCCGATTTTACCGGAACATGGACGCGCGGTTTGCTGATACGTCGCAACATCTCCGATAATGACCTTGCCTATTTCAGCACGTGGTGCCCGCAGGGCACGCCCATTGAAGCATTGGTGACGGTGGAAGGGCACCGATGGGCTATCGAGGACAGCTTTGAGACCGCAAAGAGTTAATTGGGGCTCGATCACAACGAGACCCGATCGTGGCATGGATGGCACAGTCACGTATCATTCCCATCTTCGACACTTCGCGCCTAGTTTGAGCCTTTCTGGGTGATGCTGCGGTCAATAAAATAAGGGTTTTTGGTGG
>CANNCS010000221.1 GCA_947503115.1 uncultured Marivita sp.
CCTCTTGCCTCGGTCCCATCATCCCCAATCCTCCCATTCGTTGAGAGAATTGAATCAGCCGATCGACCGCCAATCAATTAAGAGTTTTTCAACAAAATCGGCTCCTTCCGGGCATTCGCCGCAGCAGCAGGTTTAAGCGAGCCCCTTAGTTCAGCCGTTCTGATACCTGCGCCGCGTTGCTCCATTGCCGAGGCGACTGGCCGTACATCCGCTTAAACTCGCGACTGAATTGAGAGGAGCTTTGATAGCCGACGTCCCAGGCCGCCTCCGATACGGTCTTTCCTTCGGCAATCTTCATCGCGGCGTTGTTCAGCCGCATGGATTTCACGAACTGTATCGGCGATAGCGTCGTGGCTTCCTTAAAACGGCGATGGAACACCGCACGGCTCATGCCGACGTGATCGGCCATGTCGTCGATGGTGACCTGTTCATTCAAGTGGGTTGAGAGGTAGTCGATTGTTCGCGCAATTTCGTTGCCGACGCCAAAGGCACGTCTTGCGGCGGCCCCAGCCTCGCCCATGAGAACCGCGTAACACAACTCGCGCAGCCGCCCTTGTCCGAGTACCTCCAGATCAACCGGATTTTCGAGCAGCTCGAGAAGCCGCAACAGTGCTTGCGTGAAACCAACATCCCAGGAAGCCAACGCCAAAGCCGATGGCGCGCCATCCCGCGATTGTCTGTTGCCACCAGCGGCGGTATCGATCTCCATGGTGAGCTCGCGCATCATCCGTGGCTCCAGCGCAATCACCACGCCGAGCAGGGGATCGTCCTTGGAAGCCAACGGCGTGCCCGCCTCCACCGGTAAAGTCATGGGGCAGAGCAGGTATTTGTCTCTGCCATAGACGTGGTGCTCACCGTCCAGAACAGCTTCCTTGCTGCCACTGAGGATAGCCACCACCGTGGGCTCGTAGACAGCGGGCACGCAGGGCATGGCCTCGGTCACCCGGAAAAGCTGGACGCCTTTTAACGCGGTATCGACGAGGCCTGCCTCTGGCAGACGGCGCTTGATAAGGTCTTTGATCTGTTCCTTGCTCATGCATCCTAGGTGACAGCGGACCTTCTTCTTTGCAATGGAGTTGAGACGATTGGGCAAGTAATCGAGAGGATATCGCCTGTTTCTGCAACCTGCCGGGTACTATCTGTTCTTTCAGACAATGAAACCGCAAACCGCCAGCCTGCGCTGGCAGGAGACAGAAAATGGTAGATACGACATTCGGACCCAAAGGCTGGACACCCGAGCGCCTCGGCGACCAATCAGGCAAGACCTACATCATTACCGGCGCCAACGCTGGCGCAGGCTTTCAAGCCGCGCGTATCTTGCTGAAAAAGAACGCCAAGGTGGTAATGCTGAACCGCTCGGCCAAGAAATCCGAGGCGGCAATCGCGGACCTGAAACAGGAATTTGGCGCGAAAGCCGACGTGAGCTTCATCCGAATGGATCTCTCCATCTTGGACAGCGTGCGCAAGGCAACCGAGGAGGTCCTGAAAACGGTGCCTCGCATCGACGCGCTGATCAATAACGCCGCCATCGCGCAGGTGCCGACGCGAAAGCTGACCGTCGACGGGTTCGAAAGTCAGCTTGGCACCAACCACTACGGGCATATTCTGCTCAATGGTCTGCTCTTTGACCGCATTGCCGAAAGCAAAGGCCGGATCGTGGTCGTGGCCAGCCTCGGCTACAATATGGGTCTCAAGACCATCAAGTTCGACGATATGAATTGGGATAAAGACTACGGCGCAAACACCGCCTATTCGCAAAGCAAGTTGGCGCAGATGATGTTTGCTTACGAACTGCAGGACCGGCTGGCCGCGGCGGGGCGCAAGGATGTCGAGGTCTTCGTCTGCCATCCCGGCTCGTCGGCCACTTCGCTGATCACCACCAGCGGAAGCCGCACGATGCGTTTCATTTGGTGGCTGATGACCAAGACGCCAATGGTCCAGACTGCAGAACAAGGCTCATATCCTGAGGTCATGTGCGCGACCGAAGAGACGCTTGCCGAGCAACGCGCCCTTTACGGTCCAACGGGCCGCATGGAAGCGGTCGGCCCGGTCGGCAAAGGTACACTGAACGCTCACTCCTATGACAAGGCTGTTATGACACGGCTATGGGAGGAATCCGAAAAAGCTGTTGGGTTCGAGTGGAAACTCTGACCCGCTGATATAAGTCAGCTGCCAACGCCCCCGTCCAGAGAGCGGACATTGGTGCGCAGCGCAGCATCGACAGTTTGGGCTGATTTTGTTGAAAAACTCTTACTTGATTGGCGGTCGATCGGCTGATTCAATTCTCTCAACGAATGGGAGGA
>CANNCS010000222.1 GCA_947503115.1 uncultured Marivita sp.
ATCAGCCAGGCCACAGGCTATCGGCTGCAAGCCGACCCAACTCTACCATCGCAAAAGAAGACCCCGCGCAGCCGACGCCGCCCGGATCCGCTGGCCGATATTTTCGACACGGAAGTCGTGCCGCTGCTACGATCGTCACCGGGAATCCGGCCTGTGGCGGTTTACGAGGAACTTCTGCGTCGGCATCCCGATCTGGGCACGGGCATCCGGCGCACGCTGGAGCGACGGATACGCGCCTGGAACGCCGAGCATGGCCCCGAACAGGACGTCATTTTCCGGCAGATCCACACGCCGGGCAAAATGGGCCTGTCGGATTTCACCGCCATGGGCAAACTGGGCGTGACCGTGGCCGGTGAGCCGTTGGATCACCGACTGTATCACTTCCGGCTTGCCTATAGCGGGTTCCAACACGCCCATGTCGTGCTGGGGGGCGAAAGCTACGTGGCGCTGGCTGAAGGATTGCAGAATGCCCTCTGGACGCTTGGCGGCGTGCCACACGAGCATCGCACTGACAGCCTGTCGGCGGCCTTCAAGAATCTGGACCAATCCGCCCAGACCGACCTCACAGACCGCTTCGATGCTCTATGCCGCCACTACGGCATGACGCCAACGCGCAACAACAAGGGCATTGCGCACGAGAACGGCTCCATTGAGAGCCCCAATGGCCACCTGAAGCGGGCGATCGAGGACGCGCTGGTCATGCGCGGGGTGCGCGACTTCGAGGATCTGGCAGCCTACCGCCGCTTCATCGACGAGATCGTGGGCCGGATCAATGCCCGCAATGGCAAGCGCATCGACATGGAACGCCCCAGTCTCAGGCCTTTGCCGGCCCGGCGGACCACGGATTACGAGGAGGTCACGCTGCGCGTTACGTCCTCCGGCGGCTTCACCCTGCGCAAGGTGTTCTACACCGTGCCATCCCAGCTGATCGGACATCAGCTGCGGATCCGGCTTTACGATGATCGGCTGGAGCTGTTTCTGGGGGGCAGCGCTCTGATGACGCTGCCGCGCGGACGGGCATCAAGCAGCGGAAGCCATGGCCATGTCGTCAACTATCACCACGTCATCCATTCCTTGCGCAAAAAGCCCATGGCTCTGATGGGGCTGGTCTACCGTGACCAGTTGTTTCCGCGACAGGCCTTTCGCGACATGTTCGCGATTCTGCTGGAACAGACCGGCGAGAAGAAGGCGTGTCGCATGACCGTCGATCTTCTGGCGCTGGCTCATGATCGGGGATGCGAGGCCGAACTGGCGGCCCAGATCGAGGAAGACCTTCGTCAGAACCGTCCGCCTGACATGGCGGCCTTGCGCGCGCTCTTCAGCCCGCCGATTGAGGCGCTCCCCAAAGTCGAGGTGCAGATGGCCGACCTGTCATCCTACGACCAGCTGGTCGGCACGGTATCCTCTGTGGAGGTGACAGCATGACGTCGTCGCAGACCGACACCGCCCGTCTCACCCTCGCTCTGAACGAATTGCGCCTGCCGGGCATCAAGGCGCTATGGCCGCGCTTCGCCGAACAGGCCGACAAGGAAGGCTGGCCCGCCGCACGCTTGCTCAGTGCTCTGGTGGAGCACGAGTTGGCTGAACGCGATCGCCGCCGGATCGAGCGACATCTCGCACAGGCCCGCCTGTTGCCCGGCAAGACGCTCGAGACGTTCGACTTCACCGCCGTCCCCATGCTGTCCAAACCCCATGTCACGGCCATCACCGCTGGGGACAGCTGGATCGGAAAGGGCAGCAACATCCTGCTGTTCGGCCCGCCGGGCGTCGGCAAGTCGCATCTTGGCTCCGCCATCGGGCTCGCCCTTGTCGAGAAAGGCTACCGCGTCCTCTTCAGCCGCACCACCGATCTGGTCCAGAAGCTGCAGCAGGCGCGCCGCGATCTCGTCCTGGAGGCCGCCATCGCGAAACTCGACAAATTCCATCTGCTGATCCTCGATGACATCACCTATGTCACCAAGGATCAGGCCGAAACCAGCGTGCTGTTCGAACTCATCAGTGCGAGATACGAACGCCGCTCCATGCTGATCACGGCCAACCAGCCCTTCGGGGAATGGAATACGATCTTTCCCGACCCGGCCATGACACTGGCCGCCGTCGACAGGCTCGTTCACCATGCGACAATCTTCGAGATGAATGTCGAAAGCTACCGGCGCAGAGCCGCAGAGAAAGCAAAGGGACCAGGGCGGCCCGCTCAAAGAGCGACACCGGCCAACGTCAAAGCTGATTGACGCGCCGCGACAATCAAAAACACAAACCCCTTGATCGCGACAGAAAACGGCGGCATCG
>CANNCS010000223.1 GCA_947503115.1 uncultured Marivita sp.
CGTTTGACAGTGGTCGGAATTTCGCCGCCTGGCTGGGCTTGGTGCCTCGACAAAGGTCGACGGGCGGAAAGGCTAGATTGGGATCGGTCAGCAAGATGGGGCAAACTGACATCCGTCGATTGCTGATCGTCTGTAGCGCGATGAGCGTGATACGCTGGGTTGTCCGCAAAGGTGGTAGTGCAAACCGTTGGCTGGCTGCACTCGTCGCGCGCAAGCCGAAGATGGTGGCAGCAGTCGCCTTGGCGAATAAGATGGCCCGGATGATCTGGGCGATTTCGACAAAGCAGGAGAATTATCGAATGGCGTGACCTGATCCCGAGAAGGAGAAAGGCACGACATGGCCGCGAGGCCAGGGTGAGCGATCGACGAGGAGTACGCGATACGGACTTCGAAGTTCAAGGTAGGGAAATTCAGACCCGGGGCTCGAGCGCTTGCAGCTCTCTGAACCGATGTGAACCCAGCCTTCCGAACAGCATACCGGCCCGTGGCGTTATAGAAGACCACATCGTGAGGCCTGACACACGTCCGATCGAAGACCCCGCCGAAAATCGGAGATAATGCTTGCCAAACAGGGGGCATCCACACACGCTACACCGCTCTTGGTATACCCGTCACAGAGCCCGTAGGATAAGTCCGTCTGGGGAAAGGGGAGGCTCGACCTTCACCCGATTTGTGCAACAGAGCCGCTGTGATATGAAATTTTAATTCTGTCTAGGAATTGGAGAGCGGCTTGTTCATCTGTAAAGTCAAGATCTTCTTTAATGGCTTGATTTGATAACGCGGAAATTCTGGTTTCTGCAGCTATACGCCAATTTATTGCCAGCCCAATATTTGCTATCGCAGCGATTAAAATGAGGAATATTGGTGCTAGTATCGCAAATTCAACGGCTGCGGAGCCTGTATTGTCGACATTGAAAGGTTTGGTTTGATGCATGATATTGATATTCATAAGGGTATATATGTATAATCCGGTTAATTAGTCACCAGCAATAATTTAGTTTTTAACATAAGATGTATTATCAGACATTGCCATGTACGCGGGGTGGATTCACAAACGAAGCGCAAATTCTGTGCCAAAACAGAGAGTTGCACGGAGTATGAAGATTGGGAACCCACTATTGTCACCTGAAACCGGAAGTACGCCGCAAACTCGCAAAATGGCTCGAAGCCAAGATGCCGGTTTCGGAGATTGCAGATCGGTTGGGTCGCGACCCCTCCACGATCTACCGCGATATCAAGCAAAACCGCTATACGGATACCGAACTACCTGAGCTGAACGGCTACTATGCGCTGAACGCTTAGGACATGTATGAGAAGCGTCGGGCCATCCATCGAAAGATGATCGCACACCCCGAGTTACAGGCCGCCATTGAAGAACGCCTCAAGGCCGGTTGGTCACGAGAACAGATCGTAGGCCGTATGTGGCTTGAGCGCCATTCGATCCGTGTGAGTCACGAGACGATCTATCGGTTTGCCTATTCCAAGGATGGTCGCGAGGAACAGTTCTACCGTCACCTTCCGGAGCACCGTCGTCGACGCAGGCCCCGCGGCTATCGTAGGCATAACCGCACCCACATATTTGATGTTCAAAGCCTTGTCCCACAGGCCTGAACGCATCTCAGAGCGCTTGGAGTTCGGCCACTGGGAGTGCGATTTGATGATGTTTCGCAAGGAGCATGGAAAGGTCAACGTGACCTCCTTGGTCGAACGCGTCAGCCGTTTTACCGTGGTGATACGCGATGAAGATCGTCAGTCAAAACCGATCATGGAGTCGCTGATCCAAGGACTGGCTCCCCTGCCCGCCGACGCGCGCCAATCCATCACATTTGACCGCGGTACTGAATCCTCGGCCTGGCAGCGTCTCACGGACGGGATCGGTGCTGATGCGTGGTTCTGTGATCCGCAAGCACCATATCAGAAGGGCACCGTGGAAAACACGAACAACAGGTTGAGAAAGTACCTGCCCCGCTCGACCGAACCGACGGCGCTGACAAATCGATATTTGAAGTCGATTTGCCACCGCCTTAACACGACGCCGCGCAAATGCCTCGGCTTCCGAACGCCGGCAGAAGTCTTCGAGAGCAAGCTGATGGAAATTCAGAACCGACTGGAATAAAATGAGATATTCAGAACTGCACTTCACCGTGAGTTCACACTGGCATTTTGTTCCCTACAAGCCCTTGTAAACGCTTAATACCAAGGGCTGCGATCATTGACCCACTTTCGCCCAATCTCTGGTTCCGATTGACGTGATGACGTCCGGTAG
>CANNCS010000224.1 GCA_947503115.1 uncultured Marivita sp.
GGCCTACATCAAGTGGGAATGCCAGGAGGCATGACCCGCTCTCAGAAAAATTTCCAGACAGCAGGTTGCTCAATCATATTTTTATGGCATCCGAGAGACATTTTTTGATACGTTGAGCGACCTTTTCAGCCGTGTTTCGATCTTTAATATTGGGCAAAATGATAAGAAATTCGTCGCCAGCAAGCCGACCAACGGCATCAGTATAGTTGCGCACAGATAACTGAAGACGTTCTGCGATCGTATGCAGCACTTTATCTCCCGCCGCATGGCCATGCGTGTCATTGATTTCTTTGAAATTATTCAAATCCGAGAACATGACTGCTAATGACGTGTTTTCTGTTTTGGCTTGCGCCAATTCTCGTTCCAGGCGGGCAAGAATGCTACTACGGTTGGCTAGACCTGTAAGCATATCAAAATTTGCCAACTGAAATAATCTTTCCTCATCCTGTTTTCTCTGGTGAATATCCCGACCGATTCCAAGCATGCCCGAAATATTTTCATTTTTATCAAATAAGGGAGCCGCATTTGTATCATGCCAATGCCATGAACCATCAGCATGGCGAACACGATACTCTAAGCCGGCTTCCGGTTTTAAACGTGTTATAAGACGCTTAAAAAATTCAGCACAGCTAGGAAGGTCTTCCGGATGTATAACTGTCGAAAAGTGCTTGCCTAAAAGATCCCTATCTTGATATCCAAGCACCTCTGTTAGTCTTGGCGATAAGTAATCAAATATTCCATCAGTATTCAGAGTAAAAACAATGTCATTAGCGTTTTCAACAAAAGAGCGGAATTTGCTTTCACTAATTGAAAGCCTAACTTCAGCGAGCTGACTAATTTCTAATGCTAACTCATTTTTCTCAAGGGCTTGTAGAAGTTCTTTGGTTTTTTCTTCGGCAATGGCCTCAAAATGCATTGCCATCTCCTTGAGCTTTATATTCGCAGAATACAACTCATAACTTTTCTTCTCCAGCAGTTTTTCTGCTGCTTCGCGAGCAGCTTTCTCACGCTCGTATTTAGACCTAGAAACTGCAGTATTAGGCACGTCTGCGAAACTCATTGTTTGAGATATAGAATTGGGCATGGCTCATCCCATTTGATGAGTAATCGATCATATCGATTTGTTCTGTCTGTCTATATTTCTCAAAACACCATTCTATTAAGCCGTGGTAAAAATGAACAAACAGATTTTTTGAGATATACTCAAGGTTTAGACAGGCATGACCTTTCCGTATTTCCTTAAAAGATGGTAATTCTGCATCTGGATACAGTTTTCTAACCTCTATGTTAATATTATTTTCAATTGCCTCTAACATATCAAGGGCGTTATCAGGTTTGTCAAAAAAATCAGGATATCCTGTTTTGAAAGCATCCATTACCCAATGACCAAACTGTCGCTCCAGATCAGGCTTTGCAACATCGCTTAATCGGCTAAATGCATCGACTAATATGACTAATTCAGAGCAGTCATAGTACCCCATAGCAGTGTAGAAACCACTTGACGGTAGAGTAATACTATTAAGAATGTTATCAACCTGATCTTCACCGAAGGTCAACCCAGCCATTTTCAACAATTCTATAAAAATCAGGCCCTTCATGCAGCATTCTTCTCTTAGTGTTCACCCAGGTTATGGAGCTCATGGAATTCCCCGTTATTTACGGAGTGGAGCACCATTTTTTATCGTGTGGACGTCACCATCACCACTTGTGTTGAAATCCGTTTTGAAAATTTATTGTTGTAACAATATGGAAAAATTTGGATGAGACGCAGATTCCGAGAAAGGCACTAACTTATTGTTATATAATAATAATAAATGAGACTGCAGCGCCATTGACTGGCTGCGGCTGATCTCTTAATTAGCAAATGCAACGGAAGTTTCGATCAATTATTTCTGATGAGTTGATCATGTTCTGGCATGGCTGCAAATGAAAAAGCTATGTGCTTTGCGCATATTCCAGTAGTGCTCGGGAGGGATATGCTTGATTTGAAGGGCAGGTACGTCATGCGGCAGATTGCTATAACTGATTTCGACTTTACTACGTTCCCAGCAGATCAGGACAATCTTATTAAAGCTTGGCTACCAGAGATTGAGGAATCCGTGAGGTCATATGTACCTGACGATCGGTTCATTGCTTTTTTGATCGCTGCACTAAGAATAGGTGCGAGATCTAGGGCCCGTGGACATTCATCTTGAAGCGATGATGACAGCGGCGAGATGCCAGTTGGCAGCATAGCTGGACGCTGT
>CANNCS010000225.1 GCA_947503115.1 uncultured Marivita sp.
AGGGAACGCCGTGCGCTGGACGCGCTCGATGAAATCCGCGGAAACAGGTAAGAAGTGTCAGACTCGGAGCACTAGGTCATGTTGACAAAAGACGCATCCAGAGGCGGATGGACGTGATGTCTATGAAGCCGAGGAAGCTTTCAGCGGTCTTGTCGTAACGGGTTGCGACCCGGCGAGCGTTCTTCAGTTTGTTGAAGCACCGTTCGACCAAGTTGCGCAGCGAATACAGGGAATGATCTACGCCGACGCGCATCTTTCTTGATTTGCGCATGGGGATTTGGGTGAGCACGTCCCGCGCCTTCATCTTTTTCCGAATGTTGTCAGCATCATAGCCTCTATCAGCCAACAGGACGCTCGGCTTTGGAAGATTGTCAGCCATAACCAGATCAAAGCCGATGTAATCGGAAGTCTGTCCCGGCGTGATTTCGGTTCTCATGGGCAGGCCTGCTGCGTTGACGCGGAGGTGGATCTTGGTCGTGAAGCCACCTCGCGAACGGCCAAAACCCTGTTGCGGAGTCCCCCTTTAGCGCCCGCTGCCTGGTGATGGGCGCGGATCACGGTGCTGTCGATCATCTATCGCTGAAGCAGCCCTTCGTCCAACCATGCGTTTTGTGGAACCGAAGTCTGCAGATCAACAGGCGCGGGCCGTCGTTTTTCGTACACGCGAGCAATTCGTAAGTCAGCGTACCGATTTGGTGAACGCATTGCGATCTCACCTTTACGAATTTGGATATTCTGCCCCGCAAGGCATTCAATATCTCTCTCGCCTTGCTGAGGTGGTTGAGGAAGAAGGCACAGACCTTCCTGATCCGGCACGTTATGCGTGTCGCTTACTGCTTGAGCAGATTGCCGCGCTGACCGAACAGATCAAATCACTGCAAAACAAGGTTGCAGAAATCAGTAAGAAGACGGGGATTTCAAGGCAACTGCAAACGATGCCAGGTGTTGGCCCCATCGGAGCACTGGCCATTGAGACTTTTGCGCCTCCTATGGAACAATTTCGTCGAGGTCGTGACTTTGCCGCCTGGCTGGGCTTGGTGCCTCGCCAACACTCATCTGGCGGCAAGCAAGTGCTCGGAAAAGTTACAAAGATGGGGCAGCGCGACATACGCCGCCTTCTGATATCAGGAGCGATGGCAATAATCGTAGCATGCAAGCGTTTTGGGAAACATCAAGGAACGTGGGTCGCACGGATGCTGGAGAAAAAGCCACCCATGCTTGTGGCCGTAGCACTCGCCAACAAGATGGCCCGTGGAATTTGGGCAATGATTACAAAGGGGCAGGACTATCAAGAACCAGTGGCAAAAGTGATGGCCTGAGTGAATAAGGCAGAAGAACGAAGAGTTGTGAGGAAGTAACGAAAAGCATGGGCAAATGATCGAAATGATCCGGGCAGGAAAAACCAGGAACTCTCTCGGAGCTTCGAGCTCGCCGTTGGAGATTTGGATCCGGTCCGCGCATCACCATACCGGCCAGCGGTGCCAATGTCAGCCGCACAAACAGGCCTGACAAAAGTACGCGCTCGATCACATGTCCAGAGGTTCAGAATTTCCTTGCAAAACGAGCGGCATCCACAAAAGAGAGTTGGGTGCTAGGTTGGCTCCCTCCGCCAGAAACCAGTCGCGAACCCAATACGAGGCCCCCAACGGGGCCTTTTTTCTTTTGGTTTCAAAGGGGTTTAGCTGCGGCGACCGCCCTTCGGAGACTGGTAAAATGCCCAAAATCAGTCTCTGAACGCCATTTGTCTCTAACCGAGCGCCCTAGTGCTTCAGAAGGGCGCTTTCAAAAAGTATCGAATTTTCAGTGTGTTGCTGTTTTTGGTCGAGCGCCCTTTTCGAAAGTGCGTTCGACAGCGCAATCAAATGCGAATCCGAAGGTCGGTCAATTTTGCTGTATTCCGTCGTTGAACTCTCCATTTCGCCAGAATAGGCCGGAGCCTTGGAATATTTTCCTGCTAAGGCGCCTAGCTGCAAACAGCGTTTCCCAATTGGCAATCGGCGAGAGCCGCGTTCCAATGGTCCGAGACGATTTTCGTATGACGGAGTTTTGGGCGGAAAGCGGAGTTTGCAAAGTCTGAGTGTTTTCCCGACAACGGCCCTTCGTGCAGCTTGCGGCGAATGCCGGTAGAGAGCTGATTTTGTTGAAAAACTCTTACTTGATTGGCGGTCGATCGGCTGATTCAATTCTCTCAACGAATGGGAGGATTG
>CANNCS010000226.1 GCA_947503115.1 uncultured Marivita sp.
GGAGCGTCTCATCCGCCAATCATGCCACGACGCAGCAGCGTTGGGAATCCTATGTCAGGCGGGGAACACTAGCGTATACTCCGCGATACCCATTGAGACGGTAATTGGGAGGTCAGAAATGGGTTTACAGCGAATTACATCAAGGATTCGTTCTGCGGTCCTAACTGCCGCCTCAGAGCTGCCAGGAACCATTATTACGAACTCTTCCCCACCAAGGCGGGCAAATATATCCAGATCTCTCATGCTGTTATTGATACGTTCAGCCAAATCTATCAGAACCAGGTCACCTTTGTCATGACCATAAGTATCATTAATAGATTTAAAGTTATCAATATCAAAATGCAGCATAAAACCCGTAGAAAAACTATTCATTCGACGCATGAAGCCGCGACGATTTAATATACCTGTGAGTGCGTCTCGCTCGGCCTCATCTTGAAAGGTTTCAAGTTTTACAGTCGTTGACGCCAACCATTTATTTACATTTCTGATCAAAAAACCAATTTCATCAGTACGTGTTTCAGGCATGTGCGCAACGGGCTCGTTACGATCAAACGCTTTAATATTACGAATGATAGTAAAAATTGGAGATAGAAGTTTATTAATTGCATAAAGTGTAACCAATGTTCCAGCCAGAGTCGCTGAAAGAATAAGAAAAAATATATTCCACGGCCGGCTTGCGCCACCACCATCTATTGAACCAAGCTCGAAATTTAGTACTTATATTGTAAAAGCCAAAAGTGGAATATGTGTTCCTAAAAAACCGTTCCGGGCCGCAGCCCGCCTGTGCGCGGTAGCAACAGCCTGTGCTACGCTTCACGCGAAGGGCAGTTGCCGATGGCTTATTGGTGGGATGGACCCCGTTAAAAAACGTGGCACATGGGCTGATGCGCACTTGAGAGTGGTGACACCGCCGTCGCGGTGATCCCGATTATGAAGATGACGAACTTGCATGGCCCACGCCCTTCGCCTTGGAACGGAGGAGATGCCATGACAAAGCGTAAGACCGGTGGCCACCCGGACCTGAAGATGGTCAATCCCAATGCGGCCGCGATCGACATCGGCTCGACCATGCACATGGCGGCTGTGAACCCTGACACCGACATCATGCCAGTGCGCGCCTTTGGGACATTCACCCAAGATTTGCACGACCTTGCCAACTGGTTCCGGTCCTGCGGCGTCACCAGCGTGGCCATGGAATCGACCGGCGTTTACTGGATCCCTGCGTTCGAGATCCTAGAGGCGCATGGCTTCGATGTCATACTCGTGAATGCCCGCTATGCGAAGAATGTGCCGGGCCGCAAAACTGACGTGAGCGACGCGGGATGGTTGCGCCAGTTACATTCTTATGGGTTGCTACGCGGGAGCTTCCGCCCTGAGGCCGAGATCGCCACCCTGCGCGCCTACATGCGCCAGCGCGAACGACTGACAGAATATGCTGCCGCGCACATCCAGCACATGCAGAAGGCGCTGATGGAGATGAACCTGCAACTGCATCATGTCGTCTCCGATATCACCGGTGCGACAGGCATGCGGATCATCCGTGCGATCGTCGGTGGCGAGCGTGATCCTGAAGTTCTTGCCGCCTTCCGGGACGTCCGCTGCAAGTCATCAATGGACACGATCAAAGCCGCGCTGCTCGGCAACGACCGTGAGGAGCATGTTTTTGCTCTGACACAGTCCCTGGAGCTCTACGACTTTTACAAAGCGCAGATCGAGACCTGCGACCGCAGGCTGGAAGCTGCGGTGACTTCGCTGACGGTCCGAGCCGGCGATTATCTGGCCCCACTGCCCAAAGCACGGATCAAGGGCAAGCAGCACAATGCCCCGTCCTTTGATGTGAGGGCCGCTCTTTATGGGGTGTTGGGCACAGACCTGACACAGATCCACGGCCTCGGCCCGTCGCTGGCCCTCAAGCTGGTGGCTGAATGCGGCACGGACCTGCGCGCTTGGAAAAGCGCCAAGCACTTCACATCGTGGCTCTGTCTGGCTCCTGGGAACAAGATCTCTGGCGGCAAGCTGTTGTCCTCGCGGACACGCCGATCTTCAAGCCGAGCCGCCGCCCTCCTGCGTCTGGCTGCAGTCACGATAGGCCGATGTAGCGCGACAATCTGGATGAGAAGAGCGCGTCAATCAGGATGAGAATCCTTGGTCGCGACGTTTGAGACGATGCC
>CANNCS010000227.1 GCA_947503115.1 uncultured Marivita sp.
TCATTCAAACCTCCATTTTGGAAGCTTGAATCAGAATTCAGACCGGTTGGGAATTCTGAATGTCCACGGACCCTAGACTGAGACGAACAAATGGGCTTTTCTGTTTCAGCACTTTTGATGGTCAGCGGAGCCTACATCTGCGCCTTCGCCCTGACAGCGGGCCTCATAACGCCCCTTCAGCAAGCCACTCTGCCGGGCGTGTCCCATTTCGTGAGTTTGATGTTCTTGCCTCACGGGGTCAGGGTCTTGGCATTCTTCTTTTTCGGCTGGAGAGGCCTCGTGTACCTCCTCCCCGGAACTTTGGCCATGTGGGCGCTCTCCGCCACCAGTGACCACCTCGATGATCTTCACGTGGCGGGCACGGCCATATCTCTAGTGAGCTGCTACATTGGCGTGGTTTTAACGACCCACTTTCTATCCAGCGCCAGTTCAGGGCGCCTGTTTTCCTGGCCGCAAATAATGGTTGCAGGCGCGATTGGGTCGGTTGCAAATGCCGCGGGCCTTTCGGCGCTCCACCACAGCACGCCCAGTATGACGCTCTTTCTGGCCTATATAATGGGCGACGTGTTGGGGCTCTTTGTTCTCTTGCTTGCGTTAATGTTTGCCTTTCGGGCCGTTGATGGGCTTATTCGCAAGTGGCCACGTTAGGGCGTGACTGGATTTCTTTTCACATAAACTGGATCAGTAACAGCCAAGCCCGCCATTCGGGGGCCAGGCCTCTCAATGGGAAACACCCTTGGAAATTGGCGTGGGATTAACGGGAGTGCGCCCGTTCGCCACGCCAGCTCCGCAAATAACCGCCTCGGTAAAAAAAAGGGCCCCGCCTTACGGCAGGGAACCTCCATATGCAGCACATCGAATGCTCCGACGCCTAGCTCCCCGCGGCCATAAATTGCCGCGAGTGCGCGGGTCGTTAGTTCGCGCTGGCCTGGGCGAGTTCGATGGTCTCTACAACGGGCGCCGCGGGTTCGGCGGGAGCGTTTTGCGCCGCGGCGGCCTCGACCACCGCCCCGATCGTGGCCGCAACTTCAGGCCGTGCCTGGGACTGCGCCGTCGCGGCAGTTTGAATTTCAACGGCGCCGGCCTGCACGGCGGCCTGCACGGCCGCGGCCTCGGCGGCGGGGGCAGACGCGGCGATTGAGCGGGTCGTTGTCGCGGCCGCCTCGACAACCACGGAGACTGTTGCGGCGACCACGGCCGAGGAGGCGGAGGCGGGCAGCGACTGCGTGACCTGGGCCGCGGTGCGCGACACGGCCTGCACGCGTGCGGCGGCGGTCATGGGCGCGCGGGAGACTTGCTCCATCACGGCCGTCGCGATTTGCGCCGCGACTTCCGGGCGCTCTGCCGCCTTGGCGGTTGCGGCCGTCGACACTTGCTCGATTGCAGCGGGGACGGCGGCGATTGCGGCCGTGCGCTCCGCAGCGGGTGCAGACGCCACGATGCTATTCGCCGCATCCGTAGCCTGCTGGGCCGCGGCGGCCGTAACTTCCGCAACGACACTTGAGGGGGTTGTTGCCGGCAGTGACTGCATCACGCGCGCGGTCGTCACTGCGACGAGTTGAACGCGCGCGGCGGCGGGCACCGGCGCCGCGACGATGGAGGCAATGGCCGCCTGCATGAGCGCGGCGCAGTTCGCCCCCCCGCTGGCGCAGCTCGCCTCGGCGGCTACGATCGCGGCCTCAAACTGTGCCGACTGCTCTGCGGTCTGTGCGTAGGCGCCAACGGCGAGAACACAGACGAGGGCGGATGCCAGAGTGAAGTGCTTAATCATGATGTCCTCCGAGGGAATACTGTCGGATCCAAACTTATTCCCGTGCATGGATATATCAATACAAACCCTCATTCAATTCATAAGTTTCAAAATATGACCAATTTCGCGCCGAGGGCCGCCGCCTCTTGTGGGGAGCGCGGACGCGCCTGCCCGGGGCCGGGAGCGCGGCCCGGGCGGGCCACCCGCTCCCCCTGCCCTGCCCTCCCGCAATGGTGCGGCTTGAGGCGCCAGGGTCATCGCACCCGCCCCTGCCCCTATCAGATTCACACATTTTGGTTGATTTTCTGCCCCATATTCCTTGCGAGTTGAGCGCCGTGCTTGATGGATT
>CANNCS010000228.1 GCA_947503115.1 uncultured Marivita sp.
AAGAGTGGTTGCGAACAGAGTAAACCGAATCAGGGAATCCCTTTTTGCAAAAACATCAATTATCCTTTTCTTTTTTTTACGTATATATCTGGAACAGAAATATATAAGTTACTATTATACTTATAGTTGGATCCAGTTTTTAATCTGTCGTCAATCGAAAGTTTATTTCAGAGTTCTTCAGACTTCTTAACTCCTGTAAAAACAAAAAAAAAAAAAGGCATAGCAATGACAAATTCAAAAGAAGACGCCGACATAGAGGAGAAGCATATGTACAATGAGCCGGTCACAACCCTCTTTCACGACGTTGAAGCTTCACAAACACACCACAGACGTGGGTCAATACCATTGAAAGATGAGAAAAGTAAAGAATTGTATCCATTGCGCTCTTTCCCGACGAGAGTAAATGGCGAGGATACGTTCTCTATGGAGGATGGCATAGGTGATGAAGATGAAGGAGAAGTACAGAACGCTGAAGTGAAGAGAGAGCTTAAGCAAAGACATATTGGTATGATTGCCCTTGGTGGTACTATTGGTACAGGTCTTTTCATTGGTTTATCCACACCTCTGACCAACGCCGGCCCAGTGGGCGCTCTTATATCATATTTATTTATGGGTTCTTTGGCATATTCTGTCACGCAGTCCTTGGGTGAAATGGCTACATTCATCCCTGTTACATCCTCTTTCACAGTTTTCTCACAAAGATTCCTTTCTCCAGCATTTGGTGCGGCCAATGGTTACATGTATTGGTTTTCTTGGGCAATCACTTTTGCCCTGGAACTTAGTGTAGTTGGCCAAGTCATTCAATTTTGGACGTACAAAGTTCCACTGGCGGCATGGATTAGTATTTTTTGGGTAATTATCACAATAATGAACTTGTTCCCTGTCAAATATTACGGTGAATTCGAGTTCTGGGTCGCTTCCATCAAAGTTTTAGCCATTATCGGGTTTCTAATATACTGTTTTTGTATGGTTTGTGGTGCTGGGGTTACCGGCCCAGTTGGATTCCGTTATTGGAGAAACCCAGGTGCCTGGGGTCCAGGTATAATATCTAAGGATAAAAACGAAGGGAGGTTCTTAGGTTGGGTTTCCTCTTTGATTAACGCTGCCTTCACATTTCAAGGTACTGAACTAGTTGGTATCACTGCTGGTGAAGCTGCAAACCCCAGAAAATCCGTTCCAAGAGCCATCAAAAAAGTTGTTTTCCGTATCTTAACCTTCTACATTGGCTCTCTATTATTCATTGGACTTTTAGTTCCATACAATGACCCTAAACTAACACAATCTACTTCCTACGTTTCTACTTCTCCCTTTATTATTGCTATTGAGAACTCTGGTACAAAGGTTTTGCCACATATCTTCAACGCTGTTATCTTAACAACCATTATTTCTGCCGCAAATTCAAATATTTACGTTGGTTCCCGTATTTTATTTGGTCTATCAAAGAACAAGTTGGCTCCTAAATTCCTGTCAAGGACCACCAAAGGTGGTGTTCCATACATTGCAGTTTTCGTTACTGCTGCATTTGGCGCTTTGGCTTACATGGAGACATCTACTGGTGGTGACAAAGTTTTCGAATGGCTATTAAATATCACTGGTGTTGCAGGCTTTTTTGCATGGTTATTTATCTCAATCTCGCACATCAGATTTATGCAAGCTTTGAAATACCGTGGCATCTCTCGTGACGAGTTACCATTTAAAGCTAAATTAATGCCCGGCTTGGCTTATTATGCGGCCACATTTATGACGATCATTATCATTATTCAAGGTTTCACGGCTTTTGCACCAAAATTCAATGGTGTTAGCTTTGCTGCCGCCTATATCTCTATTTTCCTGTTCTTAGCTGTTTGGATCTTATTTCAATGCATATTCAGATGCAGATTTATTTGGAAGATTGGAGATGTCGACATCGATTCCGATAGAAGAGACATTGAGGCAATTGTATGGGAAGATCATGAACCAAAGACTTTTTGGGACAAATTTTGGAATGTTGTAGCATAGATATGACGTTTTATTACCTTTGATCACATTTCCACGCCATTTCGCATTCTCACCCTCATA
>CANNCS010000229.1 GCA_947503115.1 uncultured Marivita sp.
TTCGCCCAAGAGACGTCTGAACGACCATTTTCCTGACAGTACCGCTCGAAAGTCGTCCTCAAGAGCGTCTGGTTGCATCGAGCTTCAGGGACAAGTTCGCAACACTCATCCATAAACGAAGCGATCAAGTCCATATCTTTACGATACCGCCGGTTCGCATCCTGAACGCAAGCTGGTGGTTGAAGCCCAGAAGTCTTGTACCGGCGATGACCCTCAAGCATCCAGTTAAGGATTCCCGATTTCTCCGCCCGTAGGCTGTCCTTCAAGTGCGGGTCCCTCTCATCCTCTTTGAAGGTGCGCTTGAACTCGATGACGTTCATCCGTCGCCAAATCCCTTCATCGGTTCCCCGTACCTTTGGTAAGTGATTGGTTGAGAACAGAACGACACCAGACAGTTGGAACTCTTGGTAAGAAGCATACAAGGCTCTTCCCGCGGTAGTGTCACCTCCGGTGATCTGCTTCAGCTTACTCTCCGCCAAATACGCCCCTTGGCCTGTCTCACTGGCATTGATCCACCGTGCCCCCTTTAGAAACACCAGATCGTCACCAACACCACCAGATCGCCCTTCCACGAGAACTGATGACGGAGCTGTCTTGGCATAACTCCCCAAAACTTCTGAACAAATCTCGACGAACGTCGATTTTCCATTGGCTCCGTTGCCATGAAGAATGAACATGACTTGCGCCGGATTTCCCCCTTCAAGTGCATACCCAGCGACCCGTTGAAGGTAACCTGCCAGTTCTTCGTCTTCGTTGCAGATTTCCAGAACAAACCGCTCGAACCTTGGTGCGCTTGCGTCTGGATCGTAAGCTGTCGACGTCTGCTTGGTCAGGTAGTCGAAAGGATCATGCCGCCTTAGCGCGCTACTGTTTAGATCGACAACACCGTTTGGACAGTTCAACAGCGTATCTTTCTGGTCAAACTGGTCAGAATCAACAGCTCGAGATGCCTGTGTGAGTTTCGCGACGCTGTCCGCTCTGGATGAAGTTTCGAATCTCTGAATCGCCTCCTGTGTCCTATAGTCGTTCGTCTTGGCCCTCTGAATCTTCAGGTAATCCATGAACGAAGCGCCGAACACATTTCGATCATCTGGCATCCAGCGGCTTCCATCCCAGTAACGCCATTGCTTTTCTTGCGGGACGAAACAGTGAACCCCTTCGATCTCTTGGGCAAAGTTTTCGGAAAGAACCGCTTCTGAGATTGTGTCACTTGTGATTGCACGCGGCATTTGCCTTGTGTCACCATCGTCCAGAACTTCTCCGTCAAGGGCAGGGACGTCGCGGCTAACCCCAAGCCAATCACATATTTTGTTCAGTGCAGCCTTGTCGAGATGGTCTTTCAAAAGCTGATAGCCTGATACTGAACTGATGTCCTGTTGATATGTGCTCGTCACGTTCGGTGTGCGGTCCTCATCATCGTTTGCCCAAGATGAAATCGACTGGATCACTGTAACGCAGGTGTCTTGATCGTACCCTGCCTTCCTCAAGAGTCCCGCGAACCCAAGAGAGATGAAATGACGGCTTCCCTGTGAGTATTCTCTTGCCACCAAGCATCCAGCCGCAATCAGGTTCACCAGCTTTAGCAGTTCAAGATACGCAACGGGATCGGACCGTGTTGGAATTGTGCTCCATTCAAGCTGAACACCATCAGGATGAACCGAGGGAGGGATCATCGTCTGACTGCCTGTGCCGCGTAGTTCGATGAGCGTGCTACTACAATGACCCCGTTGAGCCGTTTTCCCAGCATCCCCACACCTGAAAATGTAATGTGCGGAGGACCCATTCCGTTGGAAGTGGAGCGCGGGTGCTGGCAGGAGGTCTTGTGCGAGGTTAACCGCTTCTGAACAATCGCAGTCGATGTCAACTAGTCCGGTGCGTTCCCCCAGAAGTAGACCTATGTTGTTTTTTCTCTCGTCAATTTCCCAGCGATTCAATGGTGTATTCTGCCAGTTCGAACCCTCTGGCTGTTTTGAGTTCAGTTGCAGTCTGACATATGCAGGTTCGTCTAATGGGAGATTTGCGGGTATTGACTTTTCGTCAAAGTTGTGCAA
>CANNCS010000230.1 GCA_947503115.1 uncultured Marivita sp.
ATCGAAGGCGTGACCGACGCAGCCGCGACCGTCACAGCCGCCAAGGCGACCATTGATGGCGTCTTCGCAGCGACCGCGGGTGACACCTTCTTCTTGACCTCGAACGCAGACCGTGGCGAAGACTTCACCGGCACTTCCGACGACGACGAATTCCTCGCCTACGTTGACCAAGACCGTAGTGTATCCAACTCGCTGTCCACAGCTGACCATCTGGACGGAGGCGCGGGCAATGACCGTCTGTACGCAGAAGTTACCGTTGAATATGTCGGTGACAGCGCTGATGATTCAGTCGACATCCAGCCCCGCCTCAAGAACATCGAAGAAATCGATATCGAAGTACTTGAGGGCGAAAATCACTCTGATGGCGGAAACTTCGACGGTATTGTCGTCGACGGCAAGCACATCACCGACCACGTTGAAATCGGCTCCTACTACTCTGATGGCGACCTGAAGATCGAGAACCTGACCACGCTGACCTCTTCGGGCTACGCGCGGGACACGTCCGAGATCACCATCACCATGGATCACACCGACAACTTCAACAGCGATGAAGATGCATCCGATCTGACTGTTCTGTTCGACAATGATTACCTTCTCGAGCGTGGTCAGTCTGCGGAAGGTCAAATCTTCTACTTCCTGCTGGACGAAGATGCGGAACTCGCGGGTAACTCGAACCGCCTGAACAACATCGACGTGGACGGTATCCGTTTCACCATCGACACGGGCAACGGTCCGGTTGATGTGAACATCGAATCCGCAGAAGCAAACGTTGCCGGCACACACCAGGGCTTCGTGAACGCTCTGCAGGCACCGCTTCAGGCGCTGATCCAGGACGGCACTCTGCCGGCTGGCACCACGCTGACGCTGGACCCGACCATCACCGACGTCACCTTCATGGACAATGGTTCGCAGTCCGGCACGATCCCGGCGATCGTTCTGACATCCGGCGACGGTTCCGAAGTCATCGCAACCGGCTTCTCGCGGATCGAAGAAGAAATCGGCGAGTATGACGTTTACGGCCGCTTCAACTCGGTCAACGAAGTCGAAGCCCTGCCGATCTCGATCAATATCGACCTGCACAAGGTTGGCCGTGGTGGCGACGGTGGCGATCTGATCATCGGTGGTAAAGCATCGCGCGATACTGCAGACGGCATCGAAGCTGGTATCGAAGTGTTCAACATCAACGTTCTGGGCGCCGGCAACGACGATCCGAACGGCATGATGACCAAGCCGTCCAGCTTGGGCAACATCTCGTCGACCTTCGGCGTGCTTGACGTTGTCAACATCGCAACCGATCCGGTCTATGCGGCAGGCTACACCTATGCCAGCCTCGAAGTTCGTGACGGTTTCGACGGCAACACATCGCTGATCAACGCAGACGCGTTCCTTGGCGACCTGATGCTGTACAACGTGACCAACGCGGACACGATCACAGCACAGGGTGGTGGCGACGTTGCTCTTGGCTTGGGCTACAACGGTGACGAAGTGAACACGGCCTACAGCGTAACCACTGCTGGTGGTGACGATGACATCGAAATCCTGCTGGATGGCGATGCTGTGGACTATGCTGGTTCCTCGCTCAACGTGGCCACAGGCGCTGGTGACGACGACATCTTTGTCAACCTGGACCTGAATGACCTCGAAAACGAGCAGTTGAACCAGGCGATTCTTGACAATGTCGAGATCGACGGTGGTTCGGGCGACGATGTGATTGTTGTCCAAGGGCGCGGCAATGCCAACATCATGGGTGGCTCGGGCGACGATACCATCTACACCGATGGCGACGGCTCCGGCGCAGTTTGGGCGTTCAACTTCGACGCGGTGCGTCAGGGCACGCTGCCCGGCACCGGACCCGACGATCGGCCGGGTGAGCAGTTGTCGCTGGCCTATGTTGGTGGCGCAACCGTAACCGTGACACTCTCGGGTGCCGGTGTCGATGGTGACAGCTCAGCCGGTGGCGGTGTCATGACATCTGACAACGACGATCCGACCGGTGCCTCGGCTGGTCAGGACGGCTACGAAGCTTCTTCTGTCATCAGCGATCTGATCA
>CANNCS010000231.1 GCA_947503115.1 uncultured Marivita sp.
CATGGAATCAGAGCGCGGGCGAGCTGGGAACCTCAGAAATCCCTAATGAGTCAGAAGCCAGCCCCTTTGGTATAAGCAACAGTTGCAGCGCGGTTTGCCATCTGCCGCGCTGCACAGCTGAAAATCTCATAGAATACACATTCTATGAGATTTTTGCGTAAGTCATTGAAATCATTAAAGCTCCAGTCGTCGCCATTTCTGGTCGCCCAACCAATACCTCAGACTTTATAGTCAAGCATATGAAAACATGAGGTTTTTGGGGGATTGCACCATGCGCCAAGCACAGACATTGAACGAAGCTCAACTGCGCCGCGTTGTACAATACTGCCGCAGCCGCCGTCATCCAGTGCGTGACGAAACCATCGTGCTGTTCAGCTTCTACGCTGGGCTACGAGCCAAAGAGATTGCTGCGCTGAAACTTGGCGATGTGTGCGACCAGACTGGAGCTGTACGCGAGCAGTTCATCCTTGATGCAGTGCAGAGCAAAGGCGGCAAGACACGCACTGTGTACCTCAACCAGAGACTGCGCAGGGCATTGGCGGAATATGCTGCTGGTTTGAATTTATGCGATCTCAACCGAGCGCTGTTCGAAAGCCAGAAGGGCGGTCACTTCTCTGCCAACACCATGTGCCAGCTGTTTCTCGACATCTACAAAGCGGTAGGGCTGAAAGATGCGTCCAGCCATTCAGGTCGCCGCACCTACATTACCAGACTGGCCAACAAAGGGGTGGGCGTCCGCTTGCTGGCGGAACTTGCGGGGCATTCTCATATTTCGACTACACAGAGATATATCGATGTGAACGCGGAGCAACTTAGTGCAGCGGTGGAACTCCTGTAGCCTGGGCGGGAAGCGGTCGTTCACCGCAGGCCCGATAGAGGTCCGCGTTGCGGACAAACCAGCCGTAAGGTTGTCTGCAGTGAATGTCCGCAATGCGGTTTATTCAGCGGCACTCAATGAGGCAGGCACTCGAAACTCGCGTGCGATTTCTGAGACCAGTGCCTTGACTGGAGCGGACCTGCTTTTGGGATTAACCCGTGCAACGAATGTAATGCTAGGCGGCAATGGAAACAGGTTTTCGATCACATCCATGTCGTCCGTCACATGCATTCCGTTCAACAAGGCAATACCAAGCCCTGAACGAACACCCGATTGAATGCCTGCGGCACTTGGGCACTCAAGGACTTTCTCAAAGGATTGTCCTTCTTGCAGCACCTCCGAAAAACCCCACTTCCGGTAAAAGCAATTGGTATCGAATGACAGAAACGGAATTGGTCGAGCGAGGTCTAGTTCATAGTCTTTCGATTTGACCCAATGAAGGGTGTCATCAAAGAGAGCCTGATCTTGGGGCTCTATGTCTGTTGTGAACACCTGCATCATCGCAAGATCAAGCTCATCTGCTTGCAGCCAGGCTTGAACATTCAGGCTTTGGCTGGTCCGCGTTCGCACACTTACAGAAGGGTACAACCGCGTAAACCGACCAAGGATTCCAGCGATGTCGCTGGTCGTAGCATCTTCGGTCATGCCCAGACGAATAGCTCCATTCAAGTTTTTCTTTCCCAAATCTGAAAGCGCTTCGTCGTGCAGATTGACAATACGCAAGGCATAATCATGAAGGCGTTTTCCGGCATCCGTGAACAGTGGTCCTCCGGATTGCCGTGCTAAGAGGGTGCAATCCAACGCACTTTCTAACCGTTTGATTTTGTGGCTAACGGCTGACTGCGACACACCCAACTGTCTCGCCGCATTGGTAACACCGCCACTGGTGCCAATGGCGCACAACGCACGCATTGCATCGATTTCCAGCCGTTCAGCCAAGGTTGCTCCTCACATGACAAGTTAGCATCAAAATATGACAATCATTCATTTGTGTCATATCTTAGCTTTGGTTATCCATCTTGCAAAGCCAAATTTGCGAGGACACCACATGACCGACACTAGTGCTCCGAGTCTGACACTTCTTACCTGTTTCCGCGGATTTCATCGAGCGCGTCCAGCGCACGGCGTTCCCT
>CANNCS010000232.1 GCA_947503115.1 uncultured Marivita sp.
GGGAACGCCGTGCGCTGGACGCGCTCGATGAAATCCGCGGAAACAGGTAAGAAGTGTCAGACTCGGAGCACTAGCTTAAGCCTGAAGCGGTGGTGCGCAAAACTCAGCATAGAAAGGGTCATCTTCGACTTGGACTTGCGATCTGCACTGTCAAGCAAACAACATTTCCTTAGGATCTTTTCCGGCTTCGACCTGTTCAATAAACCACTTTGGTTTTCGTCCCTTGCCGGTCCAGGTTTCTTTTGGATTTTCGGGGTTTTGGTATTTGGGCACACTCGACGCACCTTTTTTTCCAAGGAGATCTTCCAGCTTAAATCCCTTGGATTCGGCGAGTGCTTTTGCAGCAGCAAGAGCTTCTTGTCTTTGGCGCTCTTGGAAAGACGAAATGGCTCTTGCCACATCTTTCTGGAGCTGCTTAAGATCTTCAAGGTTCATCTTTGTAAGGTCAATGTCGCTCATGCGTAAATCTTTCGTTTGACTGACTTCATTGTGCGAAGCAGTTTCCGAATTACTGATTATTTCTAGATTTGCAAGGTAAAATTTTGTTTTCTTGAGGGGTTTTAGAATAGGCAGACGTCAAGATATAGAACCTTGATCGAAATGTGTGTGCGCAGTAACTTTCAAAGTTATAAGTATAATTGAGTTCAGCGTTTAAGCTACATCGATGTCACGAGTGTGGTCTTAGTTTAGGCTAAATAAAACTTAAAAATTGTTGAGTATTAATTAGCATTTGGGCCTATTTCTGCGAATCTTCTGAGTTGAGGGGTAGTTGCTTTGGTTTGATGTGCGTCGCGCGCGGCGTGTCTCTTGCGGTTTGGTGCGGCCTCGAAGTCCTTTTCTAAAGGCTGGCGGCAGGTCCGCACCCCTTTAGGGCGCTGGTTTCCAGAGCCTCAGTGATCCGCGCGTTCCCTTAACTGTCGCAGCTTTTACCTTGGTCAGCATTGAGCTGGATATCCACCTTCAGCAACTGTGAAACCACACGATAGTCCTTATCTATTATGTCCTCAATGCCTACGCGTTTCCGAGGGTCAACTCAGTAACGTATCTCGCTCTACGATCATGGGGCGAGATCTCGGATTCCCAATCCGACAAGATCAAGGACAGGAAAGCAAAAGAATCTCAAGCCATGACAACCCGTGAGGATACGTACGACTAGCGGTAAGGGTTCGCCAAAGTGGGCTTTATGGGCTGCATGAGCTCCGTAAAATTTTTATGTCCAAAAGGCCAAATGCCAAAATTCAACATCAGCGCCAGTAAGCCACCAACGATGATGCCGAGTGATACATCACGAAATAGCTTCATTATTCGCATAGATATGTTCCTGCCTGCCGCTAACGCTTTTTTATAGATAATGATCCCATCAGCTTTCCTTCATAAATTGGAGGGCCGGGAGCATTCAACTCTTCAAGTCATTGATTTTATTCATTTGACAATTCTGGAGTCAGAGACAATCGAGTACCCTATGAGCTTTCTGCAGAATGGTGTTCCCAAAGTCTAATCTTCAGTTGACGTGTTGGTGTTGGTCTGATTCCCTCGTGCTGTAAGCAACGTGGGGATGCCGGGGTAGCGAATTTCTATCGGGAACTGGATTGAAGATAGCAGTTTCTCTTGCCAATTGATATGGCCGATTGGGTCTCGGATACGGGCCCAGTTCACCTTGTTCTGAATGCGGTTGCGCTGATGGAGTTGACGGCGTTTTAAGAATGCCACCGAACAGGTGGATTTGGGGTGCCGTCGTTTGCGCTGAGGATGATGGTCTGCATTCTTCTGTATGCCTATTCGAATGGGCATCGCTCGAGCCGTAAGATTGAACGGATGTACGAGCGCGACGCTGGTTTGCGAATGATTGTGGGATCAGAGGGGCCTTGTTGCACAAATCAAGGGCTGAACGTATTTCCCCTTTCCCCCCATCTTCGACACTTCGCGCCTAGTGTTCCCCGCCTGACATAGGATTCCCAACGCTGCTGCGTCGTGGCATGATTGGCGGATGAGACGCTCCGAC
>CANNCS010000233.1 GCA_947503115.1 uncultured Marivita sp.
GGGTCAGCGAGAGTGGATGTGTCGCCCAATGCGCCGTAGTCGTTCTCGGCGATTTTGCGCAGGATGCGGCGCATGATCTTGCCCGAGCGGGTTTTCGGCAGGCCAGGGGCCCATTGGATGAGATCGGGTGATGCGATGGGGCCGATTTCGGTGCGGACCCAAGTGCGGAGCTCTTTGGTGAGGTCGTCCGAGGGCTCAACACCGTTCATCAGGGTGACATAGCAATAGATGCCTTGGCCCTTGATGGCGTGCGGATAGCCGACCACGGCAGCCTCGGCCACCTTGGCATGCGCCACCAGCGCGGATTCCACTTCGGCCGTGCCCATGCGGTGGCCCGACACGTTGATCACGTCATCGACGCGACCGGTGATCCAGTAATCCCCGTCGGCGTCGCGCTTGCAGCCGTCGCCCGAGAAGTAGTAGCCCTTGTAGTCCGAGAAATAGGTCTTCTCGAACCGCTCGTGATCGCCCCAGACGGTGCGCATCTGCCCCGGCCAGCTGTCTTTCAGCGCCAGTACACCCTCGGTCGGGCTGGCATGGATTTCCTCACCCGACTGCGGATCCAGCACAACGGGGTTCACCCCGAAGAACGGCTTCATCGCCGCGCCCGGCTTGGTCGCGTGCGCACCCGGCAGCGGTGTGAGCAGGTGCCCGCCGGTTTCGGTTTGCCACCACGTGTCGACGATCGGGCAGCGGCCGCCGCCCACCACGTCATTGTACCAGTTCCACGCTTCGGGGTTGATCGGTTCGCCCACCGTGCCCAGAAGCTTGAGCGAGGATAGATCGCATTTCGTTACGAATTCATTACCCTGACCCATCAAAGCGCGGATCGCGGTGGGGGCAGTGTAGAACTGGTTAACGGAATGTTTCTCGCAGACCTGCCAGAAGCGCGAGGCGTCCGGATAGGTCGGCACACCTTCGAACATCAGTGTGGTCGCGCCATTGGCGAGCGGTCCGTAGACGATATAGCTGTGTCCGGTGACCCAGCCCACATCAGCGGTACACCAGTAAACGTCGCCTTCATGATAATCGAAGGTAATTTCATGCGTCAGGGCGGCGTAAACCAAATATCCACCAGTTGAGTGCACAACCCCCTTGGGCTGCCCGGTCGAGCCCGATGTGTAGAGAATGAAAAGGGGGTCTTCGGCATTCATTTCAGCGGGCTGACTGACGTCAGACGCTTCCAGTGCCATTTCGTTGTAATCATAGTCGCGGCCATCAATCCAGGTGGTCTGCCCACCCGTGCGCTTGACGACCAGACACTTCACGCTGTCCTTGCAGTGCAGCAGGGCGGCATCGGCATTGGACTTGAGCGGTGTCTTGCGGCCACCGCGCGGGGCCTCGTCGGCGGTGATCACAACCTTGGCGTCCGATCCGTTCACCCGTGCGGCCAGCGCATCGGGCGAGAAACCGGCAAAGACGATCGAATGGATGGCGCCGATGCGCGCGCAGGCCAGCATTGCATAAGCCGCTTCGGGGATCATTGGCAGGTAGATCACCACGCGATCCCCTTTGCGCACGCCCATGGTCTCAAGGATGTTGGCCATCCGGCAGACGCTGCCATGCAGGTCTTTGTACGTAATGTGCTTGGCCGCTTCGTTGGGGTCATCCGGCTCAAAGATGATCGCGGTCTGATCACCGCGGGTCGCCACATGCCGGTCGACACAGTTGGCCGCAACGTTCAGCGTGCCATCCGCGAACCAGTTGATCTTGACCTGACCCAGCGTGAAATCAACGTCCTTCACCTGGCTCGGCGTCTTCATCCAGTCCAGACGCTGCGCCTGTTCCGCCCAGAACCCGTCAGGATCGGACACCGAACGCGCATACATCTCTTCGTACCCAGCCGCATCAATATGGGC
>CANNCS010000234.1 GCA_947503115.1 uncultured Marivita sp.
GGGAACGCCGTGCGCTGGACGCGCTCGATGAAATCCGCGGAAACAGGTAAGAAGTGTCAGACTCGGAGCACTAGCTTCTCTGCCTATCGGCCAAACCAATACCATTCAGGCCCCATACGTCAACCAGACTTCCTAGGTAGAGATGAATGGGCAAAAACTTTCAAGACGCGGATAATCAAGGGCTTAAACGGCGGAAGCAATTTTGCCGGGCACTACTCACTGATCGAAATTGGTTGCGGCTCCCACTGCCGTTTTGCGTTTGTAGTGGATGCATTTTCCGGAGAGGTATTTAGGTTTCCTTATGGAGGTGAGGAGCAATATCAGTTAGGTTTAGTTTACTCGTTGGACAGTCGGCTTGTGCGAGCGACGTGGAGCATAATTGGGGCAGGCTCTGAAGTCACCTGCATCTCGCAAGACCTTTTGTGGTCTGAAAATAAATTTGAGCTGGTGAATGAAGTAACCTTCAAAGCGGATCAACAGGGCATTTGCTCAATTTCATACTGAGCGACCAAGCTCACACTCTGAAAGGTACCCGTTTGTCATCGGTTTCATTCCGTTAGCCTACACCCACGGCTGACTTGATCCACAACAGCCTGACATTTCGATCTTGGTCAACCATTCGCGGACTTTATCCAACGAGTAGCCCTGACCGTATCCCACACCCACGCCGCCTAAAGTCTTCCAACCACCAATCTGATCGATCAACTCTGCAGGACACTCGACAGCCCTAAGGCGATCCCTCATGGTGTGCCTAAGGCAATGTCCCGTCAGTCCATCAAAGTCCTGTTTCAACCACTTGTTCAGCGCGTTTGACGCGTGTGTGGCCTTGCAGGTGCCATCCTTGAAGTATTGCGGGAACAACCATTCACCATCTGAATGCCGAGTCGCCTTCACCATGGCCAACTTGGCATAACCCAATAGGGGAAGTGTTCGTGTCGAGTTCGGTGTTTTCAACCGTCTTGCCGTGTTTGGACGAATGTGAATTAGGTTTTTCTCAAGGTCGATATCTTCCATCCTCAAACCAACAACCTCAGCCAACCGACACCCCGTTTCACCCAACAAAGGCATCAGGAGCTTGACCGTACTGCCCGAGGACAGAGCCTTGTCGTATCCCTGCTTGAGTTGGTCAGCGGTGAAAGTGCCTCTCTTGTGTTTATCCTCGCCCTCTCCTTGGATCATCAACCGAGTGAAGGGGTTCCGCTTGTCCAAGTCCAGCTCAGAATATGCGTAGTTAAGGATAGCGGACAGGCTATTGATTCTTCGTCTGATCGTGGCTGTCTTGTTACCCTTGATGAGCATGTGACGGACGAACATCTTGGCATCCTCACGGGTGTACTGGCTAACCTCTCTGTCACCAGCCAATTTGAGGAACGTGTCTAAAGCTACCCTTGGCGGCTTCTGGTCAATCTTCCTCAGGGACAGATATTCTTCTGCCATCTCTGACAGCATGGCCGACCTTGGTTTGAAGCTCTCAACCACTGCCACAACGTCAACTGGTGCCTTGCATGTGCCATGACTCCATGAGGCCTCAAGAACATTACTCAGACGTTCCGCATAGGCTTGAGCTTCATCTGGGTCTTTGGACAGGGCTTGCCGAATGTAAGAACCGTAGATTCCAACCGCATGTTTGGGCACACGACGATTATAGAAATAGGTCCCTGAACGGCAGATTGTGTACTGAATGTGTGACACGAATGTATCCTCCGATGATTAAATTCGAAGGAATTTCAGTAGGTTATCTGATTAGTATGGTGCGGGCGCACACTACACGACACAGGGCGCATTTCGCCAATTTTAGGGGTGGTGCCGACCGGCGAGATGGATTCTGAACACGG
>CANNCS010000235.1 GCA_947503115.1 uncultured Marivita sp.
GCCGCCGGTGATCGCGGTCACACTCTTGATGCTCAGCGTGTTGCCATCCGCATCCGTGTCATTGCCCAGAAGATCCCCAGCGGCATAGGTCACCGCCGTATCCTCGGTTGCCGCCAGCGTATCGGCGACACCCACCGGCGCTTCGTTGACGTCGGTGATGTTGACGCTGACAGCTTTAGTGTCGCTCAGGCTACCTGTGCCATCGTCTGTAGCCGTCACTGTGATATCGTAAATGTTGTCGGCACCCGCATCCACAGGTGCCTCAAAGTTCGGCGTGCTCTTGAATGTCACCACACCGGTGCTGGCGTCGATATCAAACAGGTCGGCGTCTGTGCCTCCCAGCATATAGATCAGCGTGGTGCCGGCATCCGGATCAGTAGCCGTCGCCGTGTAGACGGTGCCTGTGCCGTTCTCGGCAAAGCTGGCCGTTGCCCCGGAGGTGATGCTCGGCGCTTCGTTGACGTTGGTCACCGTGATGGCAACTGCCTGGGTGTTTTGATTGCCCGCCGCATCCGTGGCGGTCACTGTGATGTCATAGACATTATTGCTGCCGTTATCGCCAGCAGCTTCAAAGTCCGGCGCCGTCTTGAACGTCACCGCGCCCGTGCTGCTGATGTTGAACAGCGCCGAATCGGTGCCGCCCAGCGTGTAGGTCACTGTCGTGGCATCCGTCACCGCCGAGGCATATGCCGTGCCGCTTCCGTTCTCGGCAAAGCCCGCCGTTGCCCCACTGGTGAAGCTCGGATTGGTGTTGTCAACGATGAAGCTGGGCACGACCTGGCCCGTGGCCGTAGTCAGAAGACCCTGGGCGGTAGTGTTGCCGGTGATGGTGCCGCCATTGAGGTTGATGGCAGTGACGCTTACCGTGCTGTCATCGCCTGCACCCGCCGTAGCCGTGAAGGTCAGACTGGTCGTACCGCTGCCGCCACTGTAAGTCGCAGTAAGCGTCTGCCCACCAACATCCAGGGTCAGTGTGGGTGTCCCTCCACTGGTGTTGACAGTTACAGCTTCACTGACCGTAGCGGTGAGAGTCAGCGCATCACCGCTCTTGGCCACAGCAACGTTAGAGGCAAGACCAGTGATGGCTGGCGCCGAGACGACCCCCAGATTAAAGCTCTGAGTAGCAAACAGGCTGCCGCCGTCGGTGGCAGTCACAACCACTGCAGCTGAACTACGGTCCGCAGATGCTGTGCCGCTGATCACGCCAGTGCTGCTGTCGATGGTGATGCCGGAGGGCAAACCAGTGGCGCTGTAGGTGAGCGTGCCGTTGTTGCCCGCATCAACGTCAGCGAAGTAGCCGCCTACGTCCAGGCTGAACAGCTGACCATTGACCGCCGTCTGGGCCGCAACCGTCCCAACAGCCGTAGGCGCTTCGTTGACGTCGGTGATGTTGACGCTGACAGCTTTAGTGTCGCTCAGGCTACCTGTGCCGTTATCTGTCGCAATGACGTTGAAGCTATAGCTCGACTTGGCCTCGAAGTTGGCTGAAGCCTTGAGCGTAACCGCACCGGTGCTAGGATCAATATCAAGGAGCGAGGCGTCAGCGCCACCCAGACTGTAGGTGAGCGTCGTGCCAGTATCCACATCGCTGGCCTGCGCAGTATAAATCACTGTGCTGGAAGCAGCATTTTCTGCAACACTGCCCGTAGCCCCAGAAGTGATCACCGGCGCATCATTGACCGCCGCGACGTTCAACGTGACCGTCGTGGCCTCCGTATCTGCGGTGCCATCGGTCGCGATGTAGCTGAAGCTGGCCGCACCGTTGAAGTTCGCCGTCGGCGTGAAGGTGACCGTGCCGTCCTGGTTCAGAACAGCCGTGCCGCCGGTGAT
>CANNCS010000236.1 GCA_947503115.1 uncultured Marivita sp.
CTACCGGACGTCATCACGTCAATCGGAACCAGAGATTGGGCGAAAGTGGGTCAATGATCGCAGCCCTTGGTATAATTGATGATCAAAAGGGAGGAGATCAGGACAACATTCAATCGCCGCAAGGCGCTGGCCCTCATGGGCGGCACAGTGGTCGCAAGCGGGTTGGCCGCGCCAGCACTTGCGATGAACAAGAAGATCAAAGTGGGTGCTCTGCGGTTTGCATCGCATGCTGGCAACTTCGTCGCTTTCGAGCGCGGCTATTTTGCCGAAGCCGGTCTGGATGTGGAATTCGAGTTCTTCCAGGCTGCGCAGCCCATGGCAGTTGCTATCGCTTCGGGTGATGTCGACTATGCGGTGACTGCCATGTCGGGCGGTTTGATCAGCTTGGCCGACAAGGGTGCGATCAAGGTGATCGGCGGTGCGCTTAGCGAAGAAGACGGGATTGACGGCCAGAAATTCCTAGCTTCTGATGCTGCCTTTCAAGCGGGCGTTAGAACCCCCAAAGACCTGGCAGGAAAGAAATTCGCCGTAACGCAGGCGGGCTCGTCCTTCCACTATATGGGTTCCAAAATGGCGCAGGCCGAGGGGATCGATATTTCCTTCACGCCTTTGCAGAAAGTTGGCGCAATCATCGGTGCGATGAAGTCGGGTCAGGTGGACGGCTGGTCCATTGTTCCACATATCGCAAAGCCGCTGGCGGGCTCTGGCGCTGTGCACATCATCGGCAATGTGTCGGACTACATTCCAGACTATCAGGTCACGACTGTCTTCACGTCTGCTAAAAACGCATCGGATGAACGTGGGCTCACGGAAAACTTCCTTTCGGGCTTTTCAAGGGGCGTGGATGATTACACAGCAGCAATGATTGACCAGACGGCCGATCAAGACGCTATGGTGGATCTGATCCACAAGTACGTCTACACCGACCGTCCGCGCGAAAAGGCTGCGCCGTCGATCATCAACGGCACCATGCGTTTGAACGCAGGTGCAGCGATGAACCTTGCTTCGTTGCAGGATCAGCTCTCGTGGTTCCAGTCCGAAGGCTTGGTCGATGCGGACATCTCGATCGACCAAGTTGTCGATCAGTCCTATGTCGAAATCATTGGAGCGTAAGTCTCCCTTTGGGGGTCGCCTTTGGGCGGCCCTTTTTTGATGAGGTTCTCATGGACATAAGGCTTGACGGCATCAGCCATTCCTATGGCGATTTTGAAGTCATGCGTGACGTTTCGCTTGATATTCCCAGCGGACAAATCGTGTGCATCGTCGGGCCTTCGGGATGTGGAAAATCCACGTTGCTGCGGTTTGTCGGCGGCCTTGAGAGGCCCGCCCAAGGGCGAATTGTGCAGTTGGGTGAGCCGCCGGAGGGGTGTTTGAATCCATTGACCTACATCTTCCAGGATTTTGCCCTGCTGCCTTGGCGATCGGTCGCAGGAAACATCTCGTTGGTTTTGGAAGACCACGGTATCAAGGGTGCCGCCGCCAGCAAGATCATCGATGATGTCCTCAAGCGCACCAAACTCGCGGATTTTGCGCAAGCGCTGCCCAAACAACTGTCAGGTGGAATGAAACAGCGTGTTGCCATCGCGCGGGCCTTGGTGGTGAAGCCGGCTGTGATGTTGATGGATGAACCACTCTCGGCACTCGACAGCCAGACGAGGGAACTGCTGATGGATGACCTTGTCGACCTGTGGACACGACAGCCATTCACGGCGGTTTATACCAAAGGGGCTGGCTTCTGACTCATTAGGGATTTCTGAGGTTCCCAGCTCGCCCGCGCTCTGATTCCATGG
>CANNCS010000237.1 GCA_947503115.1 uncultured Marivita sp.
GTCGGAGCGTCTCATCCGCCAATCATGCCACGACGCAGCAGCGTTGGGAATCCTATGTCAGGCGGGGAACACTAGAACGTTCCTACGAATTGATGGCGGTAGAATTGAATCTTGATGCTGACTCTCTGAAATATGAAGCAAGTGGCGATGCTTTGCATGGCAAATATAGATTGTATCAAGCCTTTACACCTCACGCTGATGCAGATGCTTTGGTCGATTTTGAGAAATCACATGATGTAAGATTGGAAGGATTTGGAGGCTATTTTTTCAGTTTGGATTTTTCGACAAAGAGGGAGAACTCAGGCCATTACTTAATGTATAAAGATGATCTCGAAACACCCCATAGTTTGGCCGCAGACGGAGAAACAAGAAATGTCAAAAGACTTGAAATATCGAATGATTATGATTTTCATATTTCAAATAAGCCGGGGCAAATTTCAACGTCATCTATTCAAAGCTATACATTGGTAGATGCTGTTTCTAAGGGTAGTGAAGACGTTTCCACCAATGAAAGAGTAAGTGCCGAAGTGTACAAGGTAAATGATTCTATGTATGTTCCTGGACCAAAGCCTTCAGAACAATTTCGATTGTCGCCATTTGATGAACCTTCGATAATACCTAACCCAATTCGAAAATCACACTACAATATGGGGTATGATCAAATCATGAGTTTCCGCAATCAATTGGAGAGATATTTTAGCTGTGCCTCATCGGAGCTCGTTGAGAAATCTGTGGATGATTTAAAATGGCATTCAAAAAACCTTTCAGAAATTAATGAACATCAGGATTCCTCAATCCGCATGGTGGAAAGTCAAAGTAAAGAACGAAACCATAACCGTGCTATCTTTATGAACCAGAACATTCATAATCAAAGTAAGCTAGATGCTGATCAAAAGAATTTCAATCCATCGATATCCGTGAATGTTGACGGGGAGGTGCTCGATTTGAAATTCTCTTCTTCTAGTCGCGAGGTTGTTGAATTGTTGTCGCGTAATCAACAAGATTTGCGAAAAGAGCTTGAAAAATTGGGAGTGCAAGACTTTGATTTGTCATTTTATAATGGCGACCCCGGTGCTAGAGATGAAGGAGTCGTGTGGGATACTGAAGTGTATTTTGACGAAATAGCCTTATCCGAGACTGATCAATATTCGAATGTGATGGCGATGGATTCTGGAATAGATAAGAGAATTTGAGGTTATTGTGAACATATCATCAGTCAGCTCCGTAAATTTTGACAATGTCATTCAAACAGAACCAGAAACTGAAGTGACGCAAGACTTTGAAACTTTCTTAAAAATGCTCACCACTCAGATTCAGAATCAAGATCCACTTAGCCCGATGGCGGCAGATCAATTTTCCAATCAACTCGCGTCTTTTTCGATGGTAGAGCAACAAACTGCCACCAATCAGAAACTGGAATCGCTTTTGGCATCCTTTGAATCTAATGGGATCGGGACATACGCATCAATCGTTGGGCGCTTCGCGTTGCATGAAGAACCATTTTTTTTCTCAGGCGCAGAAGTTTCATTTGAGATAGCAGGCGCACCTGTGGAAGTGGATGACCGGAAGATAGCAATCGTAGATGCCTCTGGTTCGATCATTTTCGAGAAAAAATTGACGTCGAACCAATCCAGCTTCCTTTGGGATGGACAAGACTCGGATGGTCGTTTGACCCCTCTGGGAACTTATCATACCAAAGGGGCTGGCTTCTGACTCATTAGGGATTTCTGAGGTTCCCAGCTCGCCCGCGCTCTGATTCCATGG
>CANNCS010000238.1 GCA_947503115.1 uncultured Marivita sp.
TACCGGACGTCATCACGTCAATCGGAACCAGAGATTGGGCGAAAGTGGGTCAATGATCGCAGCCCTTGGTATAAGTCTTGGCCTTCACCGTTCCCTCGGTGTGTGCAGGCCGATCCATGTCGCTGTAGACTTTGCAGTCGATACCGGTGACGTGTCCCGTCGCAGTGTCGATATTCACCTTGGACGCGACGCAGCGGGCGATAAGATGGACCGCTCCGGTGTCCATTGCATCCTTAAGAGTGCGCCGAGCATCGTACTTGGCCTGTACAGGGCAGATCGGCACGCAGTTGGTGTTTCCCTGACAGCGACCCCCAACGTCCGCCTGATGGAGGCTAACAGAACCGCGTGGCGCTTGGGTTTAAATTGCCTTCTCCCAAAGCAGCACGGCCCGCGTCTATTTGGGCAAGGATTTCGCGTGCATAGGGCAGGAACGCTTCGCCCTCTTGGCTGATCGAGATTTTTCGCGTTGTGCGGTGCAGAAGTTCAGTGCCGAGATCTCGCTCCAGCTTTGCAAGCCGATTGCTGGACATCGCTGGGGCAAAGCCAAGATCGCGCCCGGCTGCGGTGATGTTCAACCGTTCAGCGGCGGCGACGAAAAGGCGGAGGGCATCAGTATCCATGAACGCTTATTATATCAATAATCGGAATTCTGAAAATAAATATGGGATGTTTTTATCGAAAAGTGAATGGAATATTTCATGCTCAACATGCAATCAGGAACATCGAAAATGAAAGCACTCGGCTACACACAAAACGGGCCCATTGACGGGGTGGGTGCCTTGCGCCTCATCGAAGTTGACCACCCCCAACTTGGCCCGCGTGACCTTTTGGTTGCGGTCAAAGGCATCTCCGTCAATCCAGTAGACGTCAAATTGCGCGCCGTCAGTGCGCCCGAAGCAGACTTCGGAATTCTGGGTTACGACGCGGCTGGGACGGTCATCGGAACTGGGACAGAGGTTACGGGCTATTCGATCGGTGACGAAGTTTTCTATGCGGGGGATGTGACCCGCGACGGGACGAATTGTGAATTTCACGCGGTGGACGAACGCATTGTAGGAAGGAAACCCGCTACGCTCGATTTCGTAGAAAGCGCGGGCTTGCCGTTAACCTCGATTACCGCATGGGAAATGCTGTTTGATAGCTTCCGTTTGACCGAGGGTGGCGGCAAGGGTCAGAGCCTTTTGGTCGTTGGGGGCGCAGGCGGAGTGGGGTCGATCTTGATCCAGCTCGCCAAAACCTTGACCAATCTGACAGTGATCGCAACGGCATCGCGCCCCGAGACTGAAGAGTGGGTGCGCAAGATGGGTGCCGACCACGTGGTGAATCACCACGATGATCTTGCGGCACAAATGGAGAGCCTTGGCCTAGTGTCGACATATGTCGCCGCATTGACCGCGACGGACCAACACTGGCCCGCGATTGTCAATCTAATCGCTCCGCGCGGGCATATCGCACTGATCGATGACCCCGAAAACCTTGATATCTCACCTGCTAAGCCGAAGGCACTTACGATTTCTTGGGAGTTCATGTTCACACGTTCAATGTTCGACACTGACGACATCTTGGTGCAGCGCGACTTGCTTAACCGTGTGTCCGAGATGATCGACACGGGCACTCTTCAATCCACGGTCACCGAACGCGCTGAGGCGCTGACGGTGGAAACGTTGACTGATACCAAAGGGGCTGGCTTCTGACTCATTAGGGATTTCTGAGGTTCCCAGCTCGCCCGCGCTCTGATTCCATGG
>CANNCS010000239.1 GCA_947503115.1 uncultured Marivita sp.
CAATTGAGGGCATACCATTCTTCGGTAGGAAATTAGCCATCAAGAAGCAATTGAGGATCAGAGTCGCGTAGTGTGCCCATGGCCACATCTTATTCAACATTTTTGCGGAAGCTCGCACGGCCGCGAAGGGAGCTGCTTTGGCGCGGTTCAGAATGCCGACCACGCCTGTGTAGATGTGGTGTCGAACTGTACCGGCGCCTTACTATCATCTAAAACTGCTAGATCGCTGATATTCAATACCGTCGTGAGCGCCAAACGTCCGTATCGTCCTACCCAATGTCCCAATCCGTGATCACGATCATACCTTCGCGTCGGCGACGCCAGTAACAGGCACAAGCAAAGACGCGTTCGATCTTACTATGACCAAATAAAATGAATTAACTTCAGTATTTTAGGCACCCCCCGAAATCCGAATGACACCTGTCTATCCTCCTTCGATCTACGGCATCCTGATTTCACTCTGTCGGTCCAAGTCGATTAGATGACCATGCTTCAACACACGCAGCGTTCATATTTACTATAGGGCAGTATAGCACCCTTCCCCTTCTAGGATCACGTGCTGGTGAAGGGTTTAGCCTTTGAGACTGCCCTCACCCAACAAAGCGCCAACGAACAGCCGCTTCTTTAAATTTCGGGCGCAGGCGTTAGAAAACCTCAAGTGAGGTCGCATGATGATGGAAATTCACGAAGATCTGTTTTTGGAGCATCTGGGCGTGGCTGGCGCATTGGCTGTGTCGGTTTTTGTGCTCTTGGGCCTGCTTCTCAGACTTCGCGACACCAACCCACCGCGCATGCATATTTGGGCGATGATTGCGTTTTTCACGGTCAATATCTGCGACGGCCTCAACTCGTTTGCCTATTCGGACACGTTTAGCGGCCCGGCAGCGCTATTTCGGTGGAATGACGTAATCATTCCCGGGTTCATGGTCGCGCTCTACTTCTATGTGCGTGCCCTAACGAGCGCGACACCCAAGCTGGTCCGGTCCGATCTGGTCCACCTTTTGCCCTTCCTCGCAGGACTTGTTTGCCTCGCTCCCGCCCTCATCTTGCCCGGAGATGTCCGGCTCGGTCTCGTCGAGAGCGACATCGCAGAAAGTCACAGAACCCTTATCATCGCGGGCGAGACAGCGTTCTGGTTAGTTTGGGTTATCACCTTAACCGTCTACGGAGCGATCTGCATTAGGCGGTTGATTATGCACAAACGAAATATCCGAGACGTATTCTCCGATCTTGAAGGCAAAACGCTGCGTTGGCTTGATGCCCTAGTGGCAACAATTCTCACCATCGCTCTGATCGTCATCGTAGATGAAATCGGGCAAATGGCGGGCCAGCCCCCCCTGCGTGATGGCATCTGGTCATTGCTTTTCGATGTCATCATGCCCGTTTCATTCGGCATCTTCGCCTTGCGGGCGAACCCGCCACTCCCCGAATGGACCAGAGCCGTGCTTGAAGACACCCCTCGCTCGGAAGAACCAGTTCCCCAAGACAAATCATCATCACGCTATGCTCGGTCAGGCCTTATGGATGACGACATGAACCGCTATGCGGCTCGATTAGAGAAGCGCATGACAGCCGGAAAGCTTTGGCGCGATCATGGGCTGAACCTCCGCGGTCTAGCTGCCGAGATAGCGATCCCCCCAATCCATTTGTCATACCAAGGGCTGCGATCATTGACCCACTTTCGCCCAATCTCTGGTTCCGATTGACGTGATGACGTCCGGTAG
>CANNCS010000240.1 GCA_947503115.1 uncultured Marivita sp.
CGCCTACGCCCGCTGACAGATGCCTTCGATGTGGACGATCAACCTTTGCTGGAAACGCTCAGTGCCACACTCGAAGGCCCCCTCACCATGAAACAATCTACCGTTGCCGCGCCCGCTTTGTCACCCTTGAATGGCAAGCCCGTGATGCTCAATTTCGATGGCGCTGAGATGAGCTCCGATGCCGGTCTGACGCTCTTGCGGGAGGTCGAACGCCGGCACGACCTGGCGGGTCTTGTCGCGTCGTGCCTCACCGATCTGCGTGAACCGGGCAAGGTGCGGCACAGCCTGCAAGATATCATCCGGTTTCGGATCATGATGATTGCAGCCGGATATGAGGACGGCAACGATGCGAATGATCTGCGGGATGATCCGGCATTCAAGCTCGCTCTCGAGCGTGATCCCGAGACCGGAGCGGCGCTGTGCTCGCAGCCTACAATCTCGCGAATGGAGAACCTGGCCGACACCCGGGCGCTCATCCGGATGGCACATGAGATGGTTCGGTTTTACTGCGCTTCCTTTGCGCGCCCGCCCCGGCAGATCGTACTGGATATCGACGACACCTTCGATGTCGTTCATGGTCATCAGCAGCTGCGCCTGTTCAACGCGTATTACGATGAATACGGTTTCCAACCGATCGTGGTCTTTGATGGCGAGGGACGTCTTGTTGGGGCAGTGCTACGCCCGGCGCGCCGCCCAACCGGCAAGGAGGCCGCCGCCCATATCCGGCGTCTGATCAGGCAGATCCGCCGCCTTTGGCCCACGACCGAGGTTCTGCTGCGGGCCGACAGCCACTACGGCACCCCGGAAGTCCTGGACCTGTGTGACAGTCTTGGTCTGCGTTATGTGTTCGGCTTGTCGAAAAATGCGCGCCTGCGAGAGAAGGTGCAAACCCTGGAGGGTTCCACGGCTGACCACTATGCGCGCAAGGGCGAGAAACTGCGCCGGTTCAAGTCCTTCTCCTACGCGGCCCGGTCGTGGTCGAAAGAGCGACGCGTCATTGCCCGCGTCGAGGTCGGCCCCTTGGGACGGGACACCCGCTTCATCGTCACCACTCTGATGGGCCCGCGCGGCAAGCACCTTTGCGAGAAGATCTACTCCGCCCGCGGTCAGGCCGAGAACCACATCAAGGGCTGGAAGAGCCATCTCGCCTCGGACCGCACATCGTGCATGGGCGCCAGCGCCAACCAGATGCGGCTCATGCTGCACGGCTGCGCCTACTGGCTGTGGTGGACACTACGCGCGGCCTGTCCGAAACGCTCGCCATGGCGGCGCGCTCAGTTCGACACGCTGCGCCTCCACCTGGTCAAACTGGCCGCGACCATCGTCGAGAAGAAAACAAGGATCGTCATGACGCTGCCAGCCTCGTGCCCACGTCAGAGCCTCATCAGGCTCCTGTTCGACGCGCTGGCCCCGCCGCGCCCCACATGACGCAGACATCGCGCACCGCCAATCCTGAAACACCACCAACCCGAAAAGCTCCCAAAGACACAACCCGTCCGCCGTGAAAACCCGGACGGCAGGTCACCCGCGCGCCTCCGGCGATACCTGCGCGTAAAATAGCAACTTCTGACTGCTGGCATCCGCGTCGTGAATAATCCCGGCTAGTTGGCACGTAATACCAAAGGGGCTGGCTTCTGACTCATTAGGGATTTCTGAGGTTCCCAGCTCGCCCGCGCTCTGATTCCA
>CANNCS010000241.1 GCA_947503115.1 uncultured Marivita sp.
CCATGGAATCAGAGCGCGGGCGAGCTGGGAACCTCAGAAATCCCTAATGAGTCAGAAGCCAGCCCCTTTGGTATGAGATCATCGTTGCCATCCTCCAAAGCCGTCGACAACAGAGATTCAAACAACAAGCTAACTTTCAATAACTTTCCGCCCTACAGTGAATAGCCCTGTGGCAGCACAAGCGCACATCATGAACCCGATTGGGCACCGCCCCCGAGCGGGGCGTGGCGATTGCTCCTCGGCAGACGGCCATATGTTGCTTTGAGGTCAGCCACTTGGCCAAAGATTTCAGAGGCTCATCCCGAGCTGAGCCAATCACCCGAGGTGACCATCCAAGCTCGGGTCTGATGCTGCATCTTTACCAGCTTGCGTCGGTTGGATGCGTGCCGCTGACGCGCTCCCGCTGTGCCCTTCCTCCCGCTCGGCCTGCTCCACCGCCTCCTCCATACTGACCGTATTCAGCACCAGTTCGAACTGCTCGAAGATCTCGGACGCATGCCGTGCCACGTAGGAGCGGACGGCCTCGTTCTCCATCAGCTTTTTCAGGTAGCCCTTGGCAACGACGAGGTTCAGCAGCTCTGATCCGTAGTTTTCCTCGGCATGTTTGTACTTTTCCTGCACCTGGCTCATCTCGCGCTCGAGCTTAACGATCTGTTCCAGCGGATCGCCCTTTGGCTGCTCCGGCTGTGGTGGCTTGAAGTCGGTGCGCTGTTCCGGCGGTGTAGCCTTCAGGAGGGCGTCCGCATGAGCGGCGGTGATCGTGTTCGCGGCGATCATCAGCTCGACCGCCTCGATTTGCCGCGCGGCCTTCATCTTGCGCAGGTGCCGGGTCACATCTGGGGTGAACTGGTGGTCCTGCAGCAACTCCACCGCCTTGGGGCAGATGCCGTGTAGCAGGTTTATCCGACTGTTGATGGTCGACAGGTTGACGTTGAAGGCCCGCGCGAGCCGTTCCTTGCTGACACCTTTGTCGATGGCGCGGCGCAGCATGTAGTGCTCTTGGACGGTCGAGAGGCGGTTGATCCGGTGGTTGTAGGTGTAGGTTTCAAAATCTTTGGCGATCAGGCAGGGGGCAGTGTCCTGGCCCAGCTCCTTCAGCGCCAGCACCCGCAAATTACCATCGAGTAGCAGAAACCCAGCCGCCTCTTGGTCCGGCTTGATCACCGACAGCGGCTCGATCAAACCGATTTCTCGGATGGAAGACACGATCTGCTTGAACTTGCGCGTGGTCATCACGCCGTCCGGGACCTTTTTCGAGGGCATCAGCTCTTCGAGTGGGATCTGGAAGGTTTCAAGATTAAACCCGAGGGTCAGGTTCAACGGAGCCTTGGGATAGGGCGCGTCGCTCTCGTCAGTGTCCTGCTGGGGAAAGGCTCCGGGGTAGATCGGCTTCACAGTACTGAGGTCATTCATGGGATCATCCTTTTCGGTGCTCAGGCGGTTTCAATGCGGTCGGCGAGATATTTCGGCAGGCTGTCTAGGCCCTCGGCGCGCACCCTATGACATTCACACATCTTGGTTTCAGTTATTGAGCTGATCTGATTCCCTTTTTGAAAAGGGAGACGATGAT
>CANNCS010000242.1 GCA_947503115.1 uncultured Marivita sp.
ATCATTCGATGTCGACGAAATCGCCTTCATCAAACTCGACGCCAAAATCAAACCATTGTCATCCGCAGAAACAACAATGTCGCCATTCGCACTGACCGCATCAACACGCACCCAGTCCGCCGTCGTGTAATCCGTGCTCCCTTCAAGCGTCAGCGCAGTGCTACCGATGTAGCGATACAACGCACCCTCAACACCACCCCCACCAACAGCATCACGACGCACGAGATCACCGCGCAACACATCCGCTGTATCGCTGGATAGATAAAAGCCAGGATCTGCTTCAAGAGCCCAGAATGTTGTATCGCTGTAGGTCTGCATCGACAGGTCGACACTGGTCACACCACCGTAGCGATAGAGCTTCAAATCAGAGCCGTCCGTAACCTGAACCAGATCACCCGCTTCCAGAACAGCCGCCGTACTATCGGCGATGATTGTTCCCGATGTCGTGTTGGGAGTGGAAAGACTTGCCGCAGTCCCAAAACCGGAAAACGTGAGTTCAGAGTTAGGCTGGAGCCACGTGTTGACCGGTCTGGTCAATGTAAACGCAGAGAAATCAAACAATAGCGTGGAAGCTATTGATCCATCGTTTCCGAGGGTAAAGTTTGTGCCCGAACTAACAAATCCGATCGCCGTGAGTTCGGCTACGAGCGCAGCCTGCTCTTCAGTTGAAAGTCCTAAGGTAGCAACATCTATAGAAAGTTGATCTCCAACACCCATCTGCACAGTGAAGCCGTCAGATCGGATCAGAACCCCACCGCCAGCTGCAGAGATGTCCCTGATGAGAAAGCCCCCAGTGGCTGAGACGTTTAGGGCCTTTGCCACGGCGTGCACTGTCACATCCAGCGCCTGCCAGAACGCGGCGTCGGTATAGTCTGCCGTATCGAGCGCCAGCGTGTTCGCGCCGGCATACTCACGGACCACACCATCACCATCGATTACCAGATCACCAATTTGCAGCAATTCTATCGCTGTCAGATCGGTATAAAGCCGCGTGTCCTGGCGCTCCCAATCCGAAGGGTTCGTCGAGAAGTCGATCGCAGACACATCGAGCGTCGTGGACACACCCACATACTTGTAGACCGTGCCCGCATTTATCCCGGACGTGATGTAAACAAGATCATCCGTCACAAGCCCCGTACTTGTCGCAGTATCCGCATAAACTGCAGACCCCATGAACGCAGTCCAATCCGACGCCGTCAACGCACCAAGATCGACAGCGCCCGTGTAGCGGTAGCTCGACGCGCCATCGCGCACCAGATCGCCTGCCACCAGCGCCGCGCTCGGCGTGCTGGTCGTGTCGTAAACCGTCTGGCCATTCAAAACCTCTGTCCAGAGGTCACCGTCGCTGAAATCCGTCGACGCGAGATCAATCGCACCGGTGTAGCGATAGGTCGCGCTGCCGTCGCGAACCAGATCGCCCGTCCCAATAAGCACGGTTCCGTCGCTCGACAACCGAGGCGTCTCCAGCACAATCTCGGCCAAGGCCCCACCAGCCACTCGGTTCAAAGCAAGAACAGCCGATGCCGCTATGCCACTGGCATTCACC
>CANNCS010000243.1 GCA_947503115.1 uncultured Marivita sp.
TACCGGACGTCATCACGTCAATCGGAACCAGAGATTGGGCGAAAGTGGGTCAATGATCGCAGCCCTTGGTATGATTGGGCTGTTTTCGTACGTGCGCTCGGGGTTGGTGCCGCTTGTCGCGGCCATCTTCCCGATCCCGAAAATTGCGCTCTTGCCGCTTTTCGTCATTTGGTTCGGCATCGGGGAGGGATCGAAATACGCCTTGATCGCCTTCGGAACGTTTACCCCCACGGTGGTTGCCACCTATGGCGCAGTGGACAATGTGGACCGCACGTTGATCCGAATGGGCCAGAGTTTCGGCCTGTCGTGGTGGTCTATAGTGCGCAAAATTGTCCTGCCCGGCGCGATGCCGGGGATTCTTTCAGGTTTACGTATCAGTCTGGCGATTGCCATCATCCTGCTGGTTGCGGCCGAAATGCTTGGCGCGGAGTATGGTATTGGCGCCTACATCCTCGAAGCAGGATCACTTTATGATCTGGAACGCCTCTTCGCGGGGGTCGTCATTCTGTCGTTGCTTGGTGTCATCGTCAGCACCTTGATCGGGTTGGTCGAACGACGACTTCTGGATTGGCGGACCTGAAGCAGGAACCAGAACTGATCCCTCCAAGCCGGTGGGGGCGCGACTTGTTGGCTGCGTGAATCTTAGTGTGTTGCATGACTTCGCCGCGCATAGTGCTAGACGATTGGGACCGCCATGCTTGCCTGCGTTCCTTTCGTCCTCACCCTCGATCTTGATCCCGGTGCAATCAGTCAAAAGCTGCCTCGAACCGGTGGAGCCACGATCCGGGATGCGTGTGGAGGCGTCGCCCTATCGGCACGGCGTCCCAGCCCATCTCAGGATCGAGCCAGATCGTTGGCACGCTACGGCGCGTGAGGGTTTCATTGAAGCTGGGTCAGTTCTGGCTCTCGCCGATTGCGGGTTTGGGCACGGCCCCGAAGGGCTATCGTGCCTCGTCTTTGAACGCATTTTAGACGCTGACGTTCGCAATTGGGGCGGAACGTGTCAAAGCCCGACCGTTTGGGGACAAGGTAAAATACCAGACCCACCAGATCAGCAGCGCCTGAAGTGGGGCGCGTATCAGCAGGTAAACCGGTCCCCAAACGTGTCCGCCCATCCCAACATGGTTGAAAGCGGCAAAGACGTTCGCGGGGAAAAACCCAACAAAAACCAAAATCGCGACAATTCCTGCGATCCGCCGGGTTACAGCACTTAAAAGTCCAAGGCCAATTGCGAGTTCTAGCACTCCGGTCGCCAAGACCAAGGGCACTGCAAATGGCACAAATGATGGCAGCATTTCGACCATCTCTTCGGTTTGGACGAAATGTCCAATCCCGAAAAAGATAAAGGCGAGCGCAATGCCGAGGATACCGCCCGCGCGCGCCTTTTCGGCGCCGCCAATGAGCCAGGCGAAAACAAGTGGCAGCAAAAGCAGGCCGAGGATGATGAGAGGCGTTATCATTGGTTGGTCTGTAGCGCGACAATCTGGATGAGAAGAGCGCGTCAATCAGGATGAGAATCCTTGGTCGCGACGTTTGAGACGATGC
>CANNCS010000244.1 GCA_947503115.1 uncultured Marivita sp.
GTCCTCGAACACCGTGTCCACGCGGAACGGGTGCTCTGGGATGTCATCGAAGGCGACAATCAGCACGATATCCCCCTCCGAGAGGTCCGTCAGGGACAGGCTCATGGCAGCCTCCGTAGCAGGAGGTCAGGCAGCAGGAAGCCCAGGGTCAGGCTGAACGGCAGGGGAAAGGGAATGGGGCTCAGTATCTCTGGGAGGGCAGCCAGCAGCACAATCCCCAGAGCCAGGATCGGTGGGCAGGCCAGGACCGTCCCAGTACGCTGTAACAGCACCAGACCGAGGCCAAGGCGCAATAGGCCGCCTGCAACAGCAAGCAGCAGGAAGAGGGTCATCATCGTTCTTCTCCATGATGGTTGGTATCATCATAGATGCGAAGAATTCCTCAGTTCCCGGGGGGATGTACCGGCTGGGACAAGCAACCCAGCACAGGGTAAACGGCCGTTATTTTTTCTATCGCGTCGGAACCGATGGAGCGGACAGAACAGAGAGGACCGAAGGCAAAGCCCAAGGCGCTCATCAGGAAAACGTCATTATTTTTGGCAATACAGCCGTGTCGGGGCAGGCATCACCCTCCAACTGTCCAGGAAACTGTCCAAGGGTGCCGCCGGGCTGGACAGTGAATAGCTGCATAATATCAATAGGCTAAGCCTCAACTTTCCAACTGTCCAAGCCCTGCAACCTGCTACAGAGACTGTGGGCCATCCAGGAGCTTGGTCAGTTCGTCGTACTTGTTGTCGCGCTGTGTCCCGTGACGCAGGTGGTCGGGTCGTATACAGCGGCGGTTGTGACAGAGGTGGCGGACGACTTCATCCGAGGTGGGCAGCAGAGCATTCCCAGCCCAGTAGACCAGCTGGTAGGCATAGAGACGACGCTGGCGGAACCTGATCCGGGCAGCTGTCGCTTGTGGCATCTCCCAACACCCGCTGTCCATTGGTTGCGCTTGATCGAGAAGTGTCGCCAGCTTGGCCAGCACCTGATCTGGAGCCTCGAAGCAGCCCACCCACCAGTCGCGGTCTGCGGTACTGCTGAGCATGATGAGGTCAGACCGTTCGAAGTGCGTCAGTCTCTCTGCGACCTCTCGGAGCCAAGCCTCTGGATCTAATGATACGGTATCAGGTATCACGTGCCGTCTTCATCGGCTTCTTGCCAACAACCTCGTATGTGATCCGGAACCCGATCTCGTTTGCTGCACGATATAGGGGGCCATTGATGTGATCCTCAATGGAGATTTGCCGATGGGGCAGCTGAAGAACACCGCGCTCCGGGCGCGCTGCCGGGTCATAGTAAGCCCAGGCGGCTGCTTTGCCACCCCAGGCAAACTTGCCCTTCTTCCATCCCATGCGATCGAAGACATACTTGAGGGCATCCGGCTTTCGCTGTGCAATATGCTCAACGAGCTTGCCAGCATAACGGACCGGTATGAAGAAGATTTCCTTCTCGGTGACAAACTCTC
>CANNCS010000245.1 GCA_947503115.1 uncultured Marivita sp.
CGGAGCGTCTCATCCGCCAATCATGCCACGACGCAGCAGCGTTGGGAATCCTATGTCAGGCGGGGAACACTAGGTCACGCCAAAACCCAATATTTGTCATGATTGACGACACCGAAATTATCAGACACTTGATCGCGGAAGATTTGCCATTGGTCGTGTTTCTCGACAGGACCGCATCTGCGAACTGCTTTTGCGTTGGGTAGCAGTGATTACGATTGACGTATTGGCGCATGATCGCTCATAATCGAGTAATCACGTTCAGGTGCGGGCAATAAGGCGGCAGCTGGATCAGTCGTATGCGGCAGTCTGGTCGACACTTGCTCAACGCGCGATCGAACGCTGGACTTAGTGTTGTTGCCCTTCTTTTCAGTTTTCGTCAGCGACTTGTTGCGATGGGTTTTGCTGCGCAGCTTTTGATTCTGCAGCGTCTTCTCGGTTTGCGCTGGACGATACGCTGAATCCGCCCAGATGGGATGGTTGCCGCCCTCCCCAGACGCGATCGCAATGTGCCAAGGTGGTGGTGTTGAAAGCCACAAAGCTGAGAGGACGGCAAAGGTGAAAGATAGTAACTCCCAAGCACCCTTAGCGCGATAACGAGGTGCATAGGGTGCCTGCCGTCAGAGCCGTGCAATGATCTGAGTTGGTGACAGGGTCAGGATTTCCAGAATATTGAGCCTGTGCTTTCTGGCCGTGATGGGGTCCGGGTTCGGCGACTTGGTTGTAATCGAGCAGGTGAGATCCGGATTACACGGTTTTTGCGCAATTCGGCAGTGACCGTTGAAGCGATGTGCGAGGCGTCCTTTTCCCGGACCGAGGTCGCCTGTCATGGACGTGATATCCTGGCGTGTGTGGATGCCCCCTGTTTGGCAAACACTATCTTCGATTTTCCGCGGGGTCTTCGATCGGACGTGTGTCAGGCCTCTGCGTGTGGCCTTCTATGACGCCACGGGCCGGTATGCTGTTCGGAAGGCCGGGTTCACATCGGTTCAGAGAGCTGCAAGCGCTCGAGCCCCGGGTCTGAATTTTCTGCCTTGAACTTCGAAGTCCGGATCGCGTACTCCTCGTCGATCGCTCACCCTGGCCTTGCGGCCATGTCGTGCCTTTCTCCTTCTCAGGATCAGGTCACTCCATTCGATAATTCTCCTGCTTTGTCGAAAGCGCCCAGATCATCCGAGCCATCTTATTCGCCAAGGCAACGGCTGCCACCATCTTCGGCTTGCGCGCGACAAGTGCGGCCAGCCAACGGTCTGCACTACCGCCTTTGCGGACCACCCAGCGGATCACGCCCATGGCACCGACGATCAGCAATCGACGGATGTCGGTTTGCCCCATCTTGCTGACCGATTCCAGTCTAGCCTTTCCGCCCGTCGACCTTTGTCGAGGCACCAAGCCCAGCCAGGCGGCGAAATTCCGACCACTGTCAAACG
>CANNCS010000246.1 GCA_947503115.1 uncultured Marivita sp.
CAGGTCGCTGAAATAGTCGCTGAGCCGGAACGCTTTCCCGTCATCGGGTCCGGTTCGACTGATGGGTCATGTCTGTCGGCGCGTCCACGGCTCGCTTCTGTATCCATGTTTCCCTTCATGCCCCCAGCAACCTTGGGAGCCGGGCAAGGTTGTTGGCGGCCATGGTAAGGATGAAGCGGGATCGGACACGTTCGACGCCCCGATACATGGTTTGTGCCATGCCGCCGACGGTTTTGGCCCAGCCGAACGGCTCTTCGATCTTCTTTCGGTGCCTCTGGGACAACGCATATCCCTCGTGTCGGGTCGTGCGTCCGTCGATCGCTGAATATCTCGATTTCTGGGCGACATGGGGCGTGACGCAGGCTTGGCGCAGGTCGGACACGAACCCGGCCGCGTCATACCCCTTGTCGGCACCGAGCGTCAGCTGCCGCGTCGATCCGGGGGAATGGCGATGGATCATGTCCAGCGCCGCCTTGCGCTCGGCATGACCGTCGGCCTGGGTCAGATCACCCTGCACGACCAGCCCGTTGCGGTTCTCCATCAGAGTATGCCCCATGAAACACAGCATGGCACCCGCGCCGGGGGATTTCTTGTAAAGGCGCGCATCCGGATCGGTGACCGAGGCGTGTGTGGCGTTCGAGAGCTTCTCGCCCTTGAAGTCGACCTCGGCATTGCGGTGGCGGCGGCTGTCGTGGTGCATCGGGTCGGTCTCGGCTGGGGTCTCTGACGGCGCGGGCTCAAGGGTGGTATTCGGGGCGGGCGGATCGCCCGGACCTTCATCGTCAGGCGGGGTCGCCTCAGCCTTCGGCTGGAAACTCTTCATAGATGCCCAAGCCTTGATGAGCGTTCCATCGACCGAGAAATGCTCGTCCGACAGCAGCGGCGCAACCTCGCGATGCGCCAGGATCGCTGCCATAATCTTTCGCGACAGGTCCGTCGTCAGCAGCCGGTCCCGGTTCTTGGTGAATACCGTGGGGACCCATACCGGGTCGTCGATCCCGAGGCCGACAAACCATCGGAACATCAGGTTGTAATCCATCTGTTCCATCAACTGTCGCTCGGAGCGGATCGAGAACAGGATCTGGAGCAAGCTCGCCCGGATCAGCCGTTCCGGCGGGATCGAGGGGCGGCCGAAATCCGTGTAAAGCACTTCGAATTCGGCATCGAGGCTGGCAAGCGCGTCATTCACCACCTGCCGGACCTTGCGCAGCGGGTGTCGCGGCGGGATCCGCTCCTCCAGATCGACATAGCTGAACAACGACCCGCTCGCCTTGTCCGTCCCGCGCATCTTCACCCCCGCCATTATCGTGCCGAGGATGAATCATGTTCTCAAACCGCTGTCGAGGCGGGACTATTTCAGCAGCCTG
>CANNCS010000247.1 GCA_947503115.1 uncultured Marivita sp.
CGACGTATCAAGAAAACGTGACGATCTGGATAAGCCCATATGTTTCAAAGGAAACACTGGACCGAGAGCGCCCGAGACCGGCGCCGTGATCCATGTGTCAGATCGCTAGGGCCACTTTGACCTCTGACGCGAGTCGGTTGGGCTCTTTCGCAGCAGGCAATCGGCCTTTGTGAGGCGCTATAAGTATCATCGGAGTTCGGTGATCCGGTATTCTTGATCACGCCGCAGTGAAAAACGGACGATGAAGATGACCTGAGTTCGGGTGTCACCACACGGATACACGTCAAGTTCCGTTGGTGAGGGAGAGAGATAGAGTGAGCCTGAGGAGGCAGGCATACAGCTAAGGGGACAGGTTAGTTTGCCAAAGCGGCGAAAAGATGTGGATTTTTGTCTTGGCTTGGGCGTTCTGGCCCTTGATTTCGGTCAGCCCTTGGAATACGCGTCTTCTCGGCCTTAGGGGTATAGCTCAGCTGGTAGAGCGACGGTCTCCAAAACCGTAGGTCGCGGGTTCGAACCCTGCTGCCCCTGCCATTCTCTCATTTTGATGTACACGCATACGGTTCGGGCCGATGAGATGCTGTTACTCAATGAAACAGGCCGCCCCTTTGGGACGGCCCTGTCTTCGTCAACGGCGAGCGCTTAGTTGATCAGTGCTTTGATCTGTGCCGATGTCTCGCTGCGCGACATACCACTGTGGACGTAGCTCATCGCGAGCAACAGCTCGTCCTTGGTCAGGTCGCTAAGATCGGCATTTGGGACATAGGTCCGCAACATGCTTTCCTGGCCGGCGCTGATCGCTGCCATTGTGTCTGCGTCCATCTCGGCGCCGTTCAGAATGTTCTGCACACGGCGTGTGATTTCGGACGGGGATTCTCCGCTGTATGTCACTGCAAGGGCGGCTTCGGCCTGTGACTGTGTGATCGCATCAAAATTGGCGTCCGGAGCGTATTGCTGGAGCTGCGCCATTTCGGCCTCGCTGATGTTCGCGATGCCCGTATCACCACTGTCATCAGTGGCCATCGCACGCAATTCGGCGGATTTCTCGCCGTGCGACATGCCAGAGGTCACGATGCCATAGGCGACGTCGTAATCGCTGTCTGAGAACGTGGATGTGTCGATACCGGAATTGAAGGTTTGCACCTGCTGGATCTGACCTTCGGTTGCGGCAAAGGCAGCGGTGCCAATTGTTGTTGCGAGAGCGGTTGCGATCATCATGCGTTTCATTGCGAGTTCCTTTCTGTAAAGTGCGTCGTATCTTGTCTTATACCAAGGGCTGCGATCATTGACCCACTTTCGCCCAATCTCTGGTTCCGATTGACGTGATGACGTCCGGT
>CANNCS010000248.1 GCA_947503115.1 uncultured Marivita sp.
ATCATCGTCTCCCTTTTCAAAAAGGGAATCAGATCAGCTCAATAACTGAAACCAAGATGTGTGAATGTCATAGGGCGGGTACGGCCTATTTTCCCATCGCCATTGTACAACAGCAAGAATGGCTTACCGCAATCGGTGACAATTTGAACCTGCTTGCAGATAAACCGGTCGAGCTGATCTTTGGCGAAAAGGATCACTTGTTGGGAAATGAAGAATCCATCGCGCGCTGGCGCGCGTATTTCCCTGAAGCTCCGGTTCAAATCCTTCCTTCGGCGGGTCACTTCACACAAGAAGACAATCCCGAAAGCTTCGGCCTCTCATTGCGCCGCATCCTGAGCCAGATTGAGGCCCAGTAAACACGCCCATTCGGGCCAGCGCGGGTCGAACGGCTCCTGCTGGCCCCCCCTTGGGTATCAACCGAATTTGTTGTCCCTACTTCATTGCTCGGCACTTTCCACAAAACACAACAAAGGAAGCATAAGATGCCCTTGTTCCGAAAATTTGTCACCATAACCGGTGCGCTCAATTTCCTGTTCGCCCCTTTTCTCGCGATCTCAGTAATCGCCGATCCGGTTCCAGGCGTGTTTGTCTCTCTGATTTCCCTTAGCACGTTTCTTCTCGGCGCGGGGGTCACTCTCATCTGGGCGGCCCGAGACGTTGCTGCGCGCGCGCCCGTCATCTTCTGGAACGGGTGCGCTCGGGTGCTGACGGTTGCTTCGATTTTTTACGCGGCAGCCAATGGGCTAGCCAACAGCTACGAATACGCTTTCGCTCTATTCGACGGGGTCGTGGGGCTAACCTACATCGTCGGCGCTATGCGCGCGTCCGGTAAATCCTTTACTCAGCTTGCGCTTGTGCGAGGCCCTTAAGCCACTATCATACAAAAACTGAAAGGGTCAAACCCATGAAGCTCTCGATCATCTCGTCGAGGGCTTCTCGTTTAAGCAATGTCATCGCGTTACAGAATTCCAGACCAACAAAATTCGCAGTTGCGCCAAAATGGGAACGTTGATGTGAAATCTCCGCGCGACACCGCCCGTTCGATCCAAAAGACACAAAGGTCGAGCGTTTTGCGGTGCTTCTCGGCCATGGTTTCTTGCGCTTTCTCACCCAATTGGTCGCGGTTGCGGCTCATGTCTTACAACAACACCCCCCAGGTAACGCGGCTCTGGTGCGGTCTTGAAACGATTAGTCGCTTCCCGCCCGTTTCGGACTTTCCTGTCGCTTGCAGCATCCGTCGATATGGGCTGATTCCGTTGAAAAAGTCGCTGATTTCGGGGCGTCTGTTTGAGGTATTGGTCTGATTTCGTTCAGATGTCT
>CANNCS010000249.1 GCA_947503115.1 uncultured Marivita sp.
CATCATCGTCTCCCTTTTCAAAAAGGGAATCAGATCAGCTCAATAACTGAAACCAAGATGTGTGAATGTCATAGGGCAGCACCAGGGCGATTCAGAGAAAGGTAGTTGCGGCTTGATCTGAGATGAGACGGACGGCCTTTTCTCGGTTGTCTTGGACGATTTCGATTGCCCTGGTGGGCGACTTTGCGATGCGCTTGAGGAGAGTTCTGGCAGCGCTGGTCAAAGTGAAGATGTTGCGGGGCGCATGCCCTGATCTGTTGGTGTAGCGGTCCTCGCCGAGGAGGACGTCTTTGTCTCGGTGCATGATCTCGATTTTCCAGTGGTCCCGATTGAGCTGCAGCACGTACTTGGGGTCAGGGGAGTTCAGACTGGAGATCAGGTAGATGGTTTCTGTTTCCGTTTTGACAGTTTGCCCTTGGCGAACGTGCTCTCGGTACCGGCTGATGCGGACGATGGAGGAGACGGTTGGCCAGTGGGCGCGCATGTGATCTGAGAGTGCATCAGCGGGTAGGACAGCCACGTCACAGGCTTCAATCCGACCATGTCCCACGCTCGGTGTTTCCTGCCAAGCCGCGAGGGGGGAAAACCGGCTCCTGAAAGGCCGTTTCGATTTCTTCGCAAAGGTCTTTCTGGTTCCGTTTCACTGGGAGCAAGAAATCACCACCCTTCTCCACAATCCGAGAAGCGATTGTTTTTTTGCAGAAAATTGCGTCTCCCGTGACAACCAATCCCTCAAGATCAATGGTCTCGATCAGCCGCAACGCATCTGGGATCTCCCTGCCTTTACCTCGGGAGGAGGTATGGCCGGCAGATTGTTCGAGCGCTGCGCAAAACGCAGATAAGACATGTTCAGCGCGCGCTTCCCCGTCCTTGCTGGCTCGCAGCGTCTTGCCGTCTAACGCGATATGACGCTGGACCTTCGTATCTGCGTCTTCAGTCCGTCCTTCGACCGTGAGACGGCTGAAGGCGCGAGCCATTGCGTCCGGATCAATCCCTCGCAAAGTCTCCGTCAACGTCGCGTGGCAGGGGGGACTGGCGGTCACGTCGGAACCCAAGTCGGTTGAGTTGTGAACGGGACAAGGTGCGCCCAAGCCGGTAGGCCGCCATCATCCCCGTACGGCCCGTCAACATCGAAAGAAGGATCAGCCCAAGGATCGCTTCGAGCCTATGTAGACGCCCTTTCTTTCCTCGCGTGTCCGGAATTTCCCGCAAAACTGAACGTAATGATACCAAGGGTTGCGATCATTGACCCACTTTCGCCCAATCTCTGGTTCCGATTGACGTGATGACGTCCGGTAGGGCGATCAGGTTGTT
>CANNCS010000250.1 GCA_947503115.1 uncultured Marivita sp.
CATCATCGTCTCCCTTTTCAAAAAGGGAATCAGATCAGCTCAATAACTGAAACCAAGATGTGTGAATGTCATAGGGGGTGGACCGGGCGGCGTGGGAGTTTACGCAAGAGTTGAATTCTGCCGACGCGTTCCAAGCATATCTTGATGCGTTTCCCGACGGTTTGTTTCGCGACGAAGCACAGGCGCAGTTGTTTGCCCTACGCCCCGATATGGCGCCACAGCCTGAGCCGGGGCCTGTGCCCGAAGCTCCGCGTACGTCGCTGGTGCTGGTGACGCCGACGCAGACGACCTGCACGGTTTGTCCACGCATGGTGCAGATGCGCGAGGGAGACACGGTGCTGGGGTCCGAGCGAGGCGGGGCAGAGGGACCTCGAACCAACCAGACCATTGCGACGTTCGAGATTGCAGCGGCAGAGATCTCTGTGGGCGACATGCGCAGCTTTGAAGAGGCGACGGGCACGCGGACGGGGCGGTCTTGTTTCATCTGGACGCCCGAAGGACGGCTACGGTCGCGGGACGGGGCGTATTGGGGTGCGCCGGGGTTTGACGTGACCGACGATCATCCGGCGGCCTGTGTCAGTTGGGATGACGCGATGGCCTATGTCGATTGGCTGAACGCGGAAGATCCGCGCGGTGGGTGGCGGCTCGTGTCGGAGGCAGAATTTGAATACGCCGCCCGTGGGACGTTGGATGCCGACTACCCGTGGCCTGGTGGCCTGTCTGCCATTTGCCAGCGTGTGAACGGTGCCGGGGCAGAGAGCCGGTTCCGGCATCGCAACATGGCCTGTGACGACGGAACCGAGGCACCGGTGCCTGCAGGGGCGTTTCCGGTCAATCCTTACGGTCTGTCGCACATGATCGGCAATCTCTGGGAATGGACTGCGGATTGCTGGAATGGCTCGCATAGCGGCGCGCCTTCGGACGGGGCGGCGCGGACGACAGGGACGTGCAGCAGCCGTGTGCTGCGGGGAGGATCATGGGACGATCCGCCGGAGAACCTCCGGGTGAGCTACCGGGTAGGCATCCCCAAAACCCGCCGCCAGGCCAATGTCGGCTTCCGCGTGGCGCGGGACCTGGCTCCGGAGAGATAGGTACGTTTTGGCCATTTTGTTTCGCGCGCGAAACATTGGGTCCGATCTGGACCTATTAAGGTTTTGTTAAGGTTTGGGGATTTGGGCGGATTCCGTTGAAAAAGTCGCTGATTTCGGGGCGTCTGTTTGAGGTATTGGTCTGATTTCGTTCAGATGTCTAAGGCG
>CANNCS010000251.1 GCA_947503115.1 uncultured Marivita sp.
CCCGGAAACCGACGCATCCGACGCAAATCCCGCGCTCGACAACGTCACACTCTCAAGCGCATCCTCGAAAAACAGCGAGCCTGCCGTGATCGTGAACTCACTTCCAACCGGGTTCAAACCCGTCCCATACGTCTTCGTCTGATCATCCGCACGTACCGTCAGAGACGCAGGAAGTATCGCCGCACTTCCAAGCCGATCAATCACGCGATAAGAAACACCGCCTGCACTCAGCAACTCGGTTGTTGGAAGAGTAAACGTACGCGACCCAACATTGCGTGACGAATAATTAAAGGGTGGTTGGAAAACAGTTGCGGTATTTAAACTGTCATCTTCATCATCAAAGACAAAGAGAGACGGTCCCCCAACAATACTACCTGTTGTGGGAGTGACCCCAGTAAGTCCATATTGAACAGTAATGGGATTTGGTGTCGCCAGTATCACTGGACTTGTTGAGTAATTTACAGGGTAAAATCCGGTGTCCCCGGGTGCCCAAACACTATTGAAATCCCAGCTAGCTTCTTCACCGATGGAAATAAAAGTCTCTGTATTTTGAAATTCTTGAGTACTTAGGCTGCTCCCAGCAGCACTAGTTTCCAAGCCGGATGTGTCTCTATCCCAGAAACTATTGTTGCCTTCTGTTCCACTGGTTTGATCTGCTCCTGCAAATCCACCTCGCTCAACGGTGGCATCTCCAAGTACAGTCACTGTCCCAGTGGAAAACGATCTGTTTACAGGTCCTTGAAGGTCTCCGACAAACCCGCCTGCTCGAACAACGACTGCGTCACCAACATTGCTTTCGACATCAACCGAACCCAGAGCATAGCTATCATTAATGGTCGCTGATGCCTCTTCTAGGAAAGAACTCTCCCAGCCTACAAATCCACCAGCGCGAATACTTGTTCCAAAAACATTTGAGACACTTACATCACCCAAGGCATGTGATCGGTTGATCGTTCCAAAGTTGTCACCGACAAAGCCACCAACTGCAACAGAAACCCCACCACCAAAATCACCTTCGACAATCGGTGAATCATCGGCTTCAACAAAGACATCGGCCACACTATCGTTTATAACTCCACCATTGGAACCAACTAGTCCACCGACACCTCCGGCCTGTCCCCGCACCTCTCCATCTACCCAAACATTTTCAATTAAACCGAAATTCGAGCCAGCTAGTGTTCCCCGCCTGACATAGGATTCCCAACGCTGCTGCGTCGTGGCATGATTGGCGGATGAGACGCTCCGA
>CANNCS010000252.1 GCA_947503115.1 uncultured Marivita sp.
TCGGAGCGTCTCATCCGCCAATCATGCCACGACGCAGCAGCGTTGGGAATCCTATGTCAGGCGGGGAACACTAGGGGCGGCGCCTCTGGCTGGCGGGCGACCGGGCCAGGTTGACCCAATTCGGGTCAACGAACCGGTCACAATTTCAGACTGTATTTCAATAAGGACTTTAGACATGGCTAAATCAAAGAAAGAGGGCGTCGGCCACGTGCAGGACAGCCCGAATGATCCGGTTTTCGTTCCGAATTTTGATAACATCGAAAGCCTCAAGAAAAAGATGACTCAAGAGTCGCTCACGCCCGACAGGCTTGAGTACGGCGATATCCGCGAAACGATATGCGGCACCACCGACGACAGTCAGCCGGTCGAACAATATGACGGTAGCCTTGGCGTGACCCGCGCCTTTGTGGACACCCATCAGGTACCTGTTGGTGTGCTGCGGTGGCACACCAATCTTGCCAACATCTACACCAATCCCGGTAACGTCGCGGGGCATCGCTGGTGCACTGGTACGCTGATCGCGGACAACCTGTTTCTGACGGCAGGACATTGCTTTGACCAAACCGGCGGTGGCTGGAACCGGCCGCGCGTCAACGGCACGAACAACATCATATCTTCGCGGGAAATCGCCACGCGGATGAATGTGGAGTTCAACTTTCAAGTCGACGCCAACGGCGTGCAGCAAAGCCCGGTGTCCTTTGCCGTGGAAGAGTTGATCGAATACCGTCTGGATGGCCTCGATTTCGCCATCGTGCGCTTGTCCGGCAATCCGGGCCAACAGTTCGGCATCACTCGCCTTGCTGAAGATGATGGCAATCAAGGTGACATGATCTGCATCATCGGCCACCCCGCCGGGCAACCCAAGCGGATCGAAGCCGGCCCCATCACCAGCTTTGAAGACTTCCGCGTTCGGTACAATGACATCGACACACTTGGCGGCAATTCCGGTTCAGGCATCCTGCGGGCCAGCGACGGCTGCATCGTTGGCATCCACACCAATGGCGGCTGTAACGCGGCAATGACTGGATCGAACTTCGGCCTGCGCATCACCCGTCTGCGGGCAGCATCACCCACCGTTCAAAACTTGGGTGCGCATACCAATACGATCCGCGATATCCTGACAAGTACATCAGCGGACCGAATTATACCAAGGGCTGCGATCATTGACCCACTTTCGCCCAATCTCTGGTTCCGATTGACGTGATGACGTCCGGTAGG
>CANNCS010000253.1 GCA_947503115.1 uncultured Marivita sp.
GTCGGAGCGTCTCATCCGCCAATCATGCCACGACGCAGCAGCGTTGGGAATCCTATGTCAGGCGGGGAACACTAGCTATCAAAACGCTATAACGCGCGACCATCGCAAGCTCACTTCTCTATTCGAAGTCATCGGCTCCATTCTGGCCATGGTCTATGCGATGTCGATTGCGATGAACATTGGAGCGGAGATGCTTGGGTTTTCCTTGCTTTTGGTGTCGTCGGCGCTGTTTGCAGGATGGGCGATTTTAGACCGGCGTTGGACGTTCCTATTGCTCCAGGTGTTCTATGCAACGTCAGCAATTATTGGGTTGATCCGTTGGGCCTGAACACAATTCAGCGAAATCGCCCATACCAACAAGAAGGAGAGAAACTATGAAACTGACGGACTTCAAGGTTCTAGCATTCGACGTTTATGGCACGCTGATCGACTGGGAAAGCGGCATGGTCACAGCTCTCAAACCATTGACGGACAAGGTCAGTCAAAACCTGACGCGCGACGATATTCTTGAAGCACACGCCTATCATGAATCCACGACGCAGCGCTGGACACCCAACAAAAAGTACTTTGATCTTCTTGCAGTGGTTTACCGTCGTCTGGCTGAAGAATGGGGTGTCGAAGTGACTTGGGAAGAATGCCAAGCATACGGCCTGTCCGTGCGCCAATGGCCTGCGTTTGACGACAGCCGTGAAGCACTCGCCTACCTCAAACAACACTACAAACTGGTCGTCCTGACCAATACCGACAATACGAGTTTTTCAGGCTCGAATGCTCGGCTAGATGTCCACTTTGATGGTGTCTACACCGCTGAAGACGTTGGCAGCTACAAACCATCTGATCGAAACTTTGACTACATGCTGGAAACGCTTGCGCGGCAAGGCATCTCCAAGAAGGACATTCTTCATACAGCAGAAAGCATGTTCCACGATCATGGCCCTGCCAATAAACACGGGCTCGCTAATTGCTGGATCTATCGTCGTCACGAAAAAGAAGGGTTCGGGGCAACAATGAACCCCGGAGAGATGCCCAGCTATGACTTCTGCTTCAACAGTATGGCTGAGCTGGCTGCAGTACATAAGGCGGAGCTGTCGGGCGCGTAAACTGCGCAGCAGTCATTCGCGGCGGTGCAGAATATCGGAAGTTTGGGCTGATTTTGTTGAAAAACTCTTACTTGATTGGCGGTCGATCGGCTGATTCAATTCTCTCAACGAATGGG
>CANNCS010000254.1 GCA_947503115.1 uncultured Marivita sp.
ATGGCAAAGGAAAAGTTTGAGCGCGGTAAGCCGCACTGCAACATCGGCACGATCGGTCACGTTGACCACGGCAAGACGACGCTGACGGCGGCGATCACGAAGTACTTTGGCGACTTCAAAGCGTATGACCAGATTGACGGCGCGCCTGAAGAGAAGGCTCGTGGTATCACGATCTCGACCGCACACGTTGAATACGAGACCGACGCGCGTCACTACGCGCACGTCGACTGCCCCGGCCACGCTGACTATGTGAAGAACATGATCACCGGTGCGGCGCAGATGGACGGCGCGATCTTGGTTGTGAACGCTGCTGACGGCCCGATGCCGCAGACCCGCGAGCACATCCTGCTGGGCCGCCAGGTTGGCATCCCCGCAATGGTCGTGTTCATGAACAAGGTTGACCAGGTTGACGATCCGGAGCTTCTGGAACTCGTCGAGATGGAAATCCGCGAACTTCTGTCGACCTACGACTTCCCGGGCGACGACATTCCGATCATCGCAGGCTCTGCTCTTGCGGCGATGGAAGGCCGTGATCCGGAAATCGGCGAGAACAAGATCAAGGAACTGATGGCGGCCGTGGATGAGTACATCCCGCAGCCGGCACGTGCGATTGACCAGCCGTTCCTGATGCCGATCGAAGACGTGTTCTCGATCTCTGGCCGTGGTACTGTTGTGACCGGCCGTGTTGAGCGTGGCGTGATCAATGTGGGCGACTCGATCGAGATCGTTGGCATCCGCGACACCCAGACCACGACCTGTACCGGTGTGGAAATGTTCCGCAAGCTGCTTGACCGTGGTGAAGCCGGCGACAACATCGGCGCGCTGCTGCGCGGCATCGACCGTGAAGGCGTTGAGCGTGGCCAGGTTCTGTGTGCCCCGAAATCAGTAAAGCCGCACACGCGCTTTGAAGCCGAGGTCTACATCCTGACCAAGGAAGAAGGCGGCCGTCACACACCGTTCTTCGCGAACTACCGTCCGCAGTTCTACTTCCGGACAACAGACGTGACGGGCACCGTGACGCTGCCGGAAGGCACCGAGATGGTGATGCCGGGCGACAACCTGAAGTTCGACGTTGAACTGATCGCCCCGATCGCGATGGAAGACGGTCTCCGCTTCGCCATCCGCGAAGGTGGCCGCACCGTCGGCTCCGGCGTCGTGTCCAAAATCGTCGAGTAAGCCTCGTCG
>CANNCS010000255.1 GCA_947503115.1 uncultured Marivita sp.
CTAGTGTTCCGCACCTGACAAAGGATTCCCGTCAACGCCGCAATGTGGCATGGTCGGCGGATGAGACGCTCCGACATTTGCCTTTACCTTGGCCCCGCCGACCGCGCTGAGCTTCAAGCCCTGCTGAGCAACCGCAACACGCCTCGCAAGCTTGCATGGCGCGCCGATATCGTTCTGGCGACGGCGGACGGTCAGGGCACTGTCGAGATCATGCGGCGGACGGGCATGTCGAAGCCGACCGTCTGGCGCTGGCAGGAGCGGTTTCTCGACGAGGGTGTGCCGGGGCTCAAACGGGACAAGACGCGGCCCTCGCGGGTGCCGCCTCTGCCCAGAGAAGTGCGATTCAAGGTGATCGCGAAGACCGTGCAGGAAACACCGCCCAATGCCACGCACTGGAGCCGCACGACGATGGCTGACGCGGTGGGCATTTCGCCCTCGAGCGTGGGCCGGATATGGGCGGACGCAGGCTTGAAGCCCCATCTGACAAAGGGCTTCAAGGTCTCGAACGACCCGATGTTCGAGGAAAAGGTTACCGAGATCGTCGGGCTCTACCTCGACCCACCGGACCGGGCGGTGGTGCTGTGCGTCGATGAGAAATCGCAAATCCAGGCGCTCGATCGGACCCAGCCCGGGCTGCCGCTGAAGAAGGGGCGCGGTGCCAGCATGACCCACGACTACAAGCGTCATGGCACCACCACGCTCTTCGCCGCGCTGGACGTAAAGTCCGGCCTGGTCATCGGTGACTGCATGCCCCGCCACCGCGCCAAGGAGTTCCTGAGCTTCCTGCGCCGCATCGACCGGGCCGTGAAGAAACCCCGCGACATTCATTTGGTTCTCGACAACTACGCCACCCACAAGACGCCCGAGGTGCAGGCTTGGCTGGAGAAACATCCGCGCTTCAAGCTGCATTTCACGCCCACAAGCGCGTCCTGGCTGAACCTCGTCGAACGCTTCTTCGCCGAGATCACGTCGAAGCGCATCCGGCGCGGCAGCTACTCCAGCGTCCACGACCTCGAAGGCGCGATCTACGACTACCTGCTGCAGCACAACGCAAAGCCGAAGCCCTTTGTCTGGAGCAAGACCGCCGAGGACATCCTCACCCGAGAGCGCCGCGCACTCGACGCGCTCGATCAAATCAGGGGAAATCGGTAGCAAATGTCAGACTCGGAACACTAG
>CANNCS010000256.1 GCA_947503115.1 uncultured Marivita sp.
TGAACACCCCGAGCCTACGGCTCAGGGAAAGCAACGCCACCCTTCATTCATAGTTCAACATTAACCGGGACATCCCCGCAGCATTTTCTCCACTGCGATGACGCGAAGGATATGCATGGCCTCCGCGTTCGTGCCCGGTTTGATAGAATAAAGCGCCGTGAGATATAGCGGGATAGTCGCATGTTCGAGCTGCATCGCTGCGTAGATATAGCGATGGAGGTCGTCGATATTCTTGATCTTGTGAAGGGACATCTGAGTACTCCTCAATCGCGGACTAGGTCGGAAAGAATGGTTTCTGCGGTTCTCAGGCAGAGCGCTGCGAGCGTTAATGTGGTGTTGGCCGTGCCAATGGAGGCCATAGAGCCCGCGCCGCAGAGAAACAGGTTCTTGTGTTCCCACGACCGCTGCTGACTATCGACGACCGAACTGCCAGCGTCGCTGCCCATGATATGCGTACCAGCCCAGTGATTGCCGCCACGGATCACGTAGTCTTCACCGTTATGGCTGACGTAGCCACATTCGAGCGGGCTGTACTTCGTGTAGTCCTCAGCACCGACGCGCGCGTAGATCTGTTTGGTCAAGCGGCGCGAGAAGGCTGCGGTTTCGAGCGAGTAGCTTGGTACGTCGAAACTGACGATGGGACGCATGTTACCCAAAGCATCGCGGTAGGCATCATCGACGCTGATGCGATTGCTTTCGTCGGGAAGTACCTCGATCATGCAGTCGAGCAAGATTTGACGTGACACGCGGTCGACAAGTGCGTCCTGAAGCTTTACACCAAAGAGATTGGATTCGTCGATCAAGTGATCGAGGTCCGTATGTGGCGCCCCTGTGGCCCAGCCCCAACCATCATTGTGGATCGAATAACGGACAGCGGCCTGCCGAGCACGGAAATCGCCTGTGCGGAGGTCTTCGATCCCCGAAGTGCAAAGTGGACCGCGCATCGCGCCGATCGGCGTTGGCATGAGCGCCCACGTCAGCAAGTAGGCATGATCCATAAGGTTGCGGCCCATCAAACCGTTGCGGCCCTGAAGCCCCGAAGCCAACATCAGGCGCGGTGTTTCAACCGCATTGCCGGCGATCACATAATACCAAAGGGGCTGGCTTCTGACTCATTAGGGATTTCTGAGGTTCCCAGCTCGCCCGCGCTCTGATTCCAT
>CANNCS010000257.1 GCA_947503115.1 uncultured Marivita sp.
CAGAATATCCAGTCCGCCGGTATTTGAGGTAACGGAGGATGAGACCAGCTTGACGTTTGAATAGATACCCGCAGCGTCTGTCGCACGGATCAGTGCATCGCCACCAACCGTCGCTGTTGCTGTCGGGTTGCTGATCCGCGCATCCGCACCCGCTGCAACCATGTTCGACGCAAGCACAACACCCGCAGCCGCACCCGTCGCACCATAAAGCGCAGATGCCGCTGAACTCGCCGCATTCGACAAGGTGGCATTCAACTGCGCAACATTGTCCGCCTCAACTGTCAGATCACCCGCAACAATCTGCGTCCCACCAGTGATCCGCGCAATAGCCTCAGCCGCATCCTTCGTCCCAAGGCTCGTACCAACAAGCGCATCAACCGTCTGATTAAGAAGGTTCGTCGGTGCATAGCCCAATGTGTTGAACGCAAGAACAACACCAACAGCCGTATCGCCGGACTGTGTCACGCTGTTGAGCAACGCATTCACACGCGCATCATTGCGCGCAGCAACAGACAGCCCACCGCTGGTCGTCGTCACCCCGGCGCCTGTAATCTCCGCAAGCGCACTGCCCGTCACAGCATTGCTCACAATCATTGCATTGATTGCAAGCGAAACACCCGTGCCAAACGCACTGCCGCCAGAGCTCTCAACAATCCCTTCAGACGTCGCATCAAGCTGCGTCCGGCTCTGCGCATCAACCGTCACAGACCCACCAGACACCGTGCCCTGGTCAATCCGCGCCGTCGCCCCGCCCGCAAGCTCATTGCGCACAACCAGCCCACCAACAGCAACAGACTCTGACGCTGTCACATTCAGACCAGTCGGGATCAAATCCGCAACAGACGTCTCACTGACGCGCTTCCAATTGGCCGTATCACTGTAATCCGTTGTGCCACTCAGCGCCAAATCAGTCGCCCCAGTGTACTGATAGACACCGCCCGGAACGCCGCCATTAGCGTAAGTACTCGCAACACGCACAACGTCATACTGCGATATGACTTGCCCAACTGACGCAGAGCTGTACTGGTAGCTATCCTCTAGCTGGTCAATAAATGTCCCTGCGAGGCTCGCACCACCATCATTCGATGTCGACGAAATCGCCTTCATCAAACTCGACGCCAAAATCAAACCATTGTCATCCGCAGAAACAACAA
>CANNCS010000258.1 GCA_947503115.1 uncultured Marivita sp.
CTACCGGACGTCATCACGTCAATCGGAACCAGAGATTGGGCGAAAGTGGGTCAATGATCGCAGCCCTTGGTATTAATTGCTGCGAATGTCGGTTTCCACAACTTCGCCGTCATGCAACAGAATGGTCTTCCATTCCGGGTTCGACCCAAACGTTTCGTAGACGCTGACGAAGGCCGTTGTGCGCGCAAGTTGCGGCATCGATGACCCGCACGGCTTGCCCTTGCCCACACGACACACACGCGACTTGAGTGTCTCGTAAGCCGCATCGGTCGAAGAATAGGGCTGCACCTTCGACGGCAAACCATAGCGCAACTGTTCATGCGTCTCGGGACTGCCGAACAGGGCCAGCGCCGCCGTAAACTGGCGGGCGCAGCCGTCACCAAACCCGGTCACATAGAATGTGTGTGCAGAGGTGTTGCCGGGTTGGGAATCGTACAAAGTGTAGACCGACCGCGACTCGGGATACCGCTCAACCCGCGTGCCAAGCTGCCGGGTCGAAACATCACACACCCGTGCAAGCACACCATATGGCAAAACCGTCCCCATCGGCACGATCCGGTAATCCGGCGCATCTGGGCTTGGCCCTTTGGCAACCGCAGTAGGGGCCGCATCATTTTGCGTCTGGGACGGAAGCGCGGCTAGAACTGTCGGCTCGTCGGCCCGAGCCGTTTGCGCAGCCCGGCTCAAGAACCCAAGCAACCCACGGCGCGGAGCGGCGGCTGTGGCAACTGGAGGGGCATCGGCGACCACGTCCGTGCTTGCGGCGTCGACACTCGGGACATCGGCGGCAGGCTTGATTTCAGGTTCCGTTGAAAGCGCCGCTGCGTCGCCCCGTTTGAAAAGGCGCCCCAAAAAGCCGGTGGGTCGCGCATCCTGCGCGGCACTGGCGTCGTCTTCCACGATGTCAGCATCACTGCGCAACGCCGCTTGGATGTCACTGTCGGTCACGTCGGTATCTGACAAACGCGGCAAACCGCTCAGAGGGTCGCTGGCACAGCCGGCCAACAGACTGCCCACAAATAGGATTGCCGCGATACGGATCATCTGTCCCCCCAACTCGGATGCGGCACCCTAGTGCTCCGAGTCTGACACTTCTTACCTGTTTCCGCGGATTTCATCGAGCGCGTCCAGCGCACGGCGTTCCCT
>CANNCS010000259.1 GCA_947503115.1 uncultured Marivita sp.
CAGGGAACGCCGTGCGCTGGACGCGCTCGATGAAATCCGCGGAAACAGGTAAGAAGTGTCAGACTCGGAGCACTAGAACGCGTGATCGGCGAAGCCGAGGAATTCCTGTCGGTCATGTTCATCAAGCGCGCCTTGGTCGCAGCCCGGTCTGTTGGGCGGATCGTGTCCACCTCGACCGGCCAAGGGTTCGGCACCGGGTTCCTAATCGCGCCGGGTGTCATGATGACCAACCACCACGTTCTGCAGAACGATTTTGCGGCAAGCCGCGCATCCGTGCAGTTCCGCTATGAATTGGAAATCGACAGCCGCCAGACCGCCGGCCACTGTTTTGCACTTGAACCACAACGCCTGTTTTATGCCAACGAACGCCTCGACATGGCCATTGTCGCGGTGGCGCCAGTCAGTGAAGACGGCGTGGACCTGTTCGACTTCGGGCATCTGCCGCTGATCGGCGTTGAGGGAAAGATCCGCAAGGGCCAGCCCGTCAATATCGTTCAGCACCCGCTGGCCGGGCGCAAACAGGTGGTGTTCCGTGAAAGTCTACTGACTGCCCTGCCACCCGACAACGACCACGTCGCGCATTATACCCGCGACACACAGCCCGGCTCATCCGGCGCACCGGTGTTCAGCGATCTGTGGGAGGTTATCGCGCTGCATCATTCTGGTGTGCCCGACCAGACCGAGACCGGACACTACGTGACGGTCGATGGCGGCATCTGGAACCCATCTGCCGACCCCGAGATGAAGACCGTCAAATGGATCGCCAACGAAGGCATCCGCGTGTCGCGCCTTGTCGCGCATCTCAAGACGGTTGCCGACCAGCTCGCGCGTGACGGAAAACCCGGCTCGGGACTGGTCGAAGAGGTGCTTGCTATAGGGCGTAACGCCGTCCACGACGGTGGGTTCGAACGATCCGAGCAGCCCATAAACGAACGCGTCCCGACCCGCGACATGGCGTCTGCTCCGATAGCCTCGAACGCGGATCAAACGGCAAGCATTACGATCCCCCTTCGCTTGGACATTTCCATAGGAGCTTGGGACGGCCCCCCTTTTTCAACCTCGTCCTAGGGCCCGTGGACATTCATCTTGAAGCGATGATGACAGCGGCGAGATGCCAGTTGGCAGCATAGCTGGACGCTGT
>CANNCS010000260.1 GCA_947503115.1 uncultured Marivita sp.
TGGAATCAGAGCGCGGGCGAGCTGGGAACCTCAGAAATCCCTAATGAGTCAGAAGCCAGCCCCTTTGGTATCAGACGGTTGAAGCCCAAGCGCTTGCTGCGGACGCCGTATTCTGCGCGCTGCTTGTGCCGGTTATAGTTCGGCCATAAGTTTAATAAATGAAACTCAGGCATTTACCGATTCGCTAAACGGACTTTGACCCATTCTCTTCACTTGAGATGAGTTTCTATGATTTGCACTGTATTTATCGACGAAAGCGGCGACACAGGGATCACCAAGATTCGTGACCAAAATAGTGGCGGTTCATCGCCTTTCTTTTGTTTGGGCGCGGTCGTCATGCGCCGTGCAACGCAGATTGAAACCCGGAAGCTATTAGATCAGCTTCAGGAGGATTTTCGAAAGACGAAACGTTGGAAGCACGCCACCGATCTAAATCATGCCCAAAAGGTGCATTTCGCCAAGACGCTTGCGGCGAAGCGTTTACGATTTTATGGATTGATCTCCAATAAATCTACATTGGAAGAGTACAAATCTCAGATCGATTGGGATCCCCATAAATTTTACAACAAGTGCATTACTTATTTGCTGGAGCTGGTTGGCGCAGATCTAATAAAATTTTCAAATGAGTTTCTAGAGCCGCAAATTGTCGTTGAACAACGGAATCACAATTACGACACGTTGCGTCGATATATTGTCAAGGTCAAAGAAAATCCCATTTATCCTGAGTCGAAATACTTGTCGGCGATTAATCCGTTTGGCTTAATTGCGAAGTCAAAGGACGAGGAAGATCTGTTACGCGTTGCTGATTTTGTTGCTCATAGCCTCTACAGTTGTGTGAACAAAACGCCGGATAATTTCGGACACACTGAACCCCGCTACTGGAATGAGCTTTCGAGCCGTTTTGCCACGGACAATAACGGAAAAGTCTTGGGTTCAGGCATCAAATGTATTCATTCGCTCGAACAGGTAGATTTGGATGCTGACGTCGCAGAGCTTATTTCGCAGGCTCGTGGCAAACCTACTCAACTAGTGTTCCCCGCCTGACATAGGATTCCCAACGCTGCTGCGTCGTGGCATGATTGGCGGATGAGACGCTCCGACA
>CANNCS010000261.1 GCA_947503115.1 uncultured Marivita sp.
CAACGGCATCAAGCCATCAACACAAGATCAGGCCGCCGCTTGATGATCGCCCAAACACCAGATTTGACAATAGCTCTCTACACACGCGCTGCAGGCCAAGTGGAAATTTGACCTGCGAGGGAATGATCTGGCTACAGAACACGAGGGCAAACACACAGGACCAGATGTTGTTACTGATGATGGCCACCTGATGGTTTTTGGTTGTTAAATGTAAGTCTGCAACACATCATTTAGTCAGATTTTGGCAGAAATAACTACATGTTGTTTTAGGTGTAGCGTTTCCTATCGCATCAGCATGATTATAGCTCCGTTTAGTCGATCTGCACTCTTGGCTTCTTGTGGTGTCCTGTTCATGCTGGAAGTGAGAGCATCTGGAGGCGGGCAACATGGATGATTTTGACGTATGGCTATCACGGCCTTTGGATGTTCACACGTGGTCTGACTACCCAGAAATCAATGCTGCTATAGATGAAGTGTTCAATGCCCTTACTGCAGACCAGCAGAGTATCATTGAAGGGAAGAGCCGCAACAAAGGGAAATCTTCAGGACGAAAACACCTGAAGGTTCTACTGCTTGATCTGTATGTGGCTTGGCGTACTGATCCAGACCTCTGTTTGGGGGTAAGTCGCGGGAATGGTAGCTACAGTGTCAATAGTCGCTACAATGGGCTTCATATCTCCAGTCGAATACGCAACGTCATTGATGTTCTTGCTGAAGCTGGTTTCCTTGATACGGCAGGCGGTAGTTTCCATAGAGACGGAACTGCAGGGCGCAACAGGACTAGTAGGGTTAAAGCTACACCAAAACTTGTAGAGGTGTTCTCTCGACTGTCATTTGAGCCGTATGAATTTGATCTACACCACAAGCAAGAGTGTATTATCCGTACTGCAGATAAGACCAACGAAGACTATAAGAGCGTAAAGAAGCAGGAAGAATATGAAGATACTACCGAAACACATCGTATGCGGGCACACCTTGAAGAGTATAACGCATTCTTAGCTGAAACTTATATTGATCTGCCGCAACTAGGGTCCGTGGACATTCAGAATTCCCAACCGGTCTGAATTCTGATTCAAGCTTCCAAAATGGAGGTTTGAATGA
>CANNCS010000262.1 GCA_947503115.1 uncultured Marivita sp.
TATTGCAATGTTCAGCAGCTGATACCCGAGGATCGGGTCTGCCAGCTTCTGCGCGACCTGTTTAGGGCCACCAGCTTGCCGAAAGCGGCGTTCGGCATCTGGACGAGACTGGACTTCGTGTCGCCGGCAAGCTGCACTGGCTGCACTCGATCTGCGATGCCGCCTTCACGCATTACCGCATCAGTGCCAAACGCGGTGCTGTTCCAACCTTTTTGACCGGCGGGATGATCGTTCATGATCACTGGAAACCCTACTACGCCCATATGTGTTAGTGGCAGCCGTATTCTCCCCGTTTTGGGGAAATTTGAGATGCCATTGACACATATGAACGGAGTGGACGCTCACGCCCTCTGCGGGGCGCATCACTTGCGCGAGCTCAAGGCCATCGAAGAAATCGAAAAAAAGCCCTGGGCGACGGAGATGAGCGCGTTGCCTATTAGTGCCAATCAGCTCAGGTGCACGGCTCAGGGCCAGAGCGAGACTGAACTCCCCGAACCGGTTCGCCAGGATATCATTACCGGATACATGGCGATCCTCGCCAAGGGGCTCGCCTTCCACGAACGCCAGCCCCCGCTGGCCAAAAGCCCCGGCACCCGCGGCCAGGCGGCCAGGCCACAACCTGCTCCTCCGCCTGCGTGACTACCGCGATGACCTCTTGCGGTTCATCGCAGACTTCGCGGTCCCATTCACCAACAACCAGGCCGAACAAGACCTATGCATGATGAAGCTGCGTATGAAAATCTCGGGCACCTTCCGCACCCTCGAGGGAGCGCAGGTCTTCGCCGACATCAGGTCTGTCATCTCGACGGCCAAAAAGCACGGGCTCAACATCCTAGAAACCCTGACCCTGTCACCAACTCAGATCATTGCACGCCTCTGACGGCAGGCACCCTATCCACCTCGTTATCTCGCTAGGGGTCCTTGGGTTGGGGATGTCCCGGTTAATGTTGAACTATGAATGAAGGGTGGCGTTGCTTTCCCTGAGCCGTAGGCTCGGGGTGTTC
>CANNCS010000263.1 GCA_947503115.1 uncultured Marivita sp.
ATGCGCTCTAGCAGATCGAGTGCGGTGCGCGGGCTTGCGCTGTGACCCTTGGCCTTCAGGCGCATGCGCATGACGCGATAGAGGACGAGCGCGAGGAAACAGATCATGGCGTGAGCGCGGATGCGATCGGGCAGCCGGTGATGCACCGGCGCGATTTCAATATCCGACTTCAGAACGCGAAAGCCACGCTCTATGTCCGCGAGACCCTTGTAGCGTGCGACCGCGTCAGCAGGGCTGAGGTCAGGGGCGTTGGTGATCAGCGCCAGCTTGCCATCGAAGAGTTCCGCATCAGCAATGGCATCTTCATCTACCGACCAGCTGAAGTCATCTGCGTAGAGATCAGCCTTGAGGAAGCGCGTCATCTCGGCCTCTGCAACAGCTCGAGTAAAGCGGCTATATGCACCGCGATCGGAAGCGCGGCGTCCTCTGGTGACTTTGCCCTCGTCTTGCGCTTTGATCTTTTCCGTCATCTTTTCGGCCATCGCCTCTAACTCGGCGATGCGCGCACGACGTCGGTCACCTTGTTCAGCGGCTCGCGCGGGATCATGGGCCACGATCAGGCGGTGACCGGCAAAACGATCTTCAGCCAGCCCATCTACAAACGTCATGTTCCTGAAGGTCTCGATTAGATCACTGTAGCGGCGTGCGGGCAGCGCGAGGATGAACTCCAGGGTGCGTCCTCCCTGCTCGGTAAGGCTGGTCAATGCGTCGATATTATCAAGGCTCAAGAGCCCACGATCAGCCACCAGGATCACCCGTTCGATGGGGAAGCGTTGCAGAACGGTGGACAGCATGGCCTGCAATGTCTTGGTCTCGGCCACATTGCCCGGATGCACGGTGTGCATCAGCGGCAGGCCCTCGGCGGTCTGTACGACACCCAGAACAAACTGGCGGGCGATGCCGCCGGTTTCTTTGTTCATGCCAAAGGCACGAATGTCCCCCTCTACCTTGCCTTCTGCGTGGATGCGCAC
>CANNCS010000264.1 GCA_947503115.1 uncultured Marivita sp.
GGAGCGTCTCATCCGCCAATCATGCCACGACGCAGCAGCGTTGGGAATCCTATGTCAGGCGGGGAACACTAGCGTATGTTGTCCCAATGTCGCTTTTAGTGAAGCGATCAATATGCCAAGTGCTCTTCTGCTCAGTAGAGAAAAAATACATGTCATCTGGTGATGTGCGGAGCATTTTCTGTAGTACGCGATCGTCAACGCCAAAATGGTCAAACGCAGATAAAACATCGGCAAGCAGAAACTGAACGCCAGAAAGGCTTCCTCCTTTTGATGCTGACATCTGGTGTACACCAAGTTGACCCAAGGCCACTCTTTGTTTCCCTGAGAAAAATAATATTGAGCATGCTGATGCGCAGACGTGCCCATCTTCGACTAATGTCAGGAGGTCACGCGAGTTGATTTCCGCGGCAATTTCTAATGCAGCAACCACGACGCCACCGGGGCTGCGCAAAACTATTGACTGGACGTCGGTTAATTTTGATAGAGCCTTTCTAAAATGCGCAGGACTGTCTCGTTCGATAGGTCCATGCAGTAGTATCGCGCGCTGTTCTGCGAATACTGTGAAGTTTCCATAGGTTTGTGCATATGCAGCTGATGAGGTATACACCAGCGCCACGATCATCAAGAAGTTGCGCAAATTGAACGTTGTCATATCAAATGCTTGGCCTGTGCAGGAACCCCAGCTCTGGATTCATGCCAAGAGTTTAACGAAAAAGGGCAGGTAGGGCACCCAAAATCAAACTTCTAAAGTGAATGCCCTACTGAAAAGGTATGTTTTAACCTGCCCTAAGTGCCCTATCCTCTATCATTCGGTGAGCTTGATACCTGACCAAAAGCGTTGACTATTACTCTTCTTTTTCGCTACTCCCCTTGCCTCAAGTCCCGCCGTAAGGTTCGCCCAAGAGACGTCTGAACGACCATTTTCCTGACAGTACCGCTCGAAAGTCGTCCTCAAGAGCGTCTGGTTGCA
>CANNCS010000265.1 GCA_947503115.1 uncultured Marivita sp.
GCATCATCGTCTCCCTTTTCAAAAAGGGAATCAGATCAGCTCAATAACTGAAACCAAGATGTGTGAATGTCATAGGGATACCCCGGGGGCTTTTTTGCGGCGACTGGTGCCATGATGTGATCCCCGGACACGACCCCGGCAGTTGTCATGGTCTACCGTAGAAGGTGTTCATCTTGGACATGGCCTGCCGATGGACGTGGCGTCCTCTGAGACGCACGGGATAAAACATCCCTTCTGAGGGACCACTCCGACCCGGCGTCGCAGAAAATCAGCAAAAGATTGGACAAGTTGATGGATGCTTTTCTGGACCGAAACCCACCCTTGGAGGGCAAGCTGTTTACCGACCAAGGCGTCTACTGATGCAGCTCGATGCACAGATTGCATCCCACATCCTCAACCACGTCACAAAGCAGGTGCGCCCGTTCTCGCCGTCCATGGCAGCTAACTGATAAACTGATGGAAGGTGGCAGAGCTTAGGGGAGCCATAGCAGATGCGTCAAAGGCTATGACCGGGCGGTCTCTGGCTACGTCCATCAAGCTCCCTGACAAAGAGGCGTACAGCTTCGTTTCCGACTACGCGTTTTAAACCTACATCGAGAGCAATCTCAGTCCTCCTCGGTGTGATTGCTACGTGGAGCGACTACAGGCCTTCGAGACGCATACTGGTCGCGATATTGGACCCTATGACGATTTCGACACAGAGCATTGACGTCCGAAGATCGTTTCGGCCAGGCATCCGTTTGAGAGAAGCGCGAAGCTATCCGGTCGAAGCCGACATTCCGCGAATATGCGAAAATGGCGGCCGCGCGGACAGACCTGCTGTTGGTGCTAATGGCTCGAACGGCCGCTGATCGCACTTCGCGACAGAAGTGAATAACAGAATGGGCGGATTCCGTTGAAAAAGTCGCTGATTTCGGGGCGTCTGTTTGAGGTATTGGTCTGATTTCGTTCAGATGTCT
>CANNCS010000266.1 GCA_947503115.1 uncultured Marivita sp.
ATGGAATCAGAGCGCGGGCGAGCTGGGAACCTCAGAAATCCCTAATGAGTCAGAAGCCAGCCCCTTTGGTATAAGTCCCATGGGTTATCCCTGATCGATGTTATCTTGCCGAAGATCTCTGCCCATAAAGAGGCGGATCAAATGGCCGGTTGAAAAAAGAAGCAGCAACACGCCGCTGATGGTCATAGGCAAAGACCGCAGCCCTTCAGACCATTGGATAAGCGGGATCAGTGTGTTCCACTTGAATTGGGTCAGCTCGAGTCCGCACGAAAACATGAAGCCGCCAAATCCTGCCAGCAAGACATCCGAAACTACCACAAAAACAGTCCGCACCCGTGACGGGACAATGTTGCGGAACACCACGACCGACAGGTGTGTGTGATTGTGAACGCCGGCGGCGGCACCCAGAAAGGCGATGACCATGACCAGCAATAACGACACCTGTTCAACCCAAGTGGGGGTGTCGTTCAGTACATAGCGGCCAAAAACGAGCCAGGCAAAAATTACAGTCATGACGACAATTGCAATTCCTGCCAGTAGGACGCAGATCCGCGCAAGCAGATCGAGAAACCCGTCCATATACCGCAGGAACGCGGGTGTTGTGTTCGGATCTTGCATGAGTTCCCCCGTTTAAAAAAGCGCCCGGCGCCCCCTAGGGAACCGGCCGCTCTTTGCGTGTTCACGACACGTGTTTATTCGGTCGCGCGGGCGATCTCGACCAGCTTTGTCATGCTCGGGTTGGCTGCCAGATAGTCAGCGTAAACCGAATCCATTGCGGACTGGAATGGGCCTTTGTCAGAGATTTCGTTGACTGCAATCCCGGCCGCTTCAACGTCCTTGCGAGCTTGCTCGGAACCGATGGCCCACTGCTCACGTTGGAACCTATCAGATTCACACATTTTGGTTGATTTTCTGCCCCATATTCCTTGCGAGTTGAGCGCCGTGCTTGATGGATTG
>CANNCS010000267.1 GCA_947503115.1 uncultured Marivita sp.
TGATGCCAGGTGCTTCCAGCTCAAGACGCCGCGCCAGATTGCGTAGAAGACGTTCCGCCTTGTCCGCGTCGTCGAGTTTCCAGGCCTGTTTCAGCGCGTGGCGGATGGCAGCGTGATGCTTCGGATCGATCCGCTCGGCGATATTGCGCGCCTTGTGAACCTGGCAGCGCTGGATCGGAATGTCCGCGCCGAACGTCCTGCGGATCGCCTTACTCAAGGCCTTGGCTCCATCGACGATGAACAGCCGGCAGACCTCGGGATCAAGCCCGCGCTCAATCAGATTATCCAGAAGCGCCTGCACCGTGGCGGCGTTTTCTGTGGCGCCTTCGACCACGCCGAGCGGGTGCTTATGTCCGTCAATATCAATGCCAACAGCGCCGATCATCAACAACTTGTCGGTCATGTGCAGGCCATCAATCTGGATCACCAGAAGATCGAGATGCGATAGGTCTGAGGCCATCCACTCGCCCATACGCGCTTCGGTCAGCGCCTTGAAACGTCGCGAGACCGCCGATTTCGACAGGCCTGAGCCGTCCTCCGACGGAACACCCGCTTCGGCCAAACGAACGGCGCGCCCAAACTTGCGTGTCGCCACATTTATCAGCATCAGGTTCATCGCCCATTCGTCCAGCCAGCCGGCCTCGGCGGCCTCCTGCCAACTGGGCAGCGGCATCTCCTTCCCGGTGGCCTTCGAGCGCACGCGGGGACGCGCCAACTCCACCTTGCCACCTTGGAACCCCAGGCGACCTCGGGTCGTGCCCCAGCGGTGACCAGGTTTATCGGCATTGCGCGCGTGTGCCTCGCCGGCCAATTCGGATGCGTCGCTTTCCAGCATCTCGCTGAGCGCGGAAACCCCGGCCAGCAGGCAAAACTGGTCAAAGCTTTGTCCGACCGCCTCCCAAGCACCGGCAACGGCACCGCGCAAATCATTCTGGCTGGTCAGGGCC
>CANNCS010000268.1 GCA_947503115.1 uncultured Marivita sp.
CTCTGACACAAGCCCCCGTCGCGGACGATGAACAGGCCGCCCCAACCGGGCGGCCTTCAATCGTTTTGCGGCGTCAAAAATTCCAACGCGTTTATATCACCACCGCAAATTTCGGCTTCCGCTGAAAGGATGGCGTCGATGGGCCAATCCCACCAAGCAAGCCGTTCCAGCCGTACCACCGTCACATCATCAAAGCGCGTTCTCACCACGCGCCCCGGATTGCCCGCGACCACTGAATATGACGGCACGCGACCCGATACGACCGCCCCTGCGCCGATGATCACGCCGTTGCCGATCTGCGCGCCGGGCAAGATCGTCGCGCCAGAGCCAATCCAGACATCATGCCCAACGATAGTATCTCGCCCCGGCGCTGGCATACTTGGTCGCCCGGCCGGATCACCGCCACCAAAGATCATGAATGGAAAAGTGGTTATGCCGTCATGCCGATGGTTGGCCGAGGCCGTTATGAACTGCACACCGCTGGCGATTTGGCAGAACTTGCCGATCGCCAGACGCTCAGGCGAAAATGGATAGAGATAGGGCGCAAGACAGGCCGCCCAATCCTCAGGTGGATGATGCGCGCTGGCATAGCTATAGGCGCCCACCTCGATACGCGGATGAGACAAGGCGGGTTTCAGGAAAACGGTGCCCCTGTGCGGCGTGCCATCGGGAAGCAAAACGGGGTGCAGAGTGTTGGGGTCAGCGAAAAAGCCGGACATGACAATACCTTTAGATCTGGTTTCGAAAATTCTGGATCAGATCAGGGAAATGGTCACGACACCCTCCATCGGTTACGCGGGAATCATAAACGATATGGCCGTAATACGAAAGGGCCGCCCAAATGGGCGGCCCTTTGTCATTCGTAATACCGACGAGGCTTACTCGACGATTTTGGACACGACGCCGGAGCCGACGGTGCGGCCACCTTCGCGGATGGCGAAGCGGA
>CANNCS010000269.1 GCA_947503115.1 uncultured Marivita sp.
CCATGGAATCAGAGCGCGGGCGAGCTGGGAACCTCAGAAATCCCTAATGAGTCAGAAGCCAGCCCCTTTGGTATCATGCCCTATTGGTCGCTGCCAGACGCTGCGCTTGACGATCCCGACGAAGCCTGCGCTTGGGCGCGTCGGTCACTTGCAGAATGTGCATGAGTAGACGGTAAACCCAGAACAATTTCTTTTCGCCAAAGAAACTGATATAGCTTGCACCACGATGGCACTTTGCGTTCTCACTGGTGATCTTGTTGCGTCCTCTGCCCTTGCGCCAAAGGAGGTGGACGCTGCTTTGACCACCATCGAAACTGCAGCAACTGAAATAGCCAACTGGCAATCACCTGCCATTGCCACCCACTTTGCACGCCGCGGCGGGGACAGCTGGCAGATCGCCATTGATGCGCCAGAGTTAGGGCTTAGGGCGGCGCTCTATATCGCCGCTTGTCTGAATAGAAACGACACGGCGGCAGTGACGCGCATCGCGATCGCCCGTGGCACAGGCACTTTTTCTGAAACCGGTGATCTAAACGCAGCTCACGGTCCCGTATTTGTCGCGTCCGGTCGGTTGCTGACCAACCTGTCAGGACATGCCCTAATGGCACACGCTGATGGCGGCGCCATACACGCCGCGACGCGACTGGCAGATTACATAGCTTCTGGTTGGACCCAAACACAGGCCCGCACAGTCGCCGCGTTTTTACAGCCAAACGCGCCCAACCGCGCAGAGGTGGCCAAGTCCTTTGGCGTCACCCGGCAGGCAGTCAATCAATCACTATGGTCCGCAGGCTTTCCGACGATCGAAGAGGCGTTGAACGCATTGGAAACGGAGGCAGGCAAGTGAAACAATTTTCTTTTGCACTTATACCAAGGGCTGCGATCATTGACCCACTTTCGCCCAATCTCTGGTTCCGATTGACGTGATGACGTCCGGTA
>CANNCS010000270.1 GCA_947503115.1 uncultured Marivita sp.
CAGGGCATAAATCTTGCCACTCCCTGTTGTGGGCTGGTGCAGCAGGCGCGAGGTCAGAGCCAAGGCATCAAGTACGGTTTCGCGAATGGCGCCCGCCGGGATGAGGTCGATCTGGCGACGCAGGTCACGCATCACCCGACCCGTATATCCCTTCAGGGTTTTCAATGCTTTGTGCATCCTTTTGAACTGCCGCGCATGCGCATACCGTCCAATCTGTCTGGCCAGACGCGGTGCCTTGCGTGCATAGGTTTGGCGTAGGGTGATCCCTGCCTCTTTGGCCAGAGCCACGATCTTGGCCCGAGCTTTCTCATAGAGCCGCGCATCGGTCGGATAGGCGATGTTCTTCTCCATGACTGTGGTGTCGACCGACACCTGAGAAATGCTCTCGTCCTTCACGGCGCCAGTGGCACGTCCCGCTTCAATCGTCTTTGTGAGAAGCCACTCAGCGCCCTCATCCCCGATCCTGTCGCGCCAGCGGCACAAGGACGACGGATGGATCGGAGGACTGTGCTGGAAGAACGTCTCGCCGGTGAAGTGCTGGAAATACGGGTTCTCCACCCAGCGGTCGATCACAGCATCATCGGACAGGCCATGCAGATGCTGCAAGTACATCAGTCCGGCCACCAGACGCGGGGGTGTGGCTGGCCGACCGGTCGTTGATGGGAAGAACCCCGCCCACTCCCGATCGAAGAACTCCCAATCGATCAGTGCGGCGAGCTTCACCAGTTCGTGACGCATATCGATCAGGTCAACGAGGCGCGGGCGAAGAAGATCATCTTGTTCGGGTGGGCGGTTGCGGTGCTTCATGGCCAAACC
>CANNCS010000271.1 GCA_947503115.1 uncultured Marivita sp.
CCATCAAGCACGGCGCTCAACTCGCAAGGAATATGGGGCAGAAAATCAACCAAAATGTGTGAATCTGATAGGGCGACGCCCGAGCGGATTGGGATATTCTGTCCGAAGTCGGGCGCCGCATGGGCTTCACGGCGGCATTCGACTACACCAGTCCGGCCGAGATTTTCCGGGAATACGCCGCTCTGTCGTGTATCGCGGGACAGTTCGGGCGTGACTTCGATATCTCGGCCTTGGCCGATATTGGTGACGGTGCCTATGCCGATTTCGCTCCTCAGCGTTGGCCCATTACCGCAGCGCAATCAGGGGGCCGGTTCTTTGCCAAGGGTGGGTTCTATCATCCTGACGGCAACGCCCGCCTCGTCCCCGTGTCATGGCGTCCCCCTGCTGCGCAAACCGGTCCCCGGTTTCCTTACAGGCTGAACACCGGACGGCTGCGGGATCAGTGGCATACTATGACCCGTACAGCCCTCAGTCCTCGGCTGTCTGCCCATTTGCCGGAGCCGTTTCTAGACATTCACCCGCTGGACGCCGAGGCCGAAGGCATTGCTGCGTCTGATCTTGTAGAGGTCAGCAGCAAAACGGGAACATGTATTCTGCGCGCCCGTATCACCGATGCCGTGCAGCGCGGGCACGTCTTTGCACCGATGCATTGGACGGGGGAAACTGCCCCATCAGCCCGGATCGACACGCTGGTGGCGGCCATGACGGATCCGGTTTCGGGGCAACCCGAAAGCAAGGCTAGTGCTCCGAGTCTGACACTTCTTACCTGTTTCCGCGGATTTCATCGAGCGCGTCCAGCGCACGGCGTTCCCTG
>CANNCS010000272.1 GCA_947503115.1 uncultured Marivita sp.
CGACATCAAGCTCTGCGATACGGCGCAGAGCCGTGGCGAGGAGTTGTTCAAGAGCGGCAACATGATCCATCCCAATAATGATTCAGAAAAACCAACACAGCGTCACGGAGTTCACGCAAGAACGAAAACTTCATGCGTCCGATGGCAAATAGGACTCACCACACCCGACCAACAATCCGCGAGTGGGTGCTTGGGAGTTACGTGATTACTTAAAATGAGCGGAGAAGGCGTGTACCGTGACCGTGCGCGGCAGTTCAAAAGGATGCACAAAGCATTGAAACCCTGAAGGGATATACGGGTCGGGTGATGCGTGACCTGCGTCGCCAGATCGACCTCATCCCGTCTGGCGCCGTTCGCTAAGCCGTACTTGATGCCTTGGCTCTGACCTCGCGCCTGCTGCACCAGCCCACAACAGGGAGTGGCAAGATTTATGCCCTGCATGAGCCTGACGTCGACTGTATCTCCAAAGGCAAAGCCCGGGTCCGATATGAGTTCGGCACCAAGGTCAGCATCGCCACGACGATTGAGGGAAGCTTCGTGGTCGGCATGCGTGCCATGCCGGGCAATCCTTACGATGGGCACACACAGACAGAGGCGTTGGAGCAGGTGGAAATCCTGACTGACCAGTGTCCCAGCCTCGCTGTTGTTGATCGCGGCTATCGTGGACATGACGTGGAAAAGACCCAGGTGCTGGTCGCAGGGTCCAAACGCGGACTGACGCCTGCACTGAAGACGCTGCTCCGACGACGAAGTGCCATCGAGCCTGAGATCGGACACATGAAAAGCGACGGCCGTCTGGC
>CANNCS010000273.1 GCA_947503115.1 uncultured Marivita sp.
GCATCGTCTCAAACGTCGCGACCAAGGATTCTCATCCTGATTGACGCGCTCTTCTCATCCAGATTGTCGCGCTACAAATTGCCGAAATCGCGTTGCGGGATCGTTCTCTCCACCAAAGAGGTGAACTGCGTGTGGCGTGGATCACGCTCGATCTTCTCGAAAAGAGCCATCACCGTATCCTTGGGTCCTTCGAGAACCTGAAGAAAGGTATCCCCATCGAACAGGAGAATCCCGGTCAGGTCTTTGAAGTGATTGTTGATCTGCGCCTTGATGATCAATTCGCGCACTTCGCTCAGTGTCATGGAACGGGTCGGCTTGCTGACATAAACGATCTGATGCAACATTTCTTCGGTCTGCATTTCTGTAGCTCTCTGTGTGCTATCGGGCTTGAAAAGTAATGGTTTCACATCTCTGTAACGGCGGGCAGCACCTCGTTTTAGAAGCGTTGCCAAAATTCTTGCCTTAGTTCTCTGTTGCCTAAGCTACCCTGCTCATGGCCACGTTAGATTACTGGAGACCGCTTTGTGAAAGAGGCAAACATCCGGGCTCGAGCATCAATATCTCGGGGGCGTGCCCGTGATCGGTGTCGACCGCGAGGTTCTTGAATTTGCTGATTGGTTCGAACAATTGGCCCATGCCCGGCTGAATCCGCGCCCGCCGCGGCGCTCTTCCTTTAGGGTTGTCTATGGATCATAGAGCCGCCGTCATACAGCCAGGTTCTAATACCAAAGGGGCTGGCTTCTGACTCATTAGGGATTTCTGAGGTTCCCAGCTCGCCCGCGCTCTGATTCCATG
>CANNCS010000274.1 GCA_947503115.1 uncultured Marivita sp.
GTCGGAGCGTCTCATCCGCCAATCATGCCACGACGCAGCAGCGTTGGGAATCCTATGTCAGGCGGGGAACACTAGTTTGGCAATTTGAACTCGTCAACTAGTATCCTAGTTGCCAAGTATAGGGATGCCTGTGCTATGTAGACGAAACGACAATTTGCAAAACGAGGGCGAGACACGTGACGACATCGGTCCAGAACAAATCTGCCACCCTGCCCTTGCCCCAACTGCGTCAGCAAGTTCAGCCGACAATTGCGGATCAGGTATTCAAGGTCTTGCACGACCGCATTCTGTCACTTGAACTGCCCCCGGAAACCAAGATTTCCGAGGCCGAAGTATCCACGCAAATGGGTGTATCACGCCAACCGGTGCGCGAAGCGTTTCGCCGACTGGCGAACCTGGGCTTTTTGCACATCCGCCCGCAAAGCGGTACCACTGTCAGCCTGATTTCCGAAGAAGCCGTAATGCGTGCTCGGTTCATACGTTTGGCACTTGAGATACACACCTGCCGCACGGCCTGCCACGTGATGTCTGACGGCGGTCTGCAAGCACTGTCCAATCTGATAGACAAACAGAAAGAGGCCATCGAAGAGAGCAACCGATCCCGGTTTCATGCCTTGGATGACGCCTTCCATCGCGAGATCTGCGCCCAATCCGGTGTCGGCTATGTCTGGGATGTGATACCAAGGGCTGCGATCATTGACCCACTTTCGCCCAATCTCTGGTTCCGATTGACGTGATGACGTCCGGTAGGG
>CANNCS010000275.1 GCA_947503115.1 uncultured Marivita sp.
GTCGGAGCGTCTCATCCGCCAATCATGCCACGACGCAGCAGCGTTGGGAATCCTATGTCAGGCGGGGAACACTAGCTTGATCAGCGCTGATGTCCAAAAGCAGAACTCCAGCAATCCAGAGGATTGGGCAGCACGCGAGATTAATCCGAACGATGCGCCCCGGGCGGTGCGCGAGTATCTCGACACTCTGGACAACGAAGCCTTCGGAGCAGCGACCACCGCCAAGCCAAAGTTCACCGCCCATGCTGACCCCGCAAGCCAATGGACTGCCGCGCGCAAAGGCCCGGCATTCTTTGCCTATTCCGACAACTATCTGATCGATACGGACCACGGCATCATTGTCGATGTTGACGCCAGCCGGTCGAACAAGACCGCTGAGGTCGGCGCGATGCGCAAGATGCTAGATCGGACCGAAAAGCGCTTTGGCGTGAAGCCCGATTGGATCGCGGCAGACACGGCCTACGGGTCTTCAGACACTCTGGTCTGGCTGGCATTAATGCGCCAAATCCTCCCCTTTATTCCCGTCTTTGACAAAGGCGAACGGACGGACGGAACCTTCTCGCGCTCCGACTTCACATGGGATGATGAGAACGACCGGTACATCTGCCCGGGCGGCAAAGAGATGCGGCATACATGGCGGACCTATTCTGATCCAAAACGGAATGCGCCAGTTTGGAAATCCAGAAACTATCGGGCACTGAAATCAGACTGCACAGGATGCGAGCTGAAAGCAAAGTGCTGC
>CANNCS010000276.1 GCA_947503115.1 uncultured Marivita sp.
TCTAGCCTTTCCGCCCGTCGACCTTTGTCGAGGCACCAAGCCCAGCCAGGCGGCGAAATTCCGACCACTGTCAAACGTTTCGAGATCAGGTGCGAATGCCGCAACGGCACCTGCGGTTACAGGTCCAATCCCGGGAATGGTGCAAAGCCTGCGCAATTGTTCATCTGTCTTCGATGAGGTTTCCAGCTCATCGGAAAGCTGGTCAATGACTTCGGTGAGACGCGCAATCTGCTCAACATAGATCGATCCCATGTGGCGGACCGGCTCGGGCAGATCTGTACTCTCGTCCGCAAGGGCGTTCTCAAGCAGCTTGAGGCTTGCGGGCCCTTTGGGGGCTACTAAGCCAAACTCAGCCAAATGGCCGCGCAGTGCGTTGATCAGCTGAGTGCGTTGTCGAACCATACATTGATGCGTACGGAATGCGACTGCACGGCCTTGCGTTTCTGCGCTCTTCACTGCGACAAACCGCATTGTCGGGCGCAACGCAGCTTCTGCGATGGCCTCTGCATCCGCGCGGTCGTTTTTCTGGCGCTTAACAAACGGCTTCACATACGCAGCTGGCACGAGCCGAACCTCATGACCATGACTTTGCGCAAATCTTCCCCAGTGATGCGAGGTGGCACAAGCTTCCATTGCCACTATGCAGGCCGAGTGGTCAGTCAGCAGTGTTGCCAAACGCGTTCTTGACATAGCGCGGTTGAAAACAACCACCCCATCTGGCCCAACAGCACAGACCTGAAA
>CANNCS010000277.1 GCA_947503115.1 uncultured Marivita sp.
TCGGAGCGTCTCATCCGCCAATCATGCCACGACGCAGCAGCGTTGGGAATCCTATGTCAGGCGGGGAACACTAGAACCCGAGATTTGTCGTGATTGACGACCCTGAAGTTATAGGAGACCTGATCGCGGAAGGTTTGCCATTCGTTGGGTAGTGTTTCTCGAAAGAACCGCAGGACCGCATCCGCGAACTGCTTTTGCGTTGGGTAGTAGTGATTACGAGTGACGTATTGGTGCATGACCGCCCATAATCGTTCAATCGGGTTCAGGTGGGGGCAATAAGGCGGCAGCTGGATCAGTCGTATGCGGCAGTCTGATCGTTTGAGGAATTCGCGAACGTCTGGGCCCTTATGGTAAGCCGCATTATCCCAGATGACATAGATGATCCGCGAGAGAGGATTGCGCGCCTCAATCTTGGCAAGAAGCTGCGCTGCACTCACCCCGTCTACGGTGGTCGGCTCGACAAAGGGCGCATCAAAATTCTCAAGATTGAGCGCACCAAGGATGTTCACGCGCCCGCGCCCTGCGGTGGTTGTGACGGCGGGGTTTGATCCTGCCTTTACCCAGCCGTAACTGGGTTTTGTCTGGTATTCAGAATGCACCGCGTCGGCAAAATAAACAGCTCCATCTGCGCCAAATTCATTCAGAAGCCGCTAGGGCCCGTGGACATTCATCTTGAAGCGATGATGACAGCGGCGAGATGCCAGTTGGCAGCATAGCTGGACGCTG
>CANNCS010000278.1 GCA_947503115.1 uncultured Marivita sp.
CCGGACGTCATCACGTCAATCGGAACCAGAGATTGGGCGAAAGTGGGTCAATGATCGCAGCCCTTGGTATTATGCCCCAGAAAACGTGACGGGGGTCCAGGATTTCGTACCTGGCGAGTGGGCCAAGGATTATCCGAACGAACAGGTTTGGTGGCTGGCCAAAACTGTATGAGCGAAAGGCTGGAATTTCGCTGTGGGCGTAGTACTGTCCGCATCATGAGCAACGTCACCAACCTCAACCAGTTTCGCAAAACCAAGGCCCGATCCGACAAGCGGGCCAAGGCGGACGAAAACGCGGTGAAGTTCGGGCGGACGAAAGCGCAAAAGGATCTGGAGAAAGCACAGGCCGAAAAGGCCAAGCGCGATCTGGATGGCAAATCCACCACATGAGCGGACGGCCCGTCAAACGGTCGCTGACCCTGCGGGGGCATCGCACGAGCGTGTCGCTGGAGGATGCGTTCTGGCGCGCGTTTCGAGATATTGCCGCCGCACGGGATATGCCGATCAATGCGCTTGCAGCAGAGATCGACGAGGGTCGGGACATTGAGGTGGGTTTGGCCTCGGCGATCCGGGTCTATGTGTTGGCGTGGTATCGGGACCGGGTGATTTCAGGGTCTTGAGACCCCCGGGCTATGCCCTATCAGATTCACACATTTTGGTTGATTTTCTGCCCCATATTCCTTGCGAGTTGAGCGCCGTGCTTGATGGATT
>CANNCS010000279.1 GCA_947503115.1 uncultured Marivita sp.
CAATCTCGGCCAAGGCCCCACCAGCCACTCGGTTCAAAGCAAGAACAGCCGATGCCGCTATGCCACTGGCATTCACCAAAGCACTCGCTGCAGAGGTCGCATCATTCGAAAGGTCAGCATCAATGGTGGCCGTATTTTGCGCATCGACCACAAGGCCCGCGCTAGAACTCACTCCACTGTTGACGATCCGTGCGATCGCCTCCGCATCCGAACTCGGCGTCAGGCTTGTCCCAACAAGCGCATCAACCGACGCAAACAACAGATTGGTCGGCGCATAGCCAACCGTGTTGAATGCAAGGCTCACGCCAACAGCCGTATCACCAGAAACCGTCGCACTCTTGTTCAGCGCCTCAATCAACGCATCGTTCAAAGCACGGACCGACGTGCCCGCTGCAACCTCTTCCCAGCGAGATGCATCGCTGAAATCTTCCTGGCTCAGATCAACGCCCGTCTCACCAGAACCAAGATAACGGAAATACCGTGTGCCAGACTGAACAAGATCAGACGTCACAAGATCAGATGACAGCGAACTCGCATCATGCGCCACAGCGGGCACAGCACCTGTCGTCGTCACATCACTATCGATGATCTCCGCACGTGCTGCACCTACAACAACGTTCGTCGCAATCGAGCCATTGACCGCAAGCGACGTACCCGTGCCAAACGACGACCCGCCTGAACTCTCCGCAAAACTATCAAGCTC
>CANNCS010000280.1 GCA_947503115.1 uncultured Marivita sp.
ACCTACGACGCAATCCTCCATGCAGGGTGTCAGGCGTGGAACAACCTGATCGCCCTACCGGACGTCATCACGTCAATCGGAACCAGAGATTGGGCGAAAGTGGGTCAATGATCGCAGCCCTTGGTATTATGTGACGCACAATCTGGCCGAGGCCGTGCGACTGGGACACCGCGTGGTGGTCTTGTCTCGGCGACCGGGCCAAATCCGCGAGATCGTGGACATCGACAAACCGCTCAGTGAACGCGAGTTCGGCGATCCGGATCTGGATGCCCAGCAGAAACACCTTTGGAACCTCATGCGTGACGAAGCGCGCACGGCTGATGCGGAGTTGATCAATGTCTGATGACCCCGCCGAAAAGACCGTTGCCTTTCGGGGGGGCGGCTTTGCGCCGAAGTCCCGCCGTTGGGTCGGCTTTGTTGTTTTCACCGCGCTGATCCTGATTGCCGAATGGGGCACACGTTCGGGGTGGATTTCATCCCTTACCATGCCGAGACCGTCAGATGTTCTTGAGACCTTTCGAGAGCTTTACGACAGTGGTCTGCTGTTCCAACACCTTGGCCCCTCATTGTCACGGCTTGTGGTCGGCGCCGCTATTGGCGCGAGCGTCGGTATCAGCGTCGGGGTACTGATACCAAAGGGGCTGGCTTCTGACTCATTAGGGATTTCTGAGGTTCCCAGCTCGCCCGCGCTCTGATTC
>CANNCS010000281.1 GCA_947503115.1 uncultured Marivita sp.
AATGCCTGTGCATCAGTATCGTTTCGTGTCTGCGTATCAGCCACAACAACAGGAGCACTGAAGCTCACACCATAGTTGATCCGCGTGCCAAAGTGGTTAATCCCCTCGACACGCTGGACACTACCGCCAACACCAAACGCAATATATCCAACAAGCTCTTGGGCACGTGGTAGCGCAGTCCGGGACTCCTCAACCTGAAGACGTGCATCGAAACCTGTGCTCGTTACATTGATCGGATCACTGTCCACAGCCGTCGCATCAATCGACGACATCACAGAGGTCACAACAACGGGCGATGTAGTTCCAAACTCTGCTGTGAACGTTACAGACCCGCTGTCCTTGTCTGCCAGAACTGTCCCAGCTTCTATGACACGACCATCCTCAAGAACATGCACACCCGCCTCTACTGCAACCCAACTGATGGTCGATGTCTGCGATGCCAAGCTATCTTGATACTCCCAGCCATCAACAACAAAGCTGAAGCCCGTCGCATCCCGATCCACAACACGCAGCACATATGGACTGCCTGTGTTCGACGTCGAACCCGTCAGCACAATCACCGCATCCGTCAACGAGCCACCAAACTCAACACGCTGCGGAACTCCCGCAGCAGTGCCAACGTTCAACGTCACTCGACCAGCGTAACCAACACTGCCCTCCGTCGGAGACGG
>CANNCS010000282.1 GCA_947503115.1 uncultured Marivita sp.
ATTCCTTGATCTTTGCGAAGAAATTCTCGATCAAGTGCCGCCATTTGTAGGCGTGTTTATCGTAATCGCGCAGGAACTTGCGGTTCGCTTTCGGTGGGATGATGGCGGTGGCACGGCGCGCATCGAGTTCTGTGAGCAGCCAATCGGCATCAAATGCCTTGTCGGCCAAGAGAGCATCAAAGGCCACGCCATCGATGAGCGGTTCGACGCCCTTCATGTCGTGAGCCTGACCAGGCAGGAGTACGAAGTCAGCCAGGTTTCCGAGGGCGTCGACCAAAGCAACGATCTTGGTGGTCAATCCGCCACGCGACCGCCCGATAGCTTGATTTTGAGTCCCCCCCTTGCGCCGCTCGCCTTCTGGTGAGCCTGAACAATCGTGCCGTCGATCATTGCGTATTCGAAATCTGGATCCCCACTGATTTCCTTGAAAATTCGCTCGAATACGCCGCCCTCAGCCCATCTGCGAAACCGTCGGAACACGCTGTTCCAGTTGCCGAAATAAGCAGGCAGGTCACGCCACGGCAACCCTGTCCGCACACGCCATAGCACGGCTTCGAGAAACAGACGATTATCCTTGCCCGTCACACCCGCATCGCCCTCCTTGCCAGGCAAGTGCGGCGCGAGGCGAAGCCAGACGTCATCTGTCAACACAA
>CANNCS010000283.1 GCA_947503115.1 uncultured Marivita sp.
GTCGGAGCGTCTCATCCGCCAATCATGCCACGACGCAGCAGCGTTGGGAATCCTATGTCAGGCGGGGAACACTAGATACCAAGTGACATGTACAGTCCGGTTCATTCAGAGCGGCAAAGAGACCGAATACTGCCGCTTCACCACACAGAGTGAAGCAGACTCGCGTTGTCGCGAGCCCGCTCAGCACGGCATCAGAAACGCACTTTCTTGCAGTGTCAAAGACACGAACCCAGCTTAACACCGCCAAATAAACCCGCAATATTGTTAATGAAAGGACAGGCCCAAACCCGGAACTCTTGAAATATATGTTTTCCGAATTTCCACAATTTAAACCGGCCGACAGATTAGATTCGCCCCCAATCATTGGATATATATTATAATCTTTAGCGACATTAATCATCATTAGATAAATGTAAAAATCCCAAACGATATTAAAAAGCCTAAAGACAAGTGATTATTCCGCAACGCATTGATTTACAAATTTAAATCATCCAACCAAATTTTCCAAATCTTTGAAATTAAATGTTTATTTTCAATTACTTACGAATAGTATTGCGGAAATCTCCACACTACACGACACAGGGCGCATTTCGCCAATTTTAGGGGTGGTGCCGACCGGCGAGATGGATTCTGAACACG
>CANNCS010000284.1 GCA_947503115.1 uncultured Marivita sp.
CAGTTCCGGCGACTTTGGCGGCAGAAAGAGAAGCGACAGGTTTTCGGGTAGGGTCAGCGCGCCGGTCGTGTGCCAGCCGGCCTGATCCATGAGGATGACTGCATGCGCGCCCGGTGCCACTGCCTTGGAGATTTCGTTCAGATGCGCCTGCATCGCCTCGGTATCGGCCGTCGGCATCATGATCGCGGCACCGGTGCCGCGGGCCGGGCAAATGGCGCCGAAGAGGTAGGCGTTCTGGTAGCGCAAATCGGCGGGCTGACGCGGGCGGGTGCCCTTGCGCGCCCATTGCCGGACACGGCTGTTCTTCTGCCCGAGCCGCATTTCATCCTGGAACCAGATCTCGACAGGCGTTCCGGGGGCGACGTCTTTCAGCGTCTCCTCAAGCGTCTCGGCGAAGTTTTTTTGAACGTTTCGATGACATCTGGGTCCTGCTCGGGATGCTGAGGGCGTGTGCTGACATGGGAAAACCCCAGATCATGAAGGATCTGACCGACATGGCGTACATGATAATCCACGTCGAACCGCTCCTTGATGACGCGTTGCAGATCGATGCGACGCCATCGCACGACGCCGTCCTTTTTGAAGTCGGGACCGGCTTCGACGATCTTCTCGAGCTCCTCCAGTTGTTCAGCGCTCA
>CANNCS010000285.1 GCA_947503115.1 uncultured Marivita sp.
GCGGGAAGCCCGCCCTGGGATCGCGGGAAGGGTGAGTTGGGTCGTGCCCAGTCTTGGCATGGCAGCGATCCGATCAGCCATTTTGTCGCCGCCATCAAGCGTGCGGTTATGATTGGCGCGCACGATCAGATCCACATGCTCGGGCCTGCGGGCAAAGAGGTCGTAAATATCGGCCTCGCGATCCGCCACCATCGTGAGCCGGGCTGCGCCAGTGATCTGACCGGCCTGCTCAGTGGCCGCCAACCAGCGATGGCTTTCTTTGTCTTCGAACGCACGTGCATGCCGGGTCGCGCGTTGGCCAGTGTCACGCTCGCAAAACGTTGCATCCAAAGCTCCGAGAACAGCGCCATCCTGTGCATCGACTGCAATCATTGCGTGAAGATAATCGCCACCAACGCCATTCGATCGGGTCACTGTTGTATCCTGAACCGCTAGAATATCGCGTCCACGACAGGCCTGCCCGGTCCGGACAAAGGCGGCCTCGCACATCGCTTCAACCGTCACGGCTGGATTTCGCAAAAACCGCGTAAATCGTATCTCGCCAGCACGATCGCAACCCAGCCGCCGGACCCGAACTCCGTCACCGCCTGTCGCAACCAGCCTCTCCAGAAGCAAG
>CANNCS010000286.1 GCA_947503115.1 uncultured Marivita sp.
CATGGAATCAGAGCGCGGGCGAGCTGGGAACCTCAGAAATCCCTAATGAGTCAGAAGCCAGCCCCTTTGGTATCAGTACCCGTTCGGACCCCTGACGGAAGCGTCAAGAAAATTGCGATAACCAAGTATATTTCTGGGCATTCCGCGAACCGGAGAAAGCGTGCTCAAACGATCAAGCAGAAATTAATCAACAATGAAGAGGTCAAAAAGGACACAGATGCAATTGATTGGCTTTCAAAGAGTTGGGATCGCATTTCGGCATGTTTCTTCGGTCATGGTCAGATTGAAGAAATATCGCTACTCGCGGAGTTGGCTCTGAAAGCTGATCTTGTAAAGCCAGATCGTCTTCAAAAATGGATTAATGATGATCAATTGATTGGGTTAGACTGTAATGGTTTCACCAACGCATATTATTCGGCCATCGGCTGTTTCCTTGAAAACCCGATTCACTGGCACAATAAATACAAACAGATCGCAGGCGTGGCCCATAGCTGGCACGATATCAACTACGACAGCGCCGTTCTTTGGGCCGATTCCGTTGAAAAAGTCGCTGATTTCGGGGCGTCTGTTTGAGGTATTGGTCTGATTTCGTTCAGATGTCTAAG
>CANNCS010000287.1 GCA_947503115.1 uncultured Marivita sp.
ATCGAGCCATTGACCGCAAGCGACGTACCCGTGCCAAACGACGACCCGCCTGAACTCTCCGCAAAACTATCAAGCTCGGCGATCAGCGTGCTGAGCGCTTGTGCATCAATCGTCAGCGTCCCGCTGTCGATCGTGGCACCCTCCAAGAGAGCGACAGCGCCGCTCTCTACAACATTGCGGACAACCGCTCCGCCAATGGCGATCGAATCCGATCCGGTCACATTCCCAAGATTAGGAACCAAACCGCTCGCAGAGCTCTCAAGCTTCCACAGATCGAGATTGGTGTAATCCGTCTCCGTCGGCGCAAACGTGTCGCTGTCATCAGCCCGACCAAGATAAACATAAACCCCAGCAGGAACCTCGATCGGATCGCCGCCACCTGACGGCGTGAACACAAACCCTTCACGCACAAGAACACGATCGCCAAACGAGATCGGGAAGGACGATGCCGCGTCACCATCCGTGCTGTAATACCGAGGCGGGTTCAGAAGCTCCCCACCCGTGTCCAAGGTGCTCCGCAGAATATCCAGTCCGCCGGTATTTGAGGTAACGGAGGATGAGACCAGCTTGACGTTTGAATAGATACCCGCAGCGT
>CANNCS010000288.1 GCA_947503115.1 uncultured Marivita sp.
AAGCTGGTGGCCCTAAACAGGTCGCGCAGAAGCTGGCAGACCCGATCCTCGGGTATCAGCTGCTGAACATTGCAATAGACCGCCGCCGCCCGCATGCGCGGGCCATATTGCACATGCGCGGCCACGCCATCGGGAAAGCCAGCCGTCGTCATGGCGCGACAATGGTCGCAACAATAAACTGCAGCGTGATGCTCGGTGACCTCCAGGCGTGGCGCGGGCAAGTCGAACACCTGACGCTTCTCGACCCCCTTCACCATCTCCGCCGTCAGGGCGCCCTGACAGGCGCTGCAATGCGTCGCCTCATGCAGTTCGACAAAGTCGGGTGTTGACGTTTGGCGCAGGGTGTCGCCCCGGTGGCCAACCTGGCCGCCACTTTTCTTTCCGGATTTGCCACGCAGGCTGCGCGGGGCCGGCTTCTTCAGGCCATCACTTGAAGGGGGCTGCTGCTATTGCTGCTGTTCTTGGCCAACTGTCGGCGCAGGTCCGCGTTCTCGTCCGCCATGCGCGCCAACGCGACATCAAGCTCTGCGATACGGCGCAGAGCCGTGGCGAGGAGTTGTTCAAGAGCGGCAACATGATCCATCCCAATA
>CANNCS010000289.1 GCA_947503115.1 uncultured Marivita sp.
CAACAATAAGCGCCCAAGAGCAGCTTGCAGCGATCTATATCGGTTATTACGACCGCGCCGCCGATCCGGTTGGCGAAGATTTCTGGGAAGGCGCAGTCGCCAACCCGAACCTGAGCCTCGCCGACATCGCGTCGGACTTCGCGACACAGCCCGAGACGCTGATCGCGTATCCGTTCCTGGATGCGCCGACGGCTGACGAAGCCGCTGGCTTCATCGGTGAAGTGTTCCTGAACCTTTTCAACCGCGCGCCCGATGCCGCTGGTCTGGAATTCTGGAGCGGCGCTCTGCTGTCCGCGATTGCTGGCGACGAAGGTGCTCTGTCGGTTGGTGAGATCATCCTCGCCATCATCGAAGGCGCGCAGGACTCCGCAGAAGGCAATGACCGCACAACGATCCTCAACAAGATCGAAGTTGCGACAGCCTGGACCGACGCCGCGGACGCCGCTGGCATCGACTACACATCCGACGCCGCCGCACAAAGCAGCGCCAAGTCGATCATCGAAGGCGTGACCGACGCAGCCGCGACCGTCACAGCCGCCAAGGCGACCATTGATGGCGTCTTCGCAGCGACCGC
>CANNCS010000290.1 GCA_947503115.1 uncultured Marivita sp.
CCTACCGGACGTCATCACGTCAATCGGAACCAGAGATTGGGCGAAAGTGGGTCAATGATCGCAGCCCTTGGTATTACCTCAAACTCTCCACTTGGTGGTCTGGTGCCAACGAGCGGCTGGAACTCCTTACGCCATTCTCTTCCGCGCTTTATGCTCGGAGGGAAGCGAATGGGCGGAAATCGCGGTTGGTAGACAGAAACGACATTGACGTGAAGTTGGCGATGATCCGTGGCCGACTGGCAGATCTGGATGTCGAGCGGGCGTAACTTCGGCATGTGGTTGCTGCCCTGAAGCTCGCCTCGCCGCAAGGCATGAGCCGACAGGTGACAGCGGACGCTATTCCGTCAGGAGCTCAAAAGTTTCCGGTATTTTCTGCGCAGCGCCGGCGCAGCCGGACGGAGCGAGGTGCGTGACTCGCTCTGGGACACACCTAAAATTTGATTGTTGGAACCTCCCAGTTCTGCCCAGAAAGAGTAAGGGGCTGGCGTTAGAAGCGCGACAAACAAGGTGAGAATCCAGCGTCAATCAGGATGAGAACGCGGGGGTGGGGTCTCGGAGGGAGGGCGTAGC
>CANNCS010000291.1 GCA_947503115.1 uncultured Marivita sp.
CTGCACCTGGCGCGGTTTATACCGCAACAGAAGCCGATGGTACTGTGACGCTGACCGAGACGACTCCTGGTGGTATTAACCGCTCAAATGTTGAGGTAGGTGTTACAGCCACTCAACCAGTCACTGTGGAGGATGGCTATACTGATACTGGTGATCCGGTTCCGGAAACTGTAACGTTCTCGATCGCGGATGTGGGGGCTGGTGACACGATCAGGATCTTCAACGCGATACCAGGGACTGGGAGTCTTGGTTTAGCGATTGAATTCGTCGATGCTGCGGGCTTTGTTGAAGCTATCAACAATCCTGAACTTGGCGCGGCTTATACCGCATCAGAAGACGGTGGTACTGTGACGCTGACCGAGACGAATCCTGGTGGTACTGACCTCACAAATATTGAGGTAACTTTTCAATTCTTTGAAGAAGTTACGGTGACGGATGCTATTGCAGCCACAGGGGGCGGCAATACTGGCCTCGACTTCCTCGACTTCACAGCCTACCTGACCAGTGAAGAAGATGTGTCGACTGGCACGCCGGACAGCACGGACTCTG
>CANNCS010000292.1 GCA_947503115.1 uncultured Marivita sp.
GCACTCGACCGCACCCAGCCCGGACTGCCGCTCAAGAAGGGCCGCGCCGCGACCGTAACGCACGACTACAAACGCCACGGCACCACCACGCTTTTCGCCGCGCTGGATGTGAAGTCGGGCAAGGTCATCGGTGATTGCATGCCGCGCCACCGAGCGAAGGAGTTCCTGAAATTCCTGCGCCAGATCGACAAGGCCGTGCCCACGCAGCGCGATGTGCATCTGGTGCTCGACAACTACGCCACCCACAAAACGCCCGAGGTGAAGGCCTGGCTGGAAAAGCACCCGCGCTTCAAGCTCCACTTCACGCCCACCAGTGCGTCTTGGCTGAACCTGGTCGAACGTTTCTTCGCCGAAATCACATCAAGGCGCATCCGGCGCGGCAGCTATTCCAGCGTCGATGATCTTGAGGCCACGATCTACGATTATCTGGCGCACCACAACGAGAGACCCAAGCCCTTCAAATGGACCAAAACCGCAGAAGATATTCTCACCAGGGAACGCCGTGCGCTGGACGCGCTCGATGAAATCCGCGGAAACAGGTAAGAAG
>CANNCS010000293.1 GCA_947503115.1 uncultured Marivita sp.
CTGCACCTGGCGCGGTTTATACCGCAACAGAAGCCGATGGTACTGTGACGCTGACCGAGACGACTCCTGGTGGTATTGACCTCTCAGATGTTCACGTAACTGTTGAAGACGCTCAACCAGTCGATGTGACTGTGACGCAGGGCGATAGTCTTTCTTCGATTACGGAAGAAGCAACGTTCTCGATCGCGGATGTGGTGGCTGGTGACGTGATCGGGATCGAGAACGCGATGTCAACGGGTAGCAGTAGTATTCTAGTACAACAATTCGTCGATGCTGCGGGCCTTCTTAACTATATCAACCTTGCAGCTTTCGTGCTTTATACCGCAACAGAAGCCGATGGTATTGTGACGCTGACCGCGACGAACACTACTTATGATAACCTCCCAGATATTGAGGTAACTGTTCAATCCGCTGCACAAGTTACGGTGACGGATGCTATTGCAGGCACCACAGTGGTCGACAATACTGGCCTCGACTTCCTCGACTTCACAGCCTACCTGACCAGTGAAGAAGATGTGTCGACTGGCACGCCGGACA
>CANNCS010000294.1 GCA_947503115.1 uncultured Marivita sp.
ATGGTTCGACGGTCTGAGCGCCGCTGGCGATGAGGCCAACTCGACAAATGCGGGTGTGGGCGAAGGCGAAAGCAACCTAATGTTCTCGGGTTCACAGGCCATGGATGCAACCGACAACGTCATCAATGGTGGTGATGGTGACGACCTCATCGTTCTCTCAACGAGCGCGTCAGGAAGTAATAACCCACTGTTCACCGTGAGCAGCAACAATGCGCTGCTCAACATGACCAGCAACGAAACCGTCGTTATGGATGGCGTGTTCGGCGACGACACCGTCATGAACTTCCAGGACGGTCACTATATGTCGGTAGGAGATGCCGTTGCGGAGGTTGCAACGTTCTCGATCGCGGATGTGGGGGCTGGTGACACGATCAGGATCTTCAACGCGTCAACATCGTCTATTACACATGAATTCGTCGATACTGAGGGCCTTCTTGAAGCTATCAACACTGCACCTGGCGCGGTTTATACCGCAACAGAAGCCGATGGTACTGTGACGCTGACCGAGACGACTCCTGGTGGTATT
>CANNCS010000295.1 GCA_947503115.1 uncultured Marivita sp.
TGTGATCCATGGTGATGGTGATCTCGGACGTGTCCCGCGCGTAGCCCGAAGAGGTCAGCGTGGTCAGGTTCTCGATCACCAGGTCGCCATCGGAGTAGTAGGAGCCGATTTCAACGTGGTCGGTGATATGCTTGCCGTCGACGACAATCTCTGCCCCGTCACCATCTCCAAAATCGCGTGCTTCGATGTCGATCTCTTCGATATTCTTCACGCGAGGTTGAATATCGGTATAGTCAACCGCGTCACCGGCATTGCCCAGGTACTCGCTTGTCAGATCAGCATAGAGGCGGTCATTGCCTGCGCCGCCATCCAAAATGTCAGCGGAGGACAGCGAGTTCGACAAACCACCGTCCTGCTTTACGTAAGCGTTGAACGTGTCGTCGTTATCCGTCCCAGTGATCTCATCGGTCATCAACGTCAGGCGGAATTCTTCACCTGCGGTCGCTGCGAAGACGCCATCAATGGTCGCCTTGGCGGCTGTGACGGTCGCGGCTGCGTCGGTCACGCCTTCGAT
>CANNCS010000296.1 GCA_947503115.1 uncultured Marivita sp.
GCATCGTCTCAAACGTCGCGACCAAGGATTCTCATCCTGATTGACGCGCTCTTCTCATCCAGATTGTCGCGCTACACTCTTGTCCGTAGCCACTTCCCGGGGCGGCCTCATGGGCCAGTCAGCCGCCTCCGAACACATTCCTAAGCGCTGGTTGTTGCGATGTCTTTTCTTGTTGAGAGACAGTTCCTTCTTCAAGGCGGAACGTTGTGCTTCGCGGCACATGTAAAACGCCAAAAAGAGCTGCGGTTGTTCCAATCACAGCACGGGGAAGGACACAAAGCCCCGCTTCACCTTGCGCGGCAGAACCGTGTGGTCACGCGCCTGATCTGCGCGGCATCGGAACCAAGCGCAATTGCCGGCAGCGTTCAGGTTACGATTTCGGTTTGAGGCGGAGTACCGGGTGATCAGTTGTTTCGTTCGATAAAGCTGCGCTGAATCACATATCCAGAAACAATTGCCCAAATGAATCTGAATTCAATAAAGAAACATGCCTCCCGCATGAATGTTTTCACA
>CANNCS010000297.1 GCA_947503115.1 uncultured Marivita sp.
CTAGCATCGACGGCGAAGCCCTGGCCGCCGACCAAACCCTCTTCCATGCAGCGCGCGACCGTCCCCTCAAACACATGGCGCAACAGGTCGCTCTCCCGAAAGCGACCGTGACGGTTCTTGGAAAAGCTCGAATGATCCGGGATGTTGTCCGTCAGATCGAGCCGGCAAAACCAGCGGTATGCAAGGTTCAGATGCACCTCTTCGCACAGCCGCCGCTCGGATCGAATGCCAAAGCAATACCCGATCAGAAGCATCCGGATCAGCAGCTCTGGGTCGATGGAGGGCCGACCAGTGTGGCTGTAGAAATCCGCTAGGTGAGCACGGACGCTGGTCAGATCAACAAAACGATCAATCGACCGCACCAAGTGATTATGAGGAACGTGATCCTCTAGCGAGAACTCGTAGAACAAAGCTGCCTGCGCCTCTTGCCTCGGTCCCATCATCCCCAATCCTCCCATTCGTTGAGAGAATTGAATCAGCCGATCGACCGCCAATCAA
>CANNCS010000298.1 GCA_947503115.1 uncultured Marivita sp.
CCATGGAATCAGAGCGCGGGCGAGCTGGGAACCTCAGAAATCCCTAATGAGTCAGAAGCCAGCCCCTTTGGTATGACGTGGTGAAAAATAGGATCGCCCCGGCATAACCCACAGCTGCGGCCAATTCCTCTTTGCCCAGCATGGAGATGAAGATCATGTCGACGAAATCGACCGCGAACACAGCCATCAGCCCGACCGAGGCTGTCAGCGACATCATCGAGATGTGGCGAAAAAGATTACCTTTAAGGAACACTGCCTGATCGGACATGGCGTAACCCTGTCACGGAACGCAGGTCACGGGAAGCCTGTTTGAGGCCAGAGTGATTGCGAACGACAACCAGCTTTTAGGGCAGGGATCCAAGGATATGTTCCATCGGATTACCCATGTTTGTTTGGTTTCAAACGTAAATGGCTGCTTAGAGCCGATTCCGTTGAAAAAGTCGCTGATTTCGGGGCGTCTGTTTGAGGTATTGGTCTGATTTCGTTCAGATGTCT
>CANNCS010000299.1 GCA_947503115.1 uncultured Marivita sp.
CAATTGAGGGCATACCATTCTTCGGTAGGAAATTAGCCATCAAGAAGCAATTGAGGATCAGAGTCGCGTAGTGTGCCGACGCACACGCATAAGGTGATATATATCTGGGAATACACGAAAAAGTTTCCCCCCATTCTCAAAGTTGACCAAAATAAGGCCTGTCGTCATAAAGAGGTCACGCTTCGGCAGGCCACAATCCTGCCGTATTTTCGTAAGGCACTTGGGGGTTGGTGCTTCCACTTGGGAGTTGTGTAAAGGTTCGTCTGCTGAGATCTGCCAAATAGTCTGAAAATCTGAATGTCGGACCCGTGGTCCACCTTCTAATGTTTGCAGTAACACACTGTGAGCAAACAGTATTTTCTTGCCTGCGGAAGATGGCACGCGACCCAAGCACATAGGGTCAACAGGGTGTAATACCAAGGGCTGCGATCATTGACCCACTTTCGCCCAATCTCTGGTTCCGATTGACGTGATGACGTCCGGTAG
>CANNCS010000300.1 GCA_947503115.1 uncultured Marivita sp.
ATGGCAGCGATGCCAGTTTCATCTCGCGCGCAACGCCATCCATCACGCGCCGAACGCCGAGATCCGCAAGCGTATCGGTAAGCAGCTGAAATCGATCTGGACTGCAGACGATCTCCCCAAGGCCGAAACTGCTCTGGCCGAGCTAGTCGCCAGCTATCGCACCTCGGCGCCGAACCTGGCCGCATGGCTCGAGGAAAATGCGCCCGAGGGCCTCGCGGTCTTCACTCTACCCGAGCAGCACCGCCGCCGGCTGCGCACTTCGAACCCGATGGAGCGCTCCGTCCAGCAGGAGCTCAAGCGGCGTACCGTGAAGGTCAGGGTCTTCCCCAGCGACGAAGCCCTCCTGCGGCTCGTCACCGCCGTACTGGTCGAGATCGACGAAAAATGGGCCTCAGACACGAAGGCCTACATCAAGTGGGAATGCCAGGAGGCATGACCCGCTCTCAGAAAAATTTCCAGACAGCAGGTTGCTCAATC
>CANNCS010000301.1 GCA_947503115.1 uncultured Marivita sp.
CTACCGGACGTCATCACGTCAATCGGAACCAGAGATTGGGCGAAAGTGGGTCAATGATCGCAGCCCTTGGTATGAGAGCGCCATCACCAGACCGCGGGATGGCGTCCTTGGGACGAACGGTGCGCTTTATGGTGGCCAAGTCCGAACGAAATATGAGCGTCGCGCATACGGTTGCCAATCGCCAGCCCGGGGGGCGGGTCGTGCTGGAAGCACGCCTCCGGCGTGACCGATGGCGCGGGCACCTGCGGTGCTGTTCCGCGCCGGGAGCAATGTTCGTTGAGAAAGACGTAAGCGCCCGACCCTGGGTGGGCGCACGCAGCCTCTGAACAAAGCGGTGCAGCGTCACGCGCGTAACGGTGGCTCTGAGCAAACGGCACGCCAATGCGCCCTCCCGGGGGGCTATGACATTCACACATCTTGGTTTCAGTTATTGAGCTGATCTGATTCCCTTTTTGAAAAGGGAGACGAT
>CANNCS010000302.1 GCA_947503115.1 uncultured Marivita sp.
GTCGGAGCGTCTCATCCGCCAATCATGCCACGACGCAGCAGCGTTGGGAATCCTATGTCAGGCGGGGAACACTAGGCCCGCGTTTTGCACCACGTTGAATGACATCCAGGGATACGCGTCCTCGAGCTGAGGGATCGCATCTAGGTCTAAGGTGGGATCTTCTTCGGCTAGATAGATCTGGACTGGAATATCGCGTGTCGCTGCAATGCGGTCGCTCCAGTTTTCTTGGAAGGCCGTATATTCCCGTGCGAACGCACGCGCTGCGTTGTGGGATTTGCCAGCCATCAGGTCAATATTCGCGATCAGGGTTTGTCTGATTTCATCCACCTCCAAAAGCGCGAGGTCGGCAGGGGAGTCTTTGCACAATTGTCGAAGCATTGCTTCGGGACGATTCCGTTGAAAAAGTCGCTGATTTCGGGGCGTCTGTTTGAGGTATTGGTCTGATTTCGTTCAGATGTCTAA
>CANNCS010000303.1 GCA_947503115.1 uncultured Marivita sp.
CATCATCGTCTCCCTTTTCAAAAAGGGAATCAGATCAGCTCAATAACTGAAACCAAAATGTGTGAATGTCATAGGGTGCCAAGAGGGTGAACTTGGCCCTGCCGAAGAGCCCAACGTCAAAAGGTGGCGAAACCAAAAAGCCATGCTGAAAATGCCTTGAGTGATCGGCTACGACGAAATCATGCTGTTTCGTGCCTCTGAAAGACCCAGCATACTGTTTACAGAACACAACCCACAATAAAGATCACAGTAGAACCATCTTAGCAGTGTCCCGCCAGTTGGTGTAATTCCCGCCGGTAGCGCGGGCTGAGCGGAGCCTTTGCGTAGCGAAGCGAGGCCCGCGCGGGTCGCTTGGCGGCCATGGTTGTTCTTCGGCTAATACCAAGGGCTGCGATCATTGACCCACTTTCGCCCAATCTCTGGTTCCGATTGACGTGATGACGTCCGGTA
>CANNCS010000304.1 GCA_947503115.1 uncultured Marivita sp.
CGCCAGTTTGGAAATCCAGAAACTATCGGGCACTGAAATCAGACTGCACAGGATGCGAGCTGAAAGCAAAGTGCTGCCCTAACGCGGAAACGCGTTCGGTCCATCGCGATAAATATGAGATCGTCAGAGACTTCGCTCGCCAATGCACTGCCTCTGAGTTCAACCCCAAGGCTCAGGCGCGACGAAAAAAGGTCGAAATGCTCTTTGCCCACCTCAAACGCATCCTCGGCCTGGGGCGGCTCCGATTACGGGGCCCATGCGGCGTTCAAGACGAATTTACCCTCGCAGCCACCGCCCAAAACCTCCGGAAACTCGCAAAGCTCAAACCGATGGAGCCCGCCGCAGGTTGAAGCGGCGGCTACGCCTTAGACATCTGAACGAAATCAGACCAATACCTCAAACAGACGCCCCGAAATCAGCGACTTTTTCAACGGAATC
>CANNCS010000305.1 GCA_947503115.1 uncultured Marivita sp.
CGCGAGGTAACGCTCCATCAGGGCGGTGCGCTGCCGTGTCGTACTGTTGCCCGAGTGGTTCAGAAAGGTCCACATAAGGGGAACGCGGTAGCGCTCGGTCACCACCGCCAGCACGAGAACGTTGATGTCGGACTTGCCGATTTTCCAGTTCGTCCGATCGAGGCACAAGTACCACCGATCCGGATTGCCGATCAGCGCCATCACGATCCCAACGCTCCAATCTTCGGGCAGGATCACCTGTTGAAAGAACCGCTGCAGGCGGCGGTAGGTTGACGCAACTTTTGCGCGAGCCGGTCGCTCCGCAGCAATGTGGGTCAGGTTGACGGTACGGGCGCTGATCATGCCCAGCACGAGCAGGCAGAGGGTCTCAATGCGTGACTTGCCCAGTGGAACATGCGGGGTTAGTAACTTACGCAGATCGGCGAGAGCGA
>CANNCS010000306.1 GCA_947503115.1 uncultured Marivita sp.
GAGCTATGGCTGAATCTGGTGTTTGGGCGGTTTGAAAGCTGGCGGTGCATCTGGTTGGTTTGATGTCGCCAAACAAACCACCAACCATTGAGGACGCACCACCATGAATGACGCTACCATCATCGAATTTTCCGGTCGAGACACGGTGTCGGACCCGCTGACGGATCTTCTGCGCAAGGGCGCACGGGAGCTTCTGCAAACGGCTGTCGAGGCGGAGCTGGTTGCTTTCCTGGCCGAATTTTCGAAACATCGCACCCCGGAGGGCCGAGCCACGGTTGTTCGGAACGGACACCACCCAGAACGCGCCGTGCAGACCGGCATCGGCCCGGTCACGGTACAGATCCCGAAGGTGCGTTCGAAGACGGGCACGCCGGTGACGTTCCGCTCGGCGTTGGTCCCGCCTTACGTTCGCAAGGCGAAGTCGATCGAG
>CANNCS010000307.1 GCA_947503115.1 uncultured Marivita sp.
TTTGGTCAGATGACAATCAAACCTCCGAAGCGATTGGAAAAAACGACGCCTGCGTCAATCATCCTTACCTATATCGATCTGCACGAAGAGACCCCTCCTGACGGGATCAAACCGGTACATTGGCGCCTCCTGACAACCTATGACGTCACCGATGTCATAGGCGCTTTGGATGTCGCCGAGCGCTATGCAAAACGGTGGAAAATCGAAGAACTGTTCCGCACGATGAAGCGCAAAGGGTTCAACATCGAGGCCCTGCGCATCAAGGACACCGCGCCCCGCAATCGACTGATCCTGGCTTGCATGATCGCCGCGACAATCGTGATGCAGATGGTGGCAGAGCGCGAGGGCGTCCGCCTACGCCCGCTGACAGATGCCTTCGATGTGGACGATCAACCTTTGCTGGAAACGCTCAGTGCCACACTCGAAGG
>CANNCS010000308.1 GCA_947503115.1 uncultured Marivita sp.
GGGACTTATTTCCCAAATTGGGCTGCACCAGGCCGGTTCATCAATTTGGCATGATATGCCTCATCGAAAGCGCTTCATTGACCTGCGCAAATCTTCGTAATTGTGAGGGGTAGTGCAGGCCGCGCAACGAAACAAGAAAGGCGGATCTGCGGTGATGGGGTGGTATTGATCTTGTAACCAACTGACAGGCAACGATAAAAACTCAGTGCGGCGAACGGCTGTTGCGATCGAGGGACAATGGGCGTCAATACGTTGCGAAAGCGCCACTTGTCTTATTGAGCGAATTTATCAATTGAGTATTTGCGATATATTAAAGGAATCTAATTTAATCGAAAGATACGATCGCGCGGTTGAAAAGGTTCAGGAACACTTCACCGATGAAGCCAGCGGCTTCGTCAGCCGTCGGCGCATCCAGGAACG
>CANNCS010000309.1 GCA_947503115.1 uncultured Marivita sp.
GTTTGGCGACATCAAACCAACCAGATGCACCGCCAGCTTTCAAACCGCCCAAACACCAGATTCAGCCATAGCTCGTGTGTAGATTGTCATCCAATATCCCAAGCCATTCGTATCCTGATCATACGAACGGGGAGACGATCAAATGGGTCACTATTCGCCAAATAGCCAAATCTGTGCAACTTGCCACTATTGGGTTGCTGGCCGTGAACTCCGCAAAACACATGATCACCGCAGTGAGGTAAGGACATTTCAAGCCACTGGATTTTGCCCAACAAAACAGTCGAACAGGTTTGCAAATGATACCTGCAGCCTCTTTCTACCGTGGCCGCCCATTAATCCGAATAATTAAGCCAGTCAGGCGCACCGGATTTCCCAAGTCGGAAAAGTGATTGATCACCTATTGGCCAAATATCAAACTCA
>CANNCS010000310.1 GCA_947503115.1 uncultured Marivita sp.
ATGGAATCAGAGCGCGGGCGAGCTGGGAACCTCAGAAATCCCTAATGAGTCAGAAGCCAGCCCCTTTGGTATAATATCCATCCAATGTCTATTAAAATCTATAGACGATGAGAGTTTACGTAATTGCCAGCTGCACAAAATTGGTATTTTGATCAAGTCAGGACGCAGGCTCTTCTGGCGCGCAATGATCTTTAAACGGGTTAGTTAATGCGTAAAGCTCGGCGCGGGCTGGTGGTTACCAGCTGCCGGCTATCTCTTTCCGAGCTGGGCTTGCAAGAAACGCAGAGCGGTTCATTCCGCGCGATCTTGCGGCGTCGTCAATGGCGTTAAGGAGGCCGGGGTCCCTAAGTTCGCACACTACACGACACAGGGCGCATTTCGCCAATTTTAGGGGTGGTGCCGACCGGCGAGA
>CANNCS010000311.1 GCA_947503115.1 uncultured Marivita sp.
AGGGAACGCCGTGCGCTGGACGCGCTCGATGAAATCCGCGGAAACAGGTAAGAAGTGTCAGACTCGGAGCACTAGCGTGATCACCTCGATACCGACTTGACGCGCCAGCTGTGCGGTGCGGGTCGAGGTCGGCACACCCTTGATGCGCAGACCTTCATCACGGACCCGATCGCCAAGATGGCGCACCAGCCAAGCAGCTGTCGATCCGGTGCCCAATCCGACGCGCATGCCGTCCTCGACCATGTCAGCCGCGCGTTTGGCGGCGACGTATTTGGCCTTGTCGATAGGCGACAAATCTCCGGTCATGGGCGGCTCCTAGGGCAGGTATGAACACCTTATACCAAAGGGGCTGGCTTCTGACTCATTAGGGATTTCTGAGGTTCCCAGCTCGCCCGCGCTCTGATTCCAT
>CANNCS010000312.1 GCA_947503115.1 uncultured Marivita sp.
AGTGGCAAGATTTATGCCCTGCATGAGCCTGACGTCGACTGTATCTCCAAAGGCAAAGCCCGGGTCCGATATGAGTTTGGCACCAAGGTCAGCATCGCCACGACGATTGAGGAAGGCTTCGTGGTCGGCATGCGTGCCATGCCGGGCAATCCTTACGATGGGCACACATTGACGGAGGCCTTGGAGCAGGTGGAAATCCTGACCGACCAGTGTTCCAGCCTCGCGGTTGTTGATCGCGGCTATCGTGGCCATGACGTGGAAAAAACCCAGGTGCTGATCGCAGGGTCCAAACGCGGACTGACGACTGCACTGAAGACGCTGCTCCGACGACGAAGTGCCATCGAGCCTGAGATCGGACACATGAAAAGCGACGGCCGTCTG
>CANNCS010000313.1 GCA_947503115.1 uncultured Marivita sp.
GCCGATCTGGCTGGAGCCTGGGGATCGCCGCTTCTACATCATAAAGGTCGACCATGAGGGCTACAGTGCCGGTGGTCAGGACTATGATCGCTTCGTTGACCTTATTCGACGGGTCAAGGCTGCCTATGAGGACCCCGAGCAGGTGGCGTCGCTGTATCATGCCCTCCGACACCGCACGCTGGATGCCAAGTTCAACCCGTACTCGCTGAATGTGCAGGAGTATGCGACGGAGGTGATGAAGGAAATCAACACGCTCTCCGGCGATGTCGTGGAAGAGTTGCTCCGAGAGTTTGTCACCGAGAAGGAAATCTTCTTCATACCGGTCCGTTATGCTGGCAAGCTCGTTGAGCATATTGCACAG
>CANNCS010000314.1 GCA_947503115.1 uncultured Marivita sp.
AGCTCACCCCCCTTGATGCGCTTTGCCCCAAAATGCAGATCAAGAGCGGGCTGGCCTGCCTTGGCTGGCAGAGTTGCTGTGAAGCCACGCTCTCCCTTGCAGCGCTTCAGATAAGAGCGCAGCGAATACTCGCGTCCCCCGACGACAACGAGCTGATCTTCCTTCACGCGGATCGCGAATGGAATGTTCTTGTCCTTGAGAAAATTGAACCATTCCTGCCCGATGAATTCACGATCTGCCAAGAGCATGCGCACTGTGGATGCATTAAAGCGCGCGAGGTAACGCTCCATCAGGGCGGTGCGCTGCCGTGTCGTACTGTTGCCCGAGTGGTTCAGAAAGGTCCACATAA
>CANNCS010000315.1 GCA_947503115.1 uncultured Marivita sp.
ATTGAGGGCATACCATTCTTCGGTAGGAAATTAGCCATCAAGAAGCAATTGAGGATCAGAGTCGCGTAGTGTGCTAAGTTCGACAGTTAGTCGGGTAAGTGATTGATATTATTGAAGTGGGATACCCACTTTTGCCACAACATGGCCGTTTCAGTTAGGTGTTTTCAAGTTCAGAGCGTCGAAGAGGTCCAATTGTTCCGGTTGCTGTCGGGTAAGGGTTGTCTTGGTTGCAGGGCCGATGCGGGCAACGTGCTGTTGAATGCGCTCTAGCAGATCGAGTGCGGTGCGCGGGCTTGCGCTGTGACCCTTGGCCTTCAGGCGCATGCGCATGACGCG
>CANNCS010000316.1 GCA_947503115.1 uncultured Marivita sp.
CATGGAATCAGAGCGCGGGCGAGCTGGGAACCTCAGAAATCCCTAATGAGTCAGAAGCCAGCCCCTTTGGTATCAGGTCTCTTTTTGTCTCCTTGCTCGCCGCAATGCTCAACACAATCCAAATTACGGCAGCCAATACTGACCGCAATCAGCCGCTATACACACCCATCATGGCCTAAATTGCCTTGTTCAGGGTCGACTAAATAGTTCAAAGTTCTTCTTATTGGGAAGGCTTAGCGCCATGTGAATGGCACATATTAGGGCCCGTGGACATTCATCTTGAAGCGATGATGACAGCGGCGAGATGCCAGTTGGCAGCATAGCTGGACGCTGTT
>CANNCS010000317.1 GCA_947503115.1 uncultured Marivita sp.
GTCGGAGCGTCTCATCCGCCAATCATGCCACGACGCAGCAGCGTTGGGAATCCTATGTCAGGCGGGGAACACTAGCAAGCACGGCATCTACTACTAACTCACAATCCGGCAAAACCATTCTTTGACTTTACCCGTAGAGTACCCCTGCCCATAGTTCACACCAACGCCACCGACGGACTTCCACCCACCGATTTGGTCAATCAAATCTGACGGACACTCGACAGCCCTAAGGCGATCCCTCATGGTGTGCCCTATCAGATTCACACATTTTGGTTGATTTTCTGCCCCATATTCCTTGCGAGTTGAGCGCCGTGCTTGATGGAT
>CANNCS010000318.1 GCA_947503115.1 uncultured Marivita sp.
ACCCTGACCCAGGGGAGCACGTTCCTGTCCCTGCTGGCCCAACTGTCCCCGAACATCCGCAAATACGCGGTGGCGCGGGACAAGAGCCTTTCCGAGCTGGCGGTGCTGTCGGGGCAACTGGAACCCCAGGTCCTGACCCCACAGACACAGCGGCGGGTCTGGGATCAGGTCACAGCATTCCTGGACTGGTGTGTCACAACAGGGGAGTTGGAGACGACCCCTTGGTCCTCCCTTGGGGTTGGGGCACCCCCTGACCCTGTTCCCCACCGGGTCCTCACCGACGACCAGGTGACCACACTGCTGACACACCAAGACAGGGCTCT
>CANNCS010000319.1 GCA_947503115.1 uncultured Marivita sp.
AGAAGATCATCTTGTTCGGGTGGGCGGTTGCGGTGCTTCATGGCCAAACCAAATTGCAGGGTTTTCAATGCAATAATACAAAACCCTGCAGCGCGGGGGAACCCAAATCTCCACTTTATAAATTACTTTTAATGCTTTGAGGCTTATTCAAGGCGGACTATCACACTACGCGACTCCCGCCTGTAATCGTTTCTTGACGGCCAACTTTGACCCGAATATCGGCGTATCCTCGTTTGTTCTGAGGCGGCGTCGCAACTCGTCGAAACCGGTCCTGAACCACGACTTTGAACAGTACCCGTGCTTTTTGCGGGCGGGGTATTT
>CANNCS010000320.1 GCA_947503115.1 uncultured Marivita sp.
GAACAACATCGACGTGGACGGTATCCGTTTCACCATCGACACGGGCAACGGTCCGGTTGATGTGAACATCGAATCCGACGCGGCCAACACAGCTGGCACACACCAAGGCTTCGTGAACGCTCTGCAGGCACCGCTTCAGGCGCTGATCGCTGACGGCACTCTGCCGGCTGGCACCACGCTGACGCTGGACCCGACCATCACCGACGTGACCTTCCTTGACGATGGTTCGCAGTCCGACACGATCCCGGCGATCGTTCTGACATCCGGCGACGGTTCCGAAGTCATCGCAACCGGCTTCTCGCGGATCGAAGAAG
>CANNCS010000321.1 GCA_947503115.1 uncultured Marivita sp.
CGCGATCAGCGTCTCGGGCTGTGTCGCGAAGTCCGACGCGATGTCGGCGAGGCTCAGGTTCGGGTTGGCGACTGCGCTTTCCCAGAAGTCTTCGCCAACCGGATCGGCGGCGCGGTCGTAATAACCGATATAGATCGCTGCAAGCTGCTCTTGGGAGCTTATTGTTGTCAGATCGAGAGACATGTGTCGAACGTCCTTTTTGGTATTTTGGGACCTATTTCCCAAATTGAGCTACACTAGTGTTCCGAGTCTGACATTTGCTACCGATTTCCCCTGATTTGATCGAGCGCGTCGAGTGCGCGGCGCTCTCGGG
>CANNCS010000322.1 GCA_947503115.1 uncultured Marivita sp.
GTGCGGTCGAGTGCCTGGATCTGAGATTTTTCATCGACACAAAGCACGACCGCCCGATCCGGCGGGTCGAGGTAAAGCCCGACGATATCGGTGACCTTCTCCTCGAACAGCGGGTCGTTTGAGACCTTGAACCCCTTTGTGAGATGCGGTTTCAGGCCAGCCTCCGCCCATATGCGGCCGACGCTCGACGGCGAGATGCACATGGCTTCGGCCATCAGCGCGCGGCTCCAGTGCGTGGCGTTGGGCGGCGTCTCCTGCACAGTCTTGGCGATGACCTTCAGTCGCGTTTCCATGGGCAGCGGCGGCACACGT
>CANNCS010000323.1 GCA_947503115.1 uncultured Marivita sp.
CATGGAATCAGAGCGCGGGCGAGCTGGGAACCTCAGAAATCCCTAATGAGTCAGAAGCCAGCCCCTTTGGTATGAGTTGCGCGATATTCTGTCGGACCTGACACATCTTCTGAATCGTCTGGTTGGTGAAAAGGTAGCTCTGGATCTGCGGCAAACACCGGGTCTTCCGCCGATCCGAGCGGACAAACGGCAGTTGGAACAGGTGATTATGAACCTTGTTGTGAACGCGCGCACACTACGCGACTCTGATCCTCAATTGCTTCTTGATGGCTAATTTCCTACCGAAGAATGGTATGCCCTCAATT
>CANNCS010000324.1 GCA_947503115.1 uncultured Marivita sp.
CTTAGACATCTGAACGAAATCAGACCAATACCTCAAACAGACGCCCCGAAATCAGCGACTTTTTCAACGGAATCGGCGGACTCCGGACGTTCGCTGCGCTGCGGAAGCTTGTCGAAGATTTGCTGAAGCGGAAACTCGACACACGTTCTCAGATGGGCCCAAAATAAAGCTCAGTATATCAGGGAATCTGGCATCATCAGCCTCAGCAAACGCTCACTAGTGCTCCGAGTCTGACACTTCTTACCTGTTTCCGCGGATTTCATCGAGCGCGTCCAGCGCACGGCGTTCCCT
>CANNCS010000325.1 GCA_947503115.1 uncultured Marivita sp.
CGATACGCTTGCGGATCTCGGCGTTCGGCGCGTGATGGATGGCGTTGCGCGCGAGATGAAACTGGCATCGCTGCCATGTGGCCCCACCTAGAACAGCCCGCCGGGCAGCGCGCAGCCCGGAGTGATCATCCGACACGACGAACTCGACCCCGCGCAGGCCGCGGGCGACCAGGCTTTCCAAGAAGCTCCGCCAGTGAACCTCGGCCTCGGACCTATGACATTCACACATTTTGGTTTCAGTTATTGAGCTGATCTGATTCCCTTTTTGAAAAGGGAGACGATGATGCA
>CANNCS010000326.1 GCA_947503115.1 uncultured Marivita sp.
TCAGCAGGCAGCTCAGGTTGGCATATCTCGCGCCTGAGGTATTGAAACGGCTGGTGTTTCGGCGGGAGGTATCTGCCGTGACCGTGATGCAGCTGTCGGAGTGCGCGGGATTGCAGTGGCAAGAGCAGGCTGGCGTGGTGTTTGGAGCACCGAATTAACGCAATCGGCCTAGAGCGGACATCCGGACCAACCGCAGCGAACGGCAGCATCGAGCCGATTCCGTTGAAAAAGTCGCTGATTTCGGGGCGTCTGTTTGAGGTATTGGTCTGATTTCGTTCAGATGTCT
>CANNCS010000327.1 GCA_947503115.1 uncultured Marivita sp.
AGTGTTGCCAAACGCGTTCTTGACATAGCGCGGTTGAAAACAACCACCCCATCTGGCCCAACAGCACAGACCTGAAAGCTGCCTTTTGCCAGGTCGATCGCCAAAATACTGATCTTTGTTGTCATCGATGTGCCCTCCACTAAGCGAATATAGAACCGTCATGGTATCCGATGCCGGCGGGTGGGGGCATCCACCGCATCAGTTCACCCAAGCGGATCGACACGCCCGCGGGCACGGTGAACGTGCAGGTGCCCAAGACTGCCGGGCACGACGGGGAGCCGTT
>CANNCS010000328.1 GCA_947503115.1 uncultured Marivita sp.
ATGTCGGAGCGTCTCATCCGCCGACCATGCCACATTGCGGCGTTGACGGGAATCCTTTGTCAGGTGCGGAACACTAGGCCGGTTCATCGATTTGGCATGATATGCCTCATCGAAAGCGCTTCATTGACCTGTGCGACTCTTCGTAATTGGGAGGGGTAGTGTAGGTCATGCAACGAAGCAAGATGGTCGTCCGCGCGTGAGATTTCCCACACTACGCGACTCTGATCCTCAATTGCTTCTTGATGGCTAATTTCCTACCGAAGAATGGTATGCCCTCAATTG
>CANNCS010000329.1 GCA_947503115.1 uncultured Marivita sp.
AAGCCCGGGTTGCAGAACTCAACACCACGTTCCAGCGCATTGTCACGGAGGCCCAAGCCCATGCCCCTCAGCTTTCTCCCCCTGAAGTTCCTCGACTGGGGGTTGCTCGCCCTCGATATCAGCGGTGTCGTCTTCTGGGCGATCGGCCTGTTGGGGAGCTGACCCGCGTCTACCTGACAGAGCAAGCTCAGCGCCTGCGCCCGGGGAGCTACAAGTCGGTCCGCTATGCGATGGCGCTGCTCACCTCGCATGTGGGTACCGTCCC
>CANNCS010000330.1 GCA_947503115.1 uncultured Marivita sp.
CCCGCAAGGGCCGACCCTGAGAAACCGGTTTCAGAAGGCCCGAAGACGGGCACAGGTCACGGGGGCAACCCCGGCAGAATGAGAGAACAGTCAGGCCAAAGGGCGGCGCCGCTTTTTCAATACATGTCATCCTCGACCTTAGACCCGAGGACATCATGCCAATAAGATCCTCGGGTCAGGCCCTATGACATTCACACATCTTGGTTTCAGTTATTGAGCTGATCTGATTCCCTTTTTGAAAAGGGAGACGATGATG
>CANNCS010000331.1 GCA_947503115.1 uncultured Marivita sp.
GGGCGCAGGAATGAGTGAACTGCGAACACAATGACATTGTAGTGTTCACGCGTCACAGAGACGCCTCTGACAAGGGTTTCGCGCGAATCAGCAATCTGCCTCGCAGTCTCAAGTAACCGGCTGTACTCGGCTTCTGTGAAACTCACACGGGGTTTGTCTACTGTGCGCTGCTTCGGCATGGGTGGAATGATGTCAATCAAGCCGTCTTCAAGAGCCAGCATCAAGACTTGGCGAATCACTCCGCACTGCTT
>CANNCS010000332.1 GCA_947503115.1 uncultured Marivita sp.
GTCATTGTGTTCGCAGTTCACTCATTCCTGCGCCCCACTGAGACTGAACTCTTTGGTATCCGCTTCTGCGACATTGAGGTCATGGACGAAGACCCGCGACATCTTCTGATGACCCTGACTGGCAAAACTGGCTATCGCAAATCAGCATCTCTCGAGGTGGCTGTGAGCTATTGTCAAATCTGGTGTTTGGGCGATCATCAAGCGGCGGCCTGATCTTGTGTTGATGGCTTGATGCCGTTGA
>CANNCS010000333.1 GCA_947503115.1 uncultured Marivita sp.
CCAAAATGGAGGTTTGAATGAACGAAGAGCGGTTTGTGTTGACAGATGACGTCTGGCTTCGCCTCGCGCCGCACTTGTCTGGCAAGAAGGGCGATGCAGGTGTGACGGGCAAGGATAATCGTCTGTTTCTCGAAGCCGTGCTATGGCGTGTGCGGGCAGGGTTGGGGGATGTCCCGGTTAATGTTGAACTATGAATGAAGGGTGGCGTTGCTTTCCCTGAGCCGTAGGCTCGGGGTGTTC
>CANNCS010000334.1 GCA_947503115.1 uncultured Marivita sp.
ATCGGCAGCCTCGACTTCGGTGACTCGCTGACCGATCTGGACGAAGTCAACCTGGTTGGCTCTGATTCTCATGCAACACTGCTGTCCACAGGCTTCTACGGAGACGTTGTTGGCTAAGTAGCCTTCCAAAGTCCTTCGGGGCTTTGGACCTGACATTCAAAAGCCCCCCCTCCACCCTATCAGATTCACACATTTTGGTTGATTTTCTGCCCCATATTCCTTGCGAGTTGAGCGCCGTG
>CANNCS010000335.1 GCA_947503115.1 uncultured Marivita sp.
AACACGTCCGAACAGCAGGGGGTCAAGCCGCTGATCAATCGCTTCAACCGACCGGTCCTGACGAAGAAGCTGATCTACGCTGAGGAGGTGAAGGTCTCGACGGGATCGGAGGACGGCAACAAGCTCAAAACCCTGATCTCCGAGCGGTCCACCATGTCAGAGGCCAAGGGGAAGGACATTGCCCCGATCGACCACCGATGCTGCTTCTTGCTGACCTCGAACCATAAGCCGATCTG
>CANNCS010000336.1 GCA_947503115.1 uncultured Marivita sp.
CGGCCCTGTAGGCTAAGAGAGCCTTAAGGGGTGCTTTCGACCAGCTTTTATCTACCCAAAGCTGCTGACCAAGGGCTCATTCCAATAGAGTCGATACCCATCTCTGGACCAATAGAATACCCAAACGATCCATCCGCTATAGCTCCTAATGCAGAGCTAGACTGAATGGTTTCAACATTGGGCATCATACCAGCCCCACTTGCATAGAGCATAAACTTAAACGGGTTCTCTCT
>CANNCS010000337.1 GCA_947503115.1 uncultured Marivita sp.
GCCGCCTGAGCTTGGCGTAGAGCTTCACCACCCGGTCCACCGACAGGTGAGGGAAGAGCCGCCCTGTCGTGGGGAGCGCCTGATCCCGGTACTGTTCCAGCACAGGGTGCAGAGGAACCACCCGCTCCGCCGCCTTGGACTTCAGCACCCGGATCGCATTGGGTCGGACCAGCAGGAAGCGGCCCAGGTTGCCCTTCGCCACCACGTCCTCCGCCATCAGCCCGATGATTTC
>CANNCS010000338.1 GCA_947503115.1 uncultured Marivita sp.
CCCGGAAACCGACGCATCCGACGCAAATCCCGCGCTCGACAACGTCACACTCTCAAGCGCATCCTCGAAAAACAGCGTGCCTGCCGTGATCGTGAACTCACTCCCAACCGGGTTCAAACCCGTCCCATACGTCTTCGTCTGGTCATCCGCACGTACCGTCAGAGACGCAGGATCAACCGTCAGATCTCCCGACACATACTCAATTGCGTAGTTCGACAGGCCAGACCCAAT
>CANNCS010000339.1 GCA_947503115.1 uncultured Marivita sp.
CCTACCTGACCAGTGAAGAAGATGTGTCGACTGGCACGCCGGACAGCACGGACTCTGAACAGACGATCGCTGTCACGATGAACCACAACCCGGCGTCCGCGGCCCCAGGCGCAGATATCCAGGCAAACGAGGTCGTGACGATCGTCTATACAGACGACACAAGCGCAACCGGCACCTTCGCCAACCTCTCGGCTGCGGATATTGAAGGTCTGTTCAGT
>CANNCS010000340.1 GCA_947503115.1 uncultured Marivita sp.
CTCCCCACGACAGGGCGGCTCTTCCCTCACCTGTCGGTGGACCGGGTGGTGAAGCTCTACGCCAAGCTCAGGCGGCTTTCCCCCGCGTTACAGGGGGCGGTGTTCCACTCCACCCGGAAGTGGTTCATCACCCAATGTGAGCGCACAGGCACCCCGGAGCACTTCACCGCCAGCCTGGTGGGGCACCACTCTGCCCGATCGCAGAACCGCCTCAC
>CANNCS010000341.1 GCA_947503115.1 uncultured Marivita sp.
GCACTGAAGACGCTGCTCCGACGACGAAGTGCCATCGAGCCTGAGATCGGACACATGAAAAGCGACGGCCGTCTGGCCAGATGCACCCTCAAGGGACTGCACGGTGATGCAATCTTTGCCGTCCTGTGTGGGTGCGGTCCACACTACGCGACTCTGATCCTCAATTGCTTCTTGATGGCTAATTTCCTACCGAAGAATGGTATGCCCTCAATTG
>CANNCS010000342.1 GCA_947503115.1 uncultured Marivita sp.
GTTGCGATCGAGGGATAATGGGCGTCAATACGTTGCGAAAACGCCACTTGTCTTATTGAGCGAATTTATCAATTGAGTATTTTCGATGCATCAAAGGAATCGAATTTAATCGAAAGATATGATTGATGACTCGATTTGTGAAAACATTCATGCGGGAGGCATGTTTCTTTATTGAATTCAGATTCATTTGGGCAATTGTTTCTGGATATGTG
>CANNCS010000343.1 GCA_947503115.1 uncultured Marivita sp.
TTGACCCCCTGCTGTTCGGACGTGTTCTCCTCCCCGAAGAGTTTCTTCACGATCGATGCCAAGGTGGATTTGCCAGTGCCATGCCTCTCGGAGAACAGGAAGATCGCCCAAGACGGCTTATCGGCCTCATGGCATAAGCACCAAGACAGCCAGTCAAGAAACACGGTCTTTTCCGCCGTGTTGGGCATGATGAAGTCTAGGAGGTCCTCAA
>CANNCS010000344.1 GCA_947503115.1 uncultured Marivita sp.
GCAACTCTGCCAGCCAAGGCAGGCCAGCCCGCTCTTGATCTGCATTTTGGGGCAAAGCGCATCAAGGGGGGTGAGCTACTGATCGTAGCCTGCTCCGAGCCGCTGCGTGGCAAACGTATCCTGCGGTACTACCGCTGGCGATGGTTCATCGAATGCATGTTCGCTGACTGCAAGACAAAGGGGCTGAATTTCGAGGACACAAGGAT